>NZ_CP045798.1:1682500-2020000 GCF_000746025.2 Thermanaerosceptrum fracticalcis
TATCCGGGTAATTTCTTGGTCCGGTTGGTCGGTCTTAATGGTCAGGTGACCCATTTTTCGCCTTGCCTCCAGGTTGCCGCGTTTCCCGTATAAATGTATTTTCCAATTTTCCGGAAAATTGGGGACTTCTTTTAGTACCCGAGGCAGGTTGGTTCCCAATATATTCACCATCACCACAGGAATCAATAATTGGGTGGACCCTAGAGGAAGACCACAGACTGCCCGGATTAGTTGTTCAAACTGGGATGTCCAGCAGGCATCCCAAGTGAAGTGTCCTGAATTATGAGGCCGTGGTGCCAGCTCATTAATCAGCAAACCCTCGGGGGTGACGAAAAACTCTACCGCCAACAGGCCTACCACCTGGAAACTCTGAGCAATCTCCTTTACCAAGGCGATAGCATCCATTTCCACCTGAAGGGGCACCCGGGCTGGCACCACAGTCATATGAAGTATATTTTCCCGGTGGATATTTTCCGCCACTGGATAGACTGCCATTTCACCGGTTGCCTTTCTGGCCACGATAACGGAAACCTCATGGGTAAAGACAATCTTTTTCTCCAAAACCCATTCCCCGTTGGCGGACTGCAGCATTTCTACGGCAATTTTTAAGTTTTCGGGACCACCTAGTGCCAACTGCCCTTTACCGTCATATCCCCCCCGAGCAGATTTCAGCAAACAGGGATAACCCAGTTCCGCTATCCCCTGTTCCAGTTCGGCCGGATTTTTGACTATCCGGAAGGATGCAACGGGAAAACCTGCTTTTTGCAATTGCATCTTTTCTTCAATGCGGTTTTGGGTAATGGCCAAAATACGGCTTTGCTGCGGGAGATAATAATTTTTCTCCAGTTCTTCAACCACCCGGACATCAATGTTTTCAAATTCATATACCAGTACATCCGCTCTCTCAGCCAGCCTGACCGCCGCTGCCAGATCATCTAAAGGGGCCACAATCTGGTCATCAGCCACCTGGCCGCAGGGAGAATCAGGGTTGGGATCCAGACAGACAATACCGTAACCCATCTTTTTGCCTTCGAAAGCCAGCATTCTGCCCAATTGGCCACCTCCCAGGATACCGATGGTGGCCCCGGGCAGGACCGTCTTCATAAGCATCTCAAGACCACTCCTCAGTTTCCAGGATCTGTCGGGCCGCCTTGTCCCGGCGGGCATCAAGCCTTCCGGCAAGCTCCTCATCATGTAAAGCAATGATTTGCGCTGCTAAAAGGGCGGCGTTTTTCGCCCCGGCGGCACCGATAGCCACGGTGGCTACCGGTACCCCGGCCGGCATTTGCACAATAGACAGCAGGGAATCCATGCCATGGAGATGTGTGGTCGGTATCGGCACGCCGATAACAGGCAGAATCGTCTTGGCGGCAACCATGCCAGGCAAATGAGCTGCTCCCCCAGCCCCGGCAATAATTAGTTTGATTCCCCGCTTCGGGGCGCTTTCGGCAAAACTAAACAGCCAATCTGGAGTACGGTGGGCGGATACTATTTTTTTTTCGTAGGGAATCGCTAATTCTTCCAAAATCAGACATGCTTCCTTCATTATCGGCCAATCTGATTTGCTCCCCATAATAACGGAAATAAGTGGTTGCATCTCTCTAACCTCCTCATCTTTTAACTTTAACTCCATTCTGATATTATCCCAAGAATTTTCTTAAATTTGCTGCTCTCAGAACATACTCTTCCAAATCATCAGCTTTGTTTCCTCTTGCCCCCATAATAGCCTTAGCATTCCCAATTTTTCAGTCAAATAGCCATTTTTTCGGTTAATCGGTCACCATAATACAGGATAAACTGCAGGATAAACTGAGCCATAACAGTGTTCCAGTCTTTTACTGGCATAGTCCACTTCTTACTGATATCCATAGTTGCCAGATTGACAATTTTTCTTAAGGCATCATCGGTCGGATAAGCCGTTTTCGTCTTGGTTGCTTTTCTAAGTTGCCGGTTATAACCCTCGATAAGGTTTGTTGTATAAATGATTCGGCGGATTTCTACCGGATACCGGAAATAAGTGGTCAGTTCATCCCAGTGAGTTCCCAGGCCCTAATTACCAGAGGATACTTTTTACCCCATTTTTTTTTTTGAACTCTTCAAAGTTGTATTCTGCTTCTTCCAGGGTCAGTGCCTGGTACGCGTTCTTCAGATCGGCTATTAGCAGCTTCTGATCCTTGTAAGACACATATTTTAACGAGTTACAAATTTGGTGGATTACACACAACTGGATAAAATCTTAGACGTTCTCTTCTAATGTGCTCCTATTCTTTTTTTTGATACAGTCCCTCGTTTATTATTGTTGACGCTAACACGACCGTACCCCTTGTCCTCTAATTTTTATCTTTTCTTCTCCCTTTTTCTTTATCTCGATTAATTTTTCTAAGGTCATGTCTGATTCTTTCCACTTCTTTCTGAAGTGGGTGGGTGGCCCTGAAATTATTTTACAGTATGCACACAGGCTTTTGTCGCTTATGCAAAGAGAACAATAGTTTTTAAACATATCATTTCCCCCTCATATATATAACTTAAAACAATAATCCGACTTGTTTTTGTACCACAGAATTACACCAGACTTGTTTTCATTCACAAATATACACCTCTCTTTTTTTCATTTCTACACCGACTAGAGGTTTTCCTTCAAAAACGTTAGCTAAATGCGACAGGAGGACCGTCCCCATATCGCAATTGTATCGCATAATTGCATAATTGTAATTGCATAATTGAAATTATCTTAGTTTTTGATGGTAGATTTTAGGGTTGCTTTTTTTGACGAGGTATGCCAAAATAACTTTGGAATATTTTATACATTGGAAGGCTAAACGGAAGGTAATTATACTAGCCGAAAGCATTTCAATGTTATTCCTTAATATTTATGAAACATAACTCTTACTTAAAAATAATTTGAGGATGTTTTAAATGACGAAAGGGCAGATTGAAGCAAAGATTAGTGAGATAGTAACTAAGTTTGAAATAGAATTTATGGGTAGAGGCCCTAAACAGATAAGAACGAGAATTTTTGAAGATTTGATTATTATAAGACAAAAAGGCTTCCTTAGCCAGGCAGAGCAAAGATTAGCAGAAGATAAAAGTGGTGTAGAATTAATAAAGAAGATCCGAACCATGTTATTCGAAAATGCAAAAGAATATTTTACAAAACTGATTAAAGAAATTATTGATATTGACATAATAAGTATACATTCTGATGTAAGTACGAAAACCGGTGAAAAAATAATTGTAATAACTGTTAGCCAAGATCTAGAAGAGAAATTAAGAAATTAGGTTGGAAGACCGCACGAAAGGTTATAAATACCAGTCGTAGTGTAAGCCAACATTTATTAGTGTAAGTGACTGATAAATGTTGGTTTTTTGTTTTATTACAATCCATAGATGGGATAAGGGGCAGAATATTACTTGGATAAAATTATTTGATTGGTGAAAAGAGAAAATAGAGAAAACAAAAAAAATTGTTAGAGGGATAGTAAATGAAAAAGATAAAAGTTTTCGGTATGGCGGCAGAAAAAGGCAGATGGCTATATATTCCTTTAGGGATAATCATCTTTATGTGTTTAGGTACAGTATATTCATGGAGTGTTTTTAGGAAACCTCTAGAAAATTTATTTAATATAGGCGCGACTCAAAGTGGGTTACCATATATGTTGTTTCTGGCATCCTATGCAATTTTAATGCTTATATCGGGAGGATTTATAGACAAATATACTCCTAAAACAACAATTATAATAGGCGGTATAGTTGTTGGCCTTGGATGGATTTTATCGGGATATGCCTGGAATATTAATGTGCTGTCTATAACATATGGGATAATTGCTGGTGGTGGTGTTGGAATAGTTTACGGAGTTCCAATTGCAGTAATTTCAAAATGGTTTCCTGATAAAAAAGGATTAGCAGTTGGTTTAACTTTATTAGGTTTTGGGCTATCTCCTTTTGTAACTGCACCTTTGGCTAAATGGCTTATAGATTTTTATGGTCCCCTCCAGACTTTCAAAATTCTGGGAACGACATTTTTAGTAATTGTTCCAATATTAGCTTTACCTTTCAGGTTTCCAAATGAACAGGTAGTTGAGGAAAATGAAAGTTCGATTAAAAATGATTCTAAGTCTTTAGACATTAATACAAAAGAAATGCTACAGACTTCAAAATTTTATGGCCTCTGGATATGTTATGCAATAGGTACGTTGACCGGTCTTATGGCAATAGGAATAACAAGTCCTGTTGGGGAAGAAGTTATCAAGCTGGATTCCAAGACGACTGCATTAATGGTTTCTTTGTTTGCTATCTTTAACGGAATTGGAAGGCCATTATTTGGTTGGCTTACAGATAAATTATATCCATTAAAAGCTTCTATAATATCATATATAGTAATAATGTTATCATCTGGTTTAATGTTAATGGCAACGGAAGGTACAGTGCTATTATATGTTCTTTCCTTTGCCTTGCTATGGTTGACACTTGGTGGTTGGTTGGCTATAGCTCCTACAGCTACAGCAATATTTTTTGGCTTAAAATACTATAGCAAGAATTATGGCTTTGTTTTTACTGCCTATGGTGTAGGGGCAATACTCGGAGTTCTAATTTCAGGAATATTTCGTGATATCTTTGGAAGTTATATTTATGTATTTATCCCCATGTTTTTTCTTGCGATAGCAGGATTGTTTGTTGCCCTATTTTTATTAAGAGAATCTAATAGCTAAGATTAATTAATGGATTATATTGTTAAGGGTACTGGTAACCGAAAAGTTCATAATTGTGTAAAGTATACATCAACAAAAAATATAGTAAACTGCCTCATCATGTTTTATAATACTGAAAATAGTTACTCATATTTTCTTACACAGGAGGAAGAAGAAATTGAAGGTATTTAAGAAAGTTATGGTGGCTAACCGGGGAGAAATAGCCATCAGGGTCTTCCGCGCTTGTGCCGACTTAGGCATCAGGACCCTGGCCATCTATTCCAATGAAGATAAATACAGTCTTTTTCGGACAAAAGCTGATGAGTCTTATCTGATTGGGGAACAAAAAGGTCCCTTAGATGCTTACCTGGATATTGGCTTAATTATCGATCTTGCACTGAAAAAGGGCGTAGATGCCATTCATCCGGGCTATGGTTTTCTTTCGGAAAATGCGGAATTTGCACGGGCCTGTGAGGAAGCCGGCATTACCTTTATTGGCCCAACACCTTATATCCTGGAGAAGATGGGTGACAAAATCAGTTCCAAAATAATCGCCCAGAAAGTTGGAGTACCCACCATACCCGGGAGTAATCATCCCATAGGTTCCCTGGAAGAGGCAGAGTTTATTGCGTCACAATGTGGTTTTCCTGTTATTCTCAAAGCTTCTGCCGGCGGCGGGGGCAGAGGAATGAGAGTAGTCTATAAAAAAGAGGATCTTTTAACAGAGTATGAACTAGCCAGAAACGAGGCCAAAAAAGCCTTTGGCAATGACACAATTTTTATAGAAAAGTACCTGGAAAAGCCCAAACATATTGAAGTGCAGATCTTAGGCGATAAATACGGCAATATCGTACACCTTTATGAGCGGGACTGCTCCATCCAGAGAAGGCATCAAAAATTAATAGAATTTACTCCGGCCTTCTCCTTAAGCCCGGAAAAGAGAAGGCAAATCTGTGAGGACGCTCTGAAGATTGCCCGCGAAATTCAATATGAAAATGCGGGAACCATAGAATTCCTTGTGGATGCCAGAGGTAACCATTACTTTATTGAGATGAACCCCCGTATTCAGGTAGAACATACGGTAACAGAAATGGTAACAGGCATCGACCTGGTCCAGAGTCAACTCCTGATTGCACAGGGGTACCCCCTTGATTCCCCCGCCATAGGCATCAAGAACCAGGATGATATCAAGGTACGTGGTTATTCCATCCAGTGCAGGGTAACCACGGAAGATCCCAGAAACAATTTTGCTCCCGATACCGGTAAGATTACAGTTTATCGCAGCGGCGGCGGCTTCGGTGTTCGTTTGGATGCAGGCAATGCCTTTACAGGGGCCATCATCACCCCTTATTATGACAGCCTCCTGGTCAAGATAACAACCTGGGACAGACAATTTACCGGTGCCGTCAAAAAAGCTCTCCGCTCTATCGGTGAGCTGCGTATCAGGGGCGTGAAAACCAATATTCCTTTTTTGGCTAATGTTTTAAATCATCCCACTTTTCTGGCCGGAGACTGTCATACTGGTTTTATCGATGAAACTCCTCAGCTTTTTGAGCTGGAACCTCCCAAAGACAGGGGAACCAAAGTATTAAAATACCTGGGCAATATCATCGTCAATACGCCCCGCCCCCCCAAGCCTGTATATGATAAACCCCCAATACCTTCACTGCCTGCAGAGACACCCCCAGCGGGTTTAAAACAGTTTCTGGACCAGCAGGGACCAGAAGCCTTCAAAAAATGGATCCTGGCCCAGGATAAACTCCTGTTGACAGATACCACTTTCAGGGATGCCCATCAGTCTTTGCTGGCCACCCGGGTTAGAACCAAGGATATGGTAAGAATTGCCCGGGCTACAGCCCATTTTCTACCCCATCTGTTTTCCCTGGAAATGTGGGGAGGTGCTACTTTCGACGTCTCCTATCGTTTCCTTTATGAATCACCCTGGACCCGCCTGGAAGAACTGCGCCAGCGTATCCCCAATATCCCCTTCCAGATGCTTTTAAGGGGATCTAATGCTGTTGGCTACACCAATTATCCCGATAATGTGATCAGGGCCTTTATCCAGGAATCTGCCCAAAGAGGGATCGATATCTTCCGTATTTTTGACTCCCTCAACTGGCTGAAGGGAATGGAAGTAGCCATCGATGAAGTACTAAAAACAGGCAAAGTGGCGGAAGGTTGTATCTGTTATACAGGGGATATCATGGACCCCAAACGAGATAAGTATTCCCTCCAGTACTATCTTAAACTGGCCAAAGAGTTAGAAAAAACGGGTGCGCATATCCTGGGTATCAAAGATATGGCCGGACTTTTAAAACCCTATGCGGCTAAAGCCTTAATTAAAGCCTTGAAGGAAGAAATATCCCTGCCTATTCATCTTCATACCCACGATACCAGCGGTAACCAGATAGCAACCCTGTTAATGGCTGCCGAGTCGGGAGTAGACATTGTGGATGCGGCCCTTAACTCCATGTCCGGCCTCACCAGTCAGCCCCCTTTAAATTCCCTGGTAGCGGCCTTAGCCCAAACCTCCAGGGATACCGGCCTGGACCCCGACAAGCTGCAGCGCTTATCGGATTACTGGCAGCAGGTCAGGTCTTACTATGCCCAGTTTGAAACAGGACTCAAATCAGCCATTACCGAAATCTACAAATATGAAATCCCGGGAGGACAATATTCAAATCTCAAGTCACAGGTAGAAAGCCTGGGCTTGGGTCACCTCTTCGATCAGGTAAAAGAAAAATACAGGGAAGCCAATGAGATATTGGGTGATATTGTCAAAGTAACCCCTTCTTCCAAAGTAATTGGTGATCTGGCCATTTTCATGGTCCAGAATAAGCTGACCAGGGATAATATTGTCGAAAAGGGCCGGGATCTCACCTTCCCCGATTCTGTGGTTTCCTACTTCAAAGGACATATGGGCCAGCCCATGGGAGGATTCCCTCCTGAACTGCAAAAGGTCGTGCTTAAAGGAGAATCGCCCATTCACTGCCGTCCTGGAGAACTCCTGGAACCAGTTAACTTTAAAGAGATAGAAGAACATCTCAAAACCCATTTTGATTTGGATGCCGAAAGAACCGATGTTTTAAGTTACTGTCTCTATCCCCGCGTATTTGAAGATTATCTCAAACACTTGAAAGAATACAGTGACCTGAGCAGGATGGACAGCCACGTCTTTTTCCAGGGGCTTGATCCAGGCGAGACCACTGAACTTGCCATTGAAGACGGCAAAACCCTGCTCATAAAATATATCGGTCTGGGCGAATTAAACGAGGACGGTACGCGTAATGTGATCTTCGAACTCAACGGAGTCCGCCGGGAAGTGGCTATTCCGGAAAAAGGTGCCCAGGAGAAAACAACAGCCATCAAACTGGCTGATCCTGCCGATCCGGGACAGGTGGGAGCCAGTATCCCCGGCACTGTCTTTAAAATTCTGGTGGAGAAAGGCCAGAAAGTTGAGGAGAATGAAGCCCTTATCATTATTGAGGCCATGAAAATGGAAACAAAGATAGTAGCCAGAAAAAAAGGTATGGTTGAAGAAATCCTGGTGAAACAAGGTCAGGCCGTCAAAGCCGGGGAACTTCTCATGAAAATTAAGTAGCTAGTGAAGAGCTTTTAAAATGGGGTAGCAGTCTGCTTTGCTTACAAGCATAAGACTGGCTACCCCTTCCTTTCGTACTAACCGCTTCACAATAACAATCTCTTTGGTGACAGTCGGAATGATAAATTTAGTAACCAGGTATACCCTTTGGCCCAACGTTTCTAGCAAGCGGAGGGCACCGGAAGAACATCCTGAACCCCCAGTATACTCATGTTGGCATAGGTATTATAGACAATTACCCTTACGGCAAAATGTATACCCGGCATTTTGGGGGCCGGTCGTTCAGTGAACTTACCCCTTTATTCATTTATTTAAATACACAGCCTGTCACCTTTTAGCAGGATTTTTCATAATATACATCAGGTAAGGGGGACATCTTCCAACTACTGTTCTCACTAAAATAATCACCATACCTGCTCCGCTCTTCCAAAACTCTAATCTGTAAAGGAGGTATTTAGAATGGTAGATGTAGCAAAACCTGATCCGGGCTATGGTTACGGCTATGGTTATGGTTATGGCCCACGCCGTGGTTTCGCCACATTATTCTTGGTAATTCTCATTCTCTTACTGTTCCCGGCCTTCTGGGGCGGTTTCGGTTATTAATTCATTCTATGATGTTTAGTTAATTCCATTAAAGCCATAACTCCCAAAGGAGCAAATTTGCTCCTTTGGGAGTTAATCTTTTAGCGTTATTGTTAAAACACACCAAATATCTCCTCCCGTTCATAATAGTGAGTGCAGATAGGAAAACTAAAATGAAAAACTTATACGGAGGTATTCTGGGCTATGGCTGAAAAAATGATTGAAAAACTTGTGGAACAAGCTAAAAATGCTCTCAAAGAAATGATTAAGCTGGACCAGGAACAGGTGGACCATATTGTCAAAGAAATGACCCTGGCTGGTGTGGCCAATCACATGCGGCTGGCAAAACTGGCTGTCGAGGAAACACAAATGGGTGTTTATGAAGACAAAACCATCAAAAACCTTTTTGCGACGGAATATATCTACCACAGCATCAAATATCAGAAATCCGTAGGCATTATCGACGAAAATGAAGAAGAAGATTATTACGAAATTGCCGAACCGGTAGGCGTCATTGCTGGGATTACCCCGGTAACCAACCCTACCTCCACCACCCTCTTCAAATCAATTATCTCGATAAAAACGAGAAACCCCATCATTTTTGCCTTTCATCCCCGCTCCCAGCACTGCAGCGCCGAAGCGGCCCGGATTATGAGGGATGCGGCTATCCGGGCAGGGGCCCCGCAGTACTGCATCCAGTGGGTAGAAGAGCCCTCCATTGAAGCCACCCAGCTTCTCATGAAGAATGACGGCATCTCCCTGATACTGGCTACCGGAGGTTCGTCCATGGTCAAGGCTGCCTACAGTGCGGGCAAGCCCGCCCTGGGCGTAGGGCCGGGAAATGTACCTTGCTATATCGAAAAGACGGCGGACATCAAAAGAGCCGTTACCGACTTGATCCTTTCCAAAACTTTTGACAACGGCGTTATCTGCGCCTCGGAGCAAGCAGTGATCATTGATGAGGAGATTTATGACCAGGTTGTATCCTATATGAAAGAGAACGGGTGTTATTTTGTCAACGACGCAGAAAAGCAAAGGCTGGAGAGCCTGGTCATCGATGTAACAAAATCGGCCATGAATCCTGAAATTGTGGGCCAACCGGCTCCTGAAATTGCCCGGAAGGCCGGGTTCACGGTTCCGGCGAATACGAAAATCCTGGTGGCTGAACTGGAAGGGGTGGGCTCTGAATATCCCCTCTCCCGGGAAAAATTGAGCCCCGTTCTGGCCTGTTACCGGGTCAAAAACTCGGACGAGGGAATAAAACGGTCTGTGGAAATGGTCAATTTCGGCGGTTCGGGCCACTCGGCGGTCATTCATTCCCATGATGAGAGGGTCATCAATGAATTTGCCCGGCAGGTCAATACCGGCAGGCTCATCATCAACCAGCCCTCCAGCCATGGGGCTATTGGCGATGTCTACAACACCAACATGCCCTCATTGACCCTGGGGTGTGGTTCCTTTGGCAGAAACAGTACCACCGCCAATGTCACTTCTGTTAATTTAATCAACAGAAAACGGGTGCTCAAAAGAAGATACAACTTGCAGTGGTTTAAAATTCCTGAGAAGATTTATTTTCAACGGGGTTCAGTCCAGTACCTCTCCAAAATGCCTGACATCTCCAAGGCTTTTATTGTCACCGATGAAATGATGACCAAATTGGGTTATGTTGACAAAGTACTCTACCACTTGAGAAAGAGGTTAGGCCGTAACTATGTCCACTCGGAAATATTCAGCAAGGTACTGCCCGACCCTACTGTACAGGTAGTGATGGAAGGGGCTGAGGCCATCAACGCCTTCCAGCCCGATGTGATCATCGCCCTGGGGGGCGGTTCAGTAATCGATGCAGCCAAGGCCATGTGGCTGTTTTATGAATACCCAGAAACGAAATTCGAGGAACTGCGCCTGAAATTCATGGACATTCGCAAGCGGGTCACCAAATTCCCCCGTCTGGGCAGAAAAGCCAAGCTGGTGGCCATTCCTACCACTTCGGGCACGGGTTCTGAAGTCACTTCTTTTGCCGTGATCACAGACCCGGAGACAAATATCAAATACCCGTTAGCCGACTATGAGCTGACACCCGACGTAGCCATTGTTGATCCGGATTTCGTGGAGAGTGTTCCAGCAGGTGTTACCGCGGACACAGGCCTGGACGTGCTGACTCATGCCCTGGAAGCTTATGTATCGGTGATGGCTTCTGATTATACCGATGCCCTGGCGCAAAAAGCCATCCAAATGGTTTTTCAGTACCTGCCCAGGTCCTACCGGGATGCATCTGACAAGCTGGCCCGTGAGAAAATGCATAATGCCTCGACTATTGCCGGGATGGCCTTTACCAACGCTTTTTTGGGCATTAACCACAGTTTAGCCCATAAATTGGGTGGTGAATTCCATATCCCACACGGCCGGGCTAACGCCATCCTCTTACCCCATGTCATTCGCTATAATGCCTCCAAACCTACCAAGTTCAATGTCTTCCCCAAATATGAACACTATGTTGCTCATGAGAAGTATGCCGAGATTGCCAGGTTCCTGGGCCTCCCGGCCAGGACCACGGAAGAAGGTATCAACAGTCTCATCGGGGCCGTTATTGAACTGATCAGGAAACTGGATATGCCATTGTCATTACGGGAAATGGGCATACCGGAGGATCGTTTTCTGCAGGTGGTGGATATGCTTTCGGAAAAGGCTTTTGAAGACCAGGCAACCACAGCCAATCCCAGGATGCCCCTGATCGCGGAACTGAAGGAGATTTACCTCCAGGCATACAGGGGTTTCACACTTAGTCCCAGGTACCAGAAGGCACCGCAAGAAGGCTACCTCGTAACACAGGAACAGCCGGCGTGGTGGGATGAAAACAGGACAAACGAAAGACTAACAGAACGTGTGCATTAACTTAAAAATAACGGAGCCAGTACTAAGTGAACTGACTCCGTTATTTTTACTTATGCAGCACACAACAAGGTCGCCCGGCCTTACCTTTACTGTGACAGCGGGACCAACTGTTTTAAATTTATTATCAAGTGGTTTTATCATGATACCATTGATATAAACGGTGGTTCTTTTTCCTAATTCAGCCTGACCCGCTCTCAAACAAAGATTCAACAGAATCGTTGTTTCTGCTAAATCAACGGCTGGACCAACGGCCATCCGGCTGACAAAACGGATACCATTTTCGCAGCAACTGTCAAATTTTTATAGTCCACCTATGCCCGGTTAAAAACGTTTAGGGCGTCTTTTTCCTCAACTATCAAAGAAAGGAATATTCCTTTTCCGCCTTTTTCATCCCCTTCCACTAAAAACTTAAGGGCAAATATTGTCTTGCCCTTAACTGTACCGCCGGAGAGGGACTCAGCCAAACGTCCTGGCAAGGACACCGTCTACCGTTTCCTCAACCCAGAAACTGGCTAGCCTTGCTGTCCACCGATATGGAATTTTCCCAGTCATCTTTAACGCTAATCCCCATTACCAGGACACCGTACAGGCATGCCCAGATAATAACCCTGCCCGTATCGAACGCCGGCGCGGCGCAAAATTTCAGCTGTTTGACGGTTCTCTACGAACTCGGCCACTACCTCTATCGAAAGCTTCTGCAAAAGTTTTGCCATGTTTTCTACAATCATCCTGGAGCGTCCACTCCTGGTGATCTCACGCACCAGGGAGCCCTCAATCTTGGCAAAGTAACAGTCAAAGTAACGAAGATAAATGAATGAGGAAAAACCGCTTCCAAAGTCGTCGACTGCCAGGCGCACTCCAAGATCTGTCAGTTCCTTGGCGAAAGCCTGCACAGCATTAATATCCAGCACGGCTTCCCGCTCGGTAATTTCGGCCACAATTTCTTCCGGACGGATGCCGTAGCGGTTGAACAGGTCAGCCATGAACCGTGGAGTTTCTCTGTTCTCCAACTCGCGCATAGAGAAGTTAATAAAAAAAGCGCGACCAAGGTCGCGCGCTCTTTGGTTCCTATAACTCATATTTAATACCATGCACACCTAAGTATTCTTTTGGGCGCATCTCACCGCCACAAACCTCACAACTAAACCTTGGTGGAACTGAAATATCTCCGTCATCCATCATATCGCAGTAATCCACCACTTCCTTCGGAATGTCTTCTTCTATGTTACACTGCAAACAAACAAATTTGATGGTTGCCTTGCCGCCTACTTTAGGCGGCTTTTTCTTTGCGTGTTTCTTTCTTTTTCTGCTTACTGGGCTCATCTATTCCTGCCAACTCCTTTAGTCTTTTTTTAGCAAAGTCATCTACGGCATCAACAACTTTCAATATCCCTGATTTTAGACACACTTTCCCCTTGTATTCCATTATCTCTTTACATCTCATACATTCTAACGGGTCTTTTCCTGTGAATTCTTCTATTTTATTTCTCCAGCCTATCCGTTGCTTTCCTCTTTGGCCGTTTTTCCTTCTTTTCTGCCTTCCCAGGTATGCTTCCATTAATTTGTCAGCCAATCTTTTACTCCTTCTGGAGTAAATTCCATAATACCGGATTGTTTTAAATTGCTCATCCGGTATATGCCTTATTATCCGTGATATGAATTCTTCTACGGTGATGGTTTCTTGTTTTTCTTTTTGCTCTGTTTTATCAAAGTATTTAAAGGTTACATTTTCCCCGTCATAGTCTACAATTCTGCTTAACGCCATGGCAGGTCTTCTCATGTACCGCCCTATATATCCTACTTGGGCTTCTACTGACCCTTGTCCTTTTTTATTGGGCGGACCATAGATTACAAATCCTTCAGGGTTATCATCCCATATCTTTTGAAACAACTTCTTATATCGTTTAACTTCTTGTTCCGGCAGTTTTTTCTTCAACATCTCCATTACTGCCGCCTGCCACCTTTTCCTCAGCATTACATATGGGATAAAGTCTTTAACAACCCATTTCCCCGCTCCGTCAAAACCACCTTCAGTTACTAGGATATGTACATGGGGATTGAAGTTCATTCTTGCTCCAAAGGTATGTATTCCTACCATGGCGCCGGATTTGACTTTTCCTCTTTTCTTCAGCCATTCTAATAGTATTTTTACTGCCAGGTCCATTAGATCTTTCAAGAGTTCTCTATGACGGGTAAATATTTCCCACAAACGTTCGTCCACTGTAAACATGATGTGGCGATGAGGAACCGGATACATTCTTTTACTGGTTTCTCGACTCCATTCTTGGGTGTATCCGGTTGCGCACGATGTACAAAAACGTCCCTTACACGTGTGAGGAACTATTTTCATTTCTCCACATACCGGACATGCGAACAGAGTAAATCCTGCTTCTTTTTGTCCACATCGATTAAATTTATTGATTTCCTTTATCACAACAGGACGTATTCTGTCTTCGTATTTATTAACAAACTTTTCCCAATGCTTGTTCTCATCAAAAAATATCTCTCTTAAGATATTATCCTGGCCCATATGTTCTCACCTTTCTAACAACTACTTCCTGCTTTCGTTAAAAAATGAAAAAACCCTTGCTTAGCAAGGGCTGAGAACCACAAAAATTTTTATACTTTCCTATACGTTAAAGAAAATCTTGTCCTTCGCCCAAGAGCTGTTTTTTTCCCGCATGGCCTGCTCTATGACTATACTGCCAATATCCTTCATAAGGCCGGATTGCTCGGCCGCCTCTACAAAAAGCCCGGCAGGAAGAAACTTTTCCCCTTTCCTCACGCGAGCAAGCACTTCGTAACCTAAAGGCTTGCCAGTCTCTAAATCTACAATCGGCTGATAAAAGGGGACGATGTTCTCCTTCGAACGTAAAGCTTCTCGCAAGAGAAGAATTCTCTCGTGAACCACAGTAGGATTAGTACTCTCATCGAGCGCATCTATGAGCTGCGCCCGGTTCCTCCCTTTCCTCTTGGCCGTTACCTGAGCAACCTCGGCAGCTAACATAAGGTCAGCTTGCGCTTGCCCATGGTGGGGGTACGAAGCCACGCCAATGCTGCTTGTAATGAAAATACCCTCCTCCCCAAAAGGACGAATTTTCAGCTCGGCAATGCCCTGGCACAGCACCTGCGCCTTTGCCAGGGCTTCAGCAGGACCCGTATCCATCTGCATAACCCCAAACTCGTTACTGCCTATGCGTGCAATGGCAAAGGTGTCGGGGAACGACTCCTGCAGGAAGTCAGCCACAACCTTAAGTACAATATCCCCTATGGTATAACCGTAAACGTCGTTAATCAGCTTAAAATTATCAATGTCTAGCCAGTATAAAGAAAACTCTCGTTTTGTGCACCGCGCAAACTCGAGTGCCTGCTGCAACTCTTCTTCGAACTTGCGGCGGCTCAAAAGGCCTGTAAGAACATCTACTTCCGAAAGCATCCGCATCTGGCGGGCTACTTCTCCCTCGTATCCCAGGAGCAGCAGGCCGAGGTCAAGAAGCAACGATGTCCCGCCGTACTTCAATCTTTGCACTTCTCTCTCCAGGAATTGGAGAACCGGGACTAGTTCGTCGCAGCAACGCCCGAAAAATAACCCATAAGCTGTTACCAGTTGCTCCAGCGACACTTCTGCAGCGCCCAGCTTTCTTCCGAATTCTATACGCCGCCGCAAGAGTTCCTTGTTATGGTTTCCAGCAAACAACGCCAATAAGTCGCTCGCTGCTCCGCGCAGTTCCGCCTCGTTTGCCTCTTGCCCTACCCGATCCAACAAAGATCGCAGCCGGCCAGCGTATGCTTGCGCCACCCTTCCGGTAACCTCTACATCATCCAAGGGCAATTGCCCAGCCTGGGATGTTAGTTCTTTAATAAGCTCCAGCATTCCCTTTGAAAACCTCACACACGCTCACTCCCCATCATCGCCCTTGGCAAAGACCACTCTGTTTTTGCCCAATTCTTTGGCTCGATACATTGCTTCATCCGCTTGCCGGATTAGCTCGTCGGGATCGACAGAGCCACGGCCGGCATACCCGGCAACTCCTATACTTACCGTAAGACCCTCCACACCCGGCAGTATCTTTTCCGCTGCTATTTGGGACAGAATTCGTTCCAGGGGAATCCTGGCCTTGGCAAAATCTGTCGCCGGAAGGACAATTACAAATTCTTCACCGCCGAGGCGAAAGGCCACGTCATCACTCCGCAAGATTCTTTTGATAAGACCAGCTACAAAACGAAGTGCTTCGTCGCCGGCCTGGTGGCCGAACTGGTCATTTATTCGCTTAAAATCATCCAAATCGAGCATGGCAACAACAAGCGGCTTGCCCTGCTCTTGAGCTTCTTCGATCATCTGGGGAAGCAAACGATAAAGGGCTAGCCGGTTATAAAGCCCGGTAAGGTGATCGCGCTCAATCCTTTCATTCAGCTGGAGGAGGAACGTATCAATAACTATCAGGATCTGGGCCAAAAACTCGGTCGCACGGGCTATGTATATCCACTGCACACTGTCGCTGTCCCGCTTAATCCCCATGACTTCGCGCAGAGCCCTTGTATGCACGTCCAAGATGCTGGCGGCCTGCACCTCGCTCCCGTCCAGGCAGCGCGGCAGATCCTGGTATGCTTCCAGAAGCACCCCCTCCGTAGCCCCTTCGTACATATAACGTTCAAGATAACTGCGGTAAGTTGAATAGAAATCCCCCGACAACTAGACATACCTCCTCCCTACCAGCACGCTGGCATCGTCTTCAGCGATGCCATATCCCTCTACCACACGGCATGCCGCTTCTTCCCCTGCCCCTTCCCAGAGCCATTGCAAACCTACGGGCGAAAAGCTACGCTTGATCCCGTCGGTACAGGCCAAAAGAAGGGCAGGCTCCGACAGCTCCAGCCGGCGGATGGCAGGATTCAGCATTCTCTTGCCTACAATGCCCGGCTGCCCCACCAGAACCTCCGTACCTTTTCGCGTCAGCACCCACCCTCTGATGTTCCCGACCAAGATATATTCTATCGCTTTTCGGTCAAGCAGGGCCAGGAAAAGAGCGCATCCCCGCGTCTGTGAAGCCGCTTCTTCCAGAACGGAGTATGTCTGCTTTAGAACACCCGTGGCCCGTTGCATCGCCTGCGCCAGGACCACCGCCCCGCGGTGTGCTCCCTCCCCATGGCCCAGCACATCTGCTACAACTACAAGTACGTGTGTACCTAATTCTTTAGTGTAACAAATGTCACCGTTTACTTTCTCCCGCCAATGGGGACGCGAGTAAGCCGATACCTCCCACCCGGAGCCTTCTCGTGCCAGCTCGTCAGCTTCCGGTTTTTCAATTTGTAATCTCAAAATTTGCGCCTCCTCTTTTCCACCCTCACCACGGTGCCCGTGCCGACTTTGGAGGCAATCTCACAAAAATCCATAAGGCGCCTTACTCCCGGCAAGCCTATGCCCAGACTGCGCTCATGCGTCGTATAGCCTCTTGCCAGAACCCTGTCTACGTTATCGATGCCTGGACCGCGATCAGCCGCCACCACTTGTATGGCAGGCCCACCGCTCTCCTCGAGCCGTTTACGGATCATTATTTTACCAGTTTGGGCATAGCGATAGATATTGCGTGCAAGTTCGGAAACGGCAGTAGCTACTTTGGTTACATCAGCAAGAGAAAAACCAAGTTCTTGGGCAAGTTGCTTGGCCATCTGTCTGGCTATGGCAATATCTTCTTCCCGGGTGATGCGCACTACCACGTCAAAGTCGTTTTCCGAAATATCCAGCAACTCCCTTAGTTTCCCGTCCAAGACCTCCTACTCCTCTCTCAAGGTGAATATACCAGACCCATAGCGTGCTCGAGATCCCGGGCAACCAAAAAACCTTGCAGTTCTATTCCCATTTGTGCCAGGGTTAGGGCCACAGGAGGCTGAATACCGCAGATCACAGTACGGCAACCCATCAGGTGAGCCATGGCAGCAGTCTCCGAAAGAGTATAGGATATATAGCTGTCGATTACCTCTACCATCCGTACGTCCAGAATAACCGCTCGTACCCGGTGTTCCCGAATTTCCTCCAAAAGCTGTGCTTGCAACTGCTCCACAGTCTTATCGTCCAGGTCTATCTGTATGGGCACCAACAAAGAATCCCCAATCCTTATGGTTGGGACCACCTTTTCTTTAAATGCCATCGTGTTCTCCACCTTCACCTGGGAAATTACTGCCCCGTGTCCATACGATTTTCCTCTGCCGGCTCCTATCTTCCTCGATCATGGCTATAGCCTGGCGCAGAGCATCTTCAAGGTCACGGGCTATCACCACCATGCGGAAATCGATCCCCAGCTTAACCAAGGTGTGGGCGATTTCGGGCTTAAGGCCGGTTAGGATAACCTCCGCTCCCAGTAGCTTCACTGCGCTAAACGTTTCGATAAGAAAACCACCCGCTGCCGTGTCAATCGTGGGGACCCCGGTGACATCCACAACTACCACTTTGGCCCGCGTGGTACTGACGCGCTCCAAAAGCTTTTCTGCCATACCCTGCGCCCGGTCACTATCCAGGCTGCCAATCAGCGGCACCAGCAGTACCTCCGCCCAAATGCGGACAATCGGCGTTGCCAACTCCGAAAGCATGCGCTCAAGCTCGCGAACAGCCTGCTCGCTATCGTGGCGCAGCTCACCACAAAGCTCTAGGATCAGCGGCAAAAGCTCGGCTGTCGGAAAAGTTGGTGTACGCTCGATAACAAGCTTCAGCTTTGCCCCCAGCGCCGTTTCTCCTAGTTCATGAAGCAACCCAAACAAGGGTTCCCGTATCATCTCACGCAAATCATTTCCGGTGGCACCCGAAACAACTCCTGGCAAAAGTTTGCGCCATAGTTTCTCTTCGTGCTTACTACCAGCCTCCAGCTCCTCAACAAGCATTTCTACCCGGTTTTCATCCACTTTAACATACTCCTTTCTTGTCAAACGAAAGTACGAACACGAAAAAGGCGTACCCGACTTTTATTTAGATCTTTTTTCTAACTGGATTATAACACATTTAACAACAACAGAGCTATTTGTCTACACTCCTCATGAAGGGTAAAAGTATATTAAGCATCTCCCCATAGCAAATTAAAGCGAATATTGTTACGATGGGTCCAAGTAGAAGCGGTTTTTCCCTTGTCTTTTCGCCTGATATAAAGCCTGATCTGCCCTTTCAAGCAAGGAATCAACAGAATCGTTGTTTTTCGCTAAAGCTATCCCCAGGCTTGCGGTAACCTGGCGGTACGGGAAAGGGTAAGTCTCTATCGATTTCCGTATTCTGTTCGCCACTTTTGCAGCACCTTCCTTTTCCGTCCCTGGAAGAATAATTACAAACTCCTCACCTCCGTAGCGGCCCGCAATATCCACACTCCTGATGCTGTTTTTTATTATTTCTGCCGTTTTCTGCAGCACCACATCGCCGGCCACGTGGCCATAGGTATCATTGTAAGCTTTGAAATAATCTACGTCCAGGAAAATAACTGAATAAAGGGGTACCGTACCTCCTTGTCCTCTCAAGTTCGGTAAACAGCATGTTCCGCAAGGCACGCTTATTAAAGAAATCCGTTAAAAAGTCGGTTTCGGCTTCTCTTTTCAGTCGGCGGATAAAAGTTGCATTGGCCAGGGCCACTGCGGCGAAGTTGGCATATATCTGCAGATTTTTGCTACCGTTGTCATCCTGAGAAACAGGGGCCACTATACCTAACAACCCGACGGCACCCAAAGCACTCCAGAGGGGATAAACAATAATTTCAGTCCCAGGAGTAACCTCTACACCGGTAAGACCCGGTAGAGTCCTTAACTCCTCAAGACTCAGAGATAAGGGCTCAACTTTTGAAAAAACTTGCTCAATCAACGGCTGGATCAACGGCCATTCGGTCCCGGTCAATAAGTGGCTGTGTTCACCTTTGGCTTGCGCTATTCTGATTTTGTCACCTTCTCGAAGGCCTACAAAGCATAAATCAACCTTGTAGATTATAATCAGCGAATTCGTGATAAGGTCCAGAACCTTGTCCAGTTCGACGATGGAGGTCATCAGGCGGCTGATCTCATAGATGCTGTTCAGTTCAAGCCTCCGTAATCCTAACAGGTTTTTTTCCAGGATAGCCTTAAGAACCTCATTGATCGTCTGGTAAATGCTATGTGCTTTCGTAACAAAGATATTTTCTTCCTCACGTCCCACCTGGGTTATAAGCCTGGTAGGAGTGACAATAAGGAACCCCATCTTTTGAGCGTAGGAGCCCAGGCGGTACGCACAAAGTTTAATCCCGTAAGGGCAGGTAAGCATGTCTTTATCTTCTAATGAACCGAGGGCAGACTTATAAAAACTGATACACTTTTCGTCGCGGAGCACCCTCCCTTTATTTACCTCCCGGCATAATTCAACGGGCAGACTAAATTGGGAAAAAGAGCCACCATTTATATCAAAAATATAAATATTTGTATCCATGACCTTGGCCAGCGTATCCTGAAAGTCCTGCCAGTATTTTACCGATATATTGAGGAGAAGGTTTGTTGGCATCTAGGAGCACCTCATTTTAACATATCTGCTCTGTCTAATTTACCGAGAATACTAATTCCGTTTGGCGTTATCTCAAATTCCCTCAAGGCCTTATCATGGTCACTTCCACGGGTTTTCAGGATTCCAAGGACTTTTTTGATGTGGGAATTTTCCTCTACATACCGCAGTATGATTATATTATCGATTGTTAAGGATATTTGTGTTTTGGATACTATGAGGGGTGAAAAGGGGTCGTCGTTGACCGCCGTAAATATGGTGTTAATCTGCCGTCTCCTGAGCTGCTGTCCCAGCGCCCAGAGATAGTCATTGTACTTTTGTAGATCAGAAACGCTGTTTTCAAAAGAAGAGATGCTGTCGATGACAAACCTCTCCACCTTTTTTTCCCTGATCATGTCCAGTATCTCAAAAGCGTGTTTATCTACATCCAGTTCTACGGGAGAAATAAACTTGATATCGAGTCGACCCTCTGCCAGATGTCTATCCATCTCCCACCCCAGATGACGGGCAGTATTCAGAAGTTGAGCCGCAGGCTCTTCAAATGAAAGGAATATTCCTTTTTCGCCTTTTTCAGCCCCTTCCAGAAGGAACTTAAGGGCAAGTATCGTCTTGCCCGCACCTGTGCCACCGGAGATGAGTGTAATAGTCCCTTCTAATAACCCGTCAGACAACATTTCGTCTAAACCCGGGATCCCGAATCCCTTGCGCCCCTGCTTGACCTCGTACTGGAGTTCTTTACCCTCCGGCCTCATCCTCGGGTACACTTCTATTCCCACTGGGCTAATTTGAAATAAATGTTCCCCCTGTTCAAAACTGGTCCCTCTCATTTTCCGAATACGGATAAACCTTTTTTGAAAACGCTTTTCTTCCTGCCCGTAAAGGTGAAAAATCCCGTCAGCTATGGCAAACTCGCTTAAGAGCGTCAGCTCCTGTTCTTCGTACTCGCCCACGAGAAACACGGTGATTTCCCATATCGATAAAGCGGCAGCCAGGTCAAAAACAAAAGCCTTAAACGTTTTTTCGTCCGGGAAGAGGTCTCTTATGGCCTTGAAACTATCAATGACAACTATGTTCGGCAGATGTTTTTTGATCATTTCAGTCAGGTATTCCAATGCCTTGTCCGTGCCCTGTTTGCGCAGAACAAGTCCTAAATCACCATAAATAACCTTGTCCCCCAGCAAATCATCTGAAAAAAACTCAAACCCTTGCAGATGCCTTACCATCTTGAACTGTGATTCTGATATAGTGGTCAGATATAGACTTTTGAGGCCGTTCCTGGCGCTGTTAAATATGATGTTTTGAACAAATATCGTCTTTCCGCTGCCTGGAGCGCCGGAAACAATGTTTAATGAATAAACAGGTATGCCGCCACCAAGAATATAGTCAAAATTTTTGATGCCTGTTATCAATTTATCCATCTATTATTCCTCCCTGCAAGAAAAAGAGACACCGGCAACTTCTTCTTTCAGCTTGTTTTTTATTTCTTCCGCTCTTTCATGGCCAAGAAGTTTGGCCAAAATTGCTACATACCTGGTGATAAACTTCATGAACATGTCTTGGACAGGCAGATCCGGGTTTTCCTCTAAACCGGCTGCTATCCTTGCGCACGATATCCCGTTCTGGTCATACTGCAGGAGTTCTATTTCCTTATACTCCAGCGAAACTTCCCATACAACCCTTTCTATAAGAAGATTTACAGAAACCATTCCAAGGTACTTTGCCGACGCAATCCATATCTCCCTCAGCAAAGTTTCATAGTGCTCGATCCGCTCCTTTTTGAATTCACTCATAACAATCCTCCTCAGATAAAAACATAGATTCAAATTAGTTATACCTTGCTGTTTGAAAATTTCCACGGGGACGGATTATCTGCGAGAGCACTTCTACAAAAAGTTCCATTAGGGTATCCACCTCCCCTTCCCCCCCCCCCCCCCCCCCCCCCCCCCGGAAATTTCTTCCATTTCATCTTCCGGAATTCGAAGGAAAGCCTCCACCACACGCGGGTCAAACTGCCGGCCCGCCCATCGCCTTAATTCCTCCTGCGCCTGCCGTTGAGTAAGCGGCTGCCGGTAGGGCCTGGCGGACGTCATGGCATCGTAAGTATCGACCACGCGGATAATACGCGCCAGCAGCGGAATCTCTTCCCCAGCCAGGCCGGCGGGATAACCACCGCCGCCATAGTCCTCGTGGTGGTGCCGTACGGCTGCAATGACCGCCGCCGGAAATCTGGCGGGCTCCAAAATCCTGGACCCCACAACAGGGTGGCTCTGCATCTCCTTTCTTTCTTCCTCAGTGAGAGGTCCCGGTTTGAGAAGAATGTCTTCCCGCACGCCAATCTTGCCCAAATCGTGTAAAAGCCCGGCCAGGTAGACTTGTTCCTTTTCTTGGGCGCCAAGCCCCAGCACGCGGGCACACGCCCGCGCCCAATTCGCCACCCGCACGGAATGACCCCGCGTGTAAACGTCCTTGGCCTCCAATGCCGCCACCAACGCCTGCACGGCACTCAAATAATAATCCCGCAGCGACGAGTAAAGCCGGGCGTTCTCCAGGGCCAGCCCGGTCTGGCTTGCGATGGTCGCCAGGTAACCGACTTCTTCTTCCTTCCAACGATGCGGGGAGGACGAATATACTTTCAGTGTACCCAGTACCTTTCCCCTGGCCAGTACTGGGACCACGGCAACCGAACGTATCTCTTTGCTGTAATATGGCAGGCGCAAAGAGGGAGCGCACTTTGCCAAATCTTCCACGAACTGCGGCTGCGCCGTTTTCAGCACCTCACCCAAGATTGTGCCTTCTGCTCGCACTCGCTCAACCTCTGCCTGCAAGTCCTTGCCCATGCCCAGGCTCGCTTTCAGCACCAGTTCGCCCGTCTCCTCGTCAAGCAGCCTCAACACACACCACTTCACACCCAGGACTTCCTTCATGCTTTGCAGCGCATATCCCATGAGCACGTCCGCTTCTAAACTGGAAGATACCAATTGCCCCACCTCAATAAGTTGCTTGAGCATCGCCGCGTTTTCCTCCAGACCCTGGAAAAGACGAGCGTTCTCCAGGGCCAGGGCAAGGCTTGTACCAAGGACGCTTAAAAAGCGAGCTTCGTCTTCGCCGAACTCTGCGCCCTCAGGTTTGCCGGACAGTGTCAACACCCCTGTTATTTTATCCCCGACCTTGAGGGGCATGGAAAGGGCTGGCCGCTTCTCCTCCACTGTGTTGCCTTCCGGGTGGCTGTCAAATCGCAACTCACTTCCTTCGCGCGTTACCGCTTCAATGACCTCTTTTTCGGGAACCACCCGGAACTCTTTGCTCGATTCTGCAGTAGCAGCAACTTCAATCGATTCGGAGGTTTCCCCGGCAAGCATGACCACCGACCCGCTGGTGGCACCGGTCAGCCCGAAGACGAGTTCCAGGGCCTTTTGGGCTACTTCTGATATACGAAGGCTTGATGAAACAACCTGGCTGAACTCGAACAAGGCCGCAAGCTTTTCAGTCTTTTCCTGCAACTCTTGCTTCGAATACAAAAGCCGGGAAAGAGTATCCGTGAAGGTATGAAAAGGTTCGACTGCCTCCCGGAGACGCTCTTCCGTCCATACCGGTACCCTCCGGGCAGCTTCCATAAGTTCCTTTCCATTAAGGCTCAATTCTCTTGCCAGTTCCGGCACAATCTCGAGACGCAACGGTTCCAGGCTTACGTTCTCCCCTATCACGACGGCTACAGTCTCGTTTTTTATTTTGATCGGGAGAGCAATAAGTACCAGACCGGCATGGCACAACTGCAACGTGGGTTGCCCGGATTTGGCAACGGCCTTTGCCGTTTCAATCCGGGAAGCAATGCAACGCGCATGACCCGGGTCCGTATTATTGATTATGGCACAGAAAGGGCAAAGATTACTTATCCTGGTAATCGGCTTGCCGCTCGGGTCTGTAACTAGAGCTGCAAGGCCCGTGGCTTTACTTACTTGCTCCTGTATCTGCTGCAATCCCGCTTCTTCCAAAAGTTCCTTATAGTCCAGGTGCGAAAGTTCCTTTTTCATCGGCCTGCCCTCCTAAAAATGTAAGTTTTGCTGATTTATCCACAGTCCTGATGAACTTTTTTATTATCTCTGCCGTCTTCTGCAGCACCACATCGCCGGCCATGTGGCCATATATATCATTGTAAGCCTTGAAGTTATCTATGTCCACGAAAATAAAGACAAAGGGATACCGTACCTGATGTCCTCTCAAGTTCAGTAACCAGTATATTCCGCAGGGCACGCTTATTAAAGAAACCGGTCAAAAAGTCAGTTTCGGCTTCTCTTTCCAGGCGGCGGATAAAAGTTGCATTGGCCAGGGCCACCGCGGCGAAGTTTACATATATCCGTAGGTTTTTGCTGCCGTTTTCATTGAAGATATATTCATGAAGTTTATCACCAGGTATGTAGTAATTTTAGCCAAACTTCTTGGCCATGAAAGAGCTCGCTCCTTAGTTCGATATCTTCCTAGCAATTTCCTCCTGAAATCACTTTTCGCATGCCGACGCCAGTTTTATCTAAAAAACCCTTAATATTCATCTTTGTCTTTTTTATTTTCCCTCTTCGAAGACCAGCGTAAAATAGCTCGTCGTTTCTATAAAATCGTTCTGCAGGATTACCCCCGAGTTAGTGTTGTCCAGGACCCGAAAATACTTTAGCCCCATTTTTTCCATGGACCTAAAGACCAGGGCCAAAGAAGGGGGGGAATCCAGGTGGTCATTGCCCAGATGGAACAGGGTGGTGTAGTTAAAGTCTTTCATTACTTTTAAAGTGAACACATCTTTGGCTTCCGCTTCCCGGCGCATCAGGTAATGAGAGAAGTCTACGGAACCCAGGATAACTGCGTTCTCTTTGAGAAGAGGCGCAAGTTCCTGGACAAGGGGGTCGATTTCTTTTAAGGAAACATCGTGGTGAAAAATAATGGGGACGATTCTTGTCTCCGGCAGGTAGTGCTTGATAAAAGGTAGGATTGTGCCTATAGAATGCTCCTGGGAGAGGACTTTGTCGTCCAGGACGACCAGTCCTTTCTGGTGAAGCTGGTTTACAATGCTCCTTTCCGTCTTCACCAGGCCCTCGCTGGTCTCCCAGTTATAGAGGCCGGAGATGATTTTAGCGCCGGCGTTCTTGTGGTTTGGCCCCACAATGATGATAACTTCCGGCTTTTGTTCCGCCAGCAAACTGATAAAATCGGCAATCAAGGCTCCTGCCAGCAGGTGATGGGGGACGATTCCCCCTTTCACCTTACCCTGGACAGGATTCTCTTTTTTCTCCCTGCCAACATAGCGGTACAATTCCTTTTGGGGGACAAAGCTGCCGGGATGAGCGAGGCTAACCTCCTCTCTCTTCCCGGCAATTTTATCATTTTTCTGGCAACCACTTAACGCGAAGAGAAGGAGGATAATCAGGAGGATAATAAGTGGTCTTTTCATTTGATGATTACTCTACCCTCATTTCCTTGTATGCTGATTTTATTACTCTTCCCATGGGCCAGGAGAGGAGCCTGGGCGGTAAACTCACCGGGCGAGATGACCCGGGCATAGTAGACGATCTTTTCCCTCCCCTTACCTACATGGAAGGTCAGCTTTTGTCCTTTTACCTCCGTGGGATAGGACCAGTAGTTGGTGAACTTTTCACCATAGACATAGGGACGTTCCACATAACGCAGGCCTGCCGGGAGGATATCCACAATTTCATAGCTGCCTGCGGGAGCTTTGTCGCCGATCTCAAAGGAAATCACCACCTGTACTAAGTCGGTGCGCCCCATCGTATTGGTGACCCGTTTATTCACGGTATAGCTCCGGGCAATGGCCAACCCTTCCTGGGGTTTTATCTCTTCAGCACTGTAAGGTTTGGTATAGAGGGACATGACGCCCACCTTACCCTCAATGTTGCTGAACTTGATGGCGTTAAGGTCTTCGGGCAGCAGGGGCAATAGATAAGTCTCCTGGTTCTTCAGTGTCTTGGTTACTTTCTCACCGCGCAGCTCATAGGTGAAGCTCACGGGATTAGGGTTCATATAGCGCAGGTTGTATTTCATTATCTGCAGTTGTTCCAGGGTATTGAGCACATCCTTGCCGGGGTTCTCCAGGATGTACTGGTAAAGCTTATGTTTTTCAGGTCTATCGAAACTGGCGGCTAAGAGGGCCATCTGTGTCGTAGCTTCGATGATCTCGTCCTGGTCCCGGCCCACTTTAATTCTCATGGTGGAACCAAGGTCTTCCCCGTACTTGGTAAGGAGTTCCTGGAAGACTTCCTTGGCATAAGCACCGTTGCCTAATTCCAGCAAGGCCATGGCTAACCGTATTTTGACGGCAGGCTCCAGGTTTTTCTCATGGAGCTGTTTATTGATCTCCAGGAGTACGGGCTCCTTCAGGGCAGCCAAACCCCATAAGGCCAGGCTCTTATCCTCTTCCTTCTGTTTATCGCCTTCGAGAATCCGGTACAGGTAGCGGGCCAGGGACGTTTTATCAAATTGATCAGCCTCATAGGCTGCTACCAGGGCAGTGAGATAGGGTTCACTTTCCCCATAAGGAAGAAGACTGATTCCACCATCAGGCTTCTGGTACTGGAGAAGAGAATCGTCTTTACCGCCTTCCCGCAAACTATTTTCCGGGAAATACTGGCTTAAGAGCTTCTGGGCACCCCGTTTGGTTAACTGCTGTTCCACCCGGCTGCCGTCAACCCGGCTCAAACTGTAGAGGGCGGTAAGATACTGGCTTTTCTCATAGTCACTGAAGATCAGGGTGGTAGGTTCTGTAGAAGACCCTTGCAACTGGAGATCAGAGTGCAAAAGGTCATGCCGGCTAATCGTTCTTTCTAAATATGACCTGACCACGGCGAATTCCTTGGTAAGAATATCCTGGTATTCCCCAATACTGCCTTTAATGGTGATTTTATATTTTCCCTCTTTGAGTTCGGGTAAAACCATGTCGACAGGTGAGAAGGGTTTCCCTTCTGCTTTTTGGGTGATTTCCTCCCCGGCAGGAGTCTGCAATTTCAACTCATAGGAAACCAGGGCCGACTGGAGAGGCAGCATTTCGCCGAAAGAACGGACTACCGCTACCGGCCTGTCACCGGCGAGATAAGTATCGTTCAGTACCAGGGCTACAAAGAAGGGCAGCCGCACAGGTATTTTGACGGTGCCGCTGGCTGCTTCTAAACCAGCAGTGAGGGCATGATAGGTGATGCGCCAGGATGTTAAATTATCGGGAAGCTGGAACTCCGTGCTGGCCACTCCCTGTTTATCCGTTTCCAGGGTCGTAAAGAGAACAGTATCCCGGAAATCCTTGCGTTCCGCATCACCTTCGCCTCCCTGTTCCGCACCGCCGTGGAGGTCGGGATGATAATGGGTATACCTTATATTGACCATGGGGATGATATAGTCCCCGTATAAACTATCAAGGAAGTTTACATGCTCGTTTTGCAATTTATAGAGGGCTTCATCCACCAGATTGAGGTTTACTTTGGCCTGAACAGGCTTATTTTCTCTGTCCCTCACCGTTACCTTGAGCTTCACTTTGTCCTGGGGACGGTAGGCTGTTTTATCCGTCTCTATAGTGACTTTCAGCATTTTTGTATCCCGGGCAAAAGGTACTGGATAATGGTAAGTGGTATGATAACCATTGCCGTCAAAGTAGACAGCAAAGACATTAACGTTGGGAACATGCTCCTTTTGGAAGGTGAAAGTATAGCGGGAGCTATTGAGGACCTGATACTGGTCAATCTTGTTCTGGGCCTGGAAATACAAGAAACCATTTTCCCGTGAGGGAAGCTGCTTTTGGTTATTCATAAACTTGAGACTTACTTCTTCCCCGGCCGTATACCCTACCCGGCCCTGTTCTTCATTCTGCAGGTGGTAATAGCTGTAGGTGTTGTAGCTGATATCCTCGCTGCTGTAGAGGGGATATCTGTTCTTAATCTGCCGGCCTTCCTTATCCTCGGCAGAGAGCTCGATGAAGTAAGTAGATTTGGGGTCTAGATTGGCACCGCTATAAGTGGCCTCCCCATTGGCATCGGTCACCATATTAAAATCGGCCACGTGTTTGGCGGAATGGTTGTAATGGTAAATCTTTTCCACCCGCTTATTGATAAAGTCGTAGCGTTCACCGGCTTCTACCTTTTGCCAGACATCCTGGTAAATGCTGCCTTTAACCAGGGTGTTGGCTGCAGGCCCCTTCAAATAAGTTTCTTCCCGGGGATAGTCCCCGTCATTGATGCCGCTTAAATCCACTTCCCGGAGTTTGGCTTTCAGCGTAAAGCTTTCACCCTGGCGTTTGGTCTCCCCGCTTAAATGGACTTTACTCTTGAAGACATAGACTCCCGAAGTTGCCATGATCTCTCCCGCTTCCGGAAGGTTACTGTGCACACCCAGGTAACTGAAATGAAAGAGAGAATAATGGTCATGGCCCTGGGGTGCAGTATAGGGGATAACTCCTTCCCCTTTTTCATCGGTGGTCACTGTCTTCTGGTTGGAACCATCGATATGGTAATTCAAGCTCATGTTAGGCACAGGCGTACCTTCAAAGAAAGCAGCCTTGACTTTAAACTCCGTCTTTTCTCCGGCAAAAATAGCCTTCTTCACAGGATCAACGGTAATCTCATAAGCAGGTTTCTGGTAAGTCTGCACCGAAAACCCCCTGGAGAGGAGCACGGTTTCCCCGGCTTTAATGTTTATATAGTAATAGCCGGGCTTCAACACAGGAAGCTGGATTTGGCCAGTAAAGGTATTCCCTGTAAGAGCAATGCGCCTTTCTGTAATGGGGGCATCCTCAGCTCCCCCGTAAAGCGGTCCGTCCGAACCTTTTAATTGAATAACAACCTCTTTCAGCTCCTGGCTATTTTTGGCTCTGGGGGCCAGAACTCCCCAAAAATGGACCACATCACCGGGCAGGTATAACTCCCGGTCCAGATAGAGATATTTCCAGTAATCCTGGCGTTCCTTTCCTTCACGGAGATAGTATGCCATTCCCCCTGTTTCCAGGGAAACAAGAATTTCTTTATCCTTGTTCT
Organism: Thermanaerosceptrum fracticalcis; assembly: GCF_000746025.2. NCBI lineage: Bacteria > Bacillati > Bacillota > Clostridia > Eubacteriales > Peptococcaceae > Thermanaerosceptrum > Thermanaerosceptrum fracticalcis. Next base: position 1,711,778 of record NZ_CP045798.1, read on the forward strand.
TAATCAGGGCATAACCCGTTTTATCCTTTATCAGAGGGGCATCTACCAGGCAGACACCCTTTGCGTCGCCCTTAAAGGTATTATTGAGGCCGTCTATATTTATGGTAACGGTTTCTGCAGGCTTTTTCGTTCCCAGGTCATTTACCCAGAAAATGGCATTGTCCAGTCCCAGGGCATAATAGGTGGCCAGGTCAGTAACCTGGAACCACACCTGTCTCGTGGTACCGGCAGCCTTCAACTCGGCGGCGTAGTACCCTGGGGAAAGGGGTTCGGGGAAGACGGCATAGTGGTTATAATCGTCAACTCTCAGGAAATTCGTCTGGTACTCCGCCACCTTGCTGAGTTTGCTCAAATCCTCTTTATACTGGCGGCGGGAGTAATAAGCCCACTGGGGCACTTCATCCAGTTTTACCAGGGCATTTTTAAAGGCTGTAGAATCCGGATAGCGATAAACCGTAATAGAGAGAAGCGGAAATTCCTTGCGGCCGTAAAAGTAAACAGGGAAAACAGGGGCTTCTTTGGCGGCAAATTCTGCAGGCCTGAAATCTATTTCGAAATTAAAAGTTTCTTTTTCATTGCCGGGAGGAACTGTTTCAAAGCTGAAGGCATAATCCTCTGTCAAAACTTCGCTGCTTCCCTCCAGAGGCAGTCCCTTTTTGACCTGCACATTATAGACCTGGCCGGGTTTCAGTTCTTTGGGCACAAAGACTAAGGTTTTTTTGTGTTTCTCGAAACGACCTTCTACCTGGGGTGAGATGGAGACATAGTCTTTAATTTTGTCCATACTGTAGTTTTCATGGGAAAATACAATCTCCACCCCGCTGTTTACAGGAACATTGACAGAATTATTACCGGGGAGGGTACGCAAGACGGAGAATTTGCCCTTGGTCTGGAAGGCCCAGGTAAAATCTTTCCTCCCTTTGCCCGAGGGGTCAAAAGTAAAGTTATAGATGGTGTTGGCGGCTAATTTCTCTTGGGGGATAATCCGGTACTCCTTCCCTCCTGCTCCTTTTTCCAGGTTGTAGGAAAAAGCGGGGGTGATTTTTAGGGTCTCTCTGACCACTTTTTCCTCCATGGGTTGGGAGCTATACAAAACAAAGGCCGTTCCTGGGTCTACCCCAATACTATCTTGATTTAAGGCTTTCAGGGTGATTTCCGCGGCATTGACAGGCTGGGGATGCAAGAGTAAGCCAAGTTTATTAAGCCCCAGGAAGAGCCCGGTAAACATGAAAATCACCAGGGTAAAAGAAGCCACCACTTTCACGTTGCGCGATGCGGGGGAATTACCCGTTAACCAGTTGCTCCACCAGGGTGTCTTTTTCTCCCGCTGTGCCGTTTCTTTTTTCTCGGCAGCATCGGCTAGGGTTTGGCGCAATCTACTTTCGAACCCTCTGTCTAAAGGTACCTCATCCATCTTACTAAACTGAGGTTTAAATTCCCTTTCCAATTTATCTAATTCTTGATCAAGGTTAAAAGGTTCCTTAGTCATTGTTCATCATCCTCTCCCGCAAACTTGTCAAACCGCGGTGCAGCAACTGTTTGACAGAACCCTCGGTCTTGTCCATAATTTCGGAAATTTCGCCATATGTATAGTTTTCATATATCCTCCTCACTGAACCGGTTCATTAGTTGTAACCGGGTATTGCTAAAAAGTTACGTTTTCCTTCTAAGGAAAAATAATACTTTTCGTCCCATTACAACTATATCATTTTTCTTCAGAAAGTTCCTTATTTTTAACTACCCTGAAAACACAGAATTAGTTGTCTATAAACCAGAAAAAAACTCCTACCGTTTATCACGGCAAGAGCTTTAACTATCACTATACATTGGCCACCGGCGCTGGGCTCCTATTTGCTCCAGGAACTAGTGTACAATCAATCCGTAAACATTTTGCCAGGATTAAGAATATTGTGGGGGTCCAGTTGCTTTTTAATTGCTTTCATCACCTGGTAACCCGTCTCGCCTGTTTCCCATTTCAAAAAAGGCGCCTTCATGTAGCCAATACCATGTTCTCCGCTCAAGGTACCACCCATCTCTACCGTGGCCTGAAAAAGTTCTGCCACGGCTTCCTCCACCCTGGCCATCTCCTCTTTGTTCCTTTTATCCGTCAGGACATTGGGGTGAAGATTGCCATCCCCGGCATGGCCAAAAATAACCATTTTAATCCCGTATTTTTCCGCAATTTCACGAACCTTTTTAATCATCTCCGGAATTTTACTGCGGGGGACAGTGGCATCTTCCGATATTTTGGTGGGGCTGATTTTCCCACAGGCCCCGGAAATAGAACGCCTGGCCAGCCATAGTTTATCAATTTCTTCTTTCGTCCTGGCAACTTTTATACTGACGGCTCCAAAACGCCGGCAAGTCTCCTCAACGATGGCGATTTGCCGGACAACCTCATCTTTTATCCCATCCACCTCTATCAGGAGAAAGGCCTGGGCATCTGTAGGCAAGCCAATGGCGAGGTAGTTTTCTACCGCATTAATGGTGGCATGGTCGGCAATCTCCAAAGTAGTCGGGATAACCCCCTGTTTAATCATGGTGCTGACGGTTTCACCAGCTGCTTCCAGTTGGTCATAGATGGCCAGGACCGTTTCCTTATAAGGGGGAAGTGGTATCAACCTGACCATGATTTTTGTGATGATCCCCAGGGTCCCCTCGGACCCTGTAAAGAGCAGGGGATAATCATAATCTCCCGTTTCGCCGTCAATAGGATTTCCTACAGTTATGACATCCCCCTGAGGCAGGACAACTTCTAAGCCCAGGACATAGTCTTTAGTTACACCATATTTAACTCCTCTGGCCCCACCTGCGCACTCCGCTATATTCCCCCCCATGGTTGAAGTTTTGCCACTGGCGGGATCAGGAGGGTAAAAAAGCCCCATTTGTTCTGTAACCGCATGAAAATCATCTGTAATAACCCCCGGCTCTACTACAGCTACCCTGTTCTCTTTATCAATACTGAGAATCCGGTTCAAGCGGGTAAGTACTAAACAGATACCTCCCTTAAGCGGTACGCTTCCCCCGGAAAGTCCCGTACCTGCTCCTCGCGGTACTACCGGTATTTTATACTCGTTAGCCAGCCTCATAATTAGGGATATTTCTTCGGTTGACCTGGGCTTTACGACAACAGCAGGGAGACTTTCCCGGAAAGTGGCATCATAGGCGTAACAAAGTAGGTCCTCGTACTCGGTTGTTACGTTTGACGGGCCAACTATAGCCCTCAATCTGTCAATAATCATCTCCTCCATCATTTTCCCTCCTCTCATCCTCTAGCCCTTTCTCGCCATATGCCATATCCAGGAGCTGTATAGTATGCCAAACTTGAATGGGCTTTCCCTGCCGGCCCAAGCCATCCGCAATGTGCATTCTGCAGGCAGAACAACCGGTCAGGACAACCTGGGCCTGGCTCTTTGCGATGTTATCCACCTTGCGGTTATTTATTCCCCTGGAAATATCATAGTAAGCCAGATTGAAGGAACCTCCTGAACCACAACACTGGTCTGCGCCCGCCATCTCTTTGTAGACGATACCGGGAATAGCTTTAATTAATTCACGCGGTTCTTTAAACACATCCTGACCACGCTTTAAGTGACAGGGATCATGATAGGTGACTTGGAGGTTCACCTCCCTGAAATCCTGACGATAGCCATTTTTAATGAGAAATTCCGATATATCAAAAGTCTTGCCTGAGAGTTCTCTGGCCTCCCTTATAGCCGCCCGTGTATTGAGAATTTCCGGAAACTCCTTTTTCCAGGCCAGTCCACAGGAGGCGCATCCCGTAACGATAGCATCTACGGATAACCCCTTGAATACTTTGATATTATGCTGGATAAGCTGCCGGGCCGTTTGCTCATCCCCTGAAGTGAAAATGGGCGTGGCACAGCACTGCTGGTCTTGGGGAACAACTACCTCAATATCGTTTTTCCGCAGAACATTCACCAGGGAATGCGCTGCATCAGGGTAAATATAATTCATCATACACCCGGTAAAAAAGGCTACCTTCATCCGGGGTTTCAGAACTTTTATCACCTCTGGCATTTGAGACCGAAAAGGACGAACAGCCAAAGGAGGAATGATTCTACGTTTATTAAGACCGGCTACGGGTATGGGTATCCGGGCTTCTTTACCCGTTCCCTGTTGTGCGGTTTTGAAAAAAAGGTTTTGAAAGACGGCGCCGAAACGGAGAGACCAATCAAAGATTCGACGGTATTTCAACCAGGTGAAGACAAATCTTTTTACTGCGTGCAGTCCCCGTTTTTCAACCAACATTTCTCTCATTTTGACAAATACTTTATCCGCCTTTACTCCAGAGGGACATGCCGAAGCGCAGGCCTTACACAACAGGCATAATGACATCCGTTCCGCAAAACCAGGAGTATAGTCAAGTTTTCCTTCCAGGACAGCTTCTACGAGACGAAGCTTGCCCCGGGCTACTAAGGCCTCGCTGTCTACTTCCTGAAACACCGGACAAACAGAGCGGCAAGTTCCACATTTAATACACTTGGCTAATTCCCTTTGCATCAGATCACATGTTCCCTGGGACATGGTCATACCTCCTCTCCTTCCGTCCAGGGATTGAGAATTCCCAGGGGATCAAGGGCTTTTTTGAGACCTTTGCTGAGAGGCGAGGGTCTTTGCTCACTCCTAATTCCCCCCAACAAATACAGCAGTTCCGTGAAACCATCTAACTGGGCTCCTTCTTCAAGGAGGATATTAACTTTGCCTTCGCCCACCTGCCCCCAAACCCCGGGCAGCAAGGGACTGGAGCCGGAGCTATAAAGTTCTGGCCATTTGCTCATGGGTAACTTGAAACTCTCCTTAAGGGCGAGAGCACCGGATTTTTCAGGTATGCTTAATTGTTGGAAAAATCTTTCCTCCTCAACCTGCTCCCATCTCACTTGCACCTCTTCAGCCATTCCGAGAATTTCTGCAACCTGTTCCTGCACAGCCTCATTAAAACCCTCACAAAGAATTCCCAGCCAGGCCTCATCCTCCTGTACTTTGGAAATCCTCAGGGTTTTTTTGTCTATAAAGCTTAAACAGGCCGGGGTAACCCCTTTCCCCAAAATGGCCCGCACCAAATTAAGGAGATCCGGCTCATCCTTTGCTCGGAGCACAAGGTACTGCCTTTGTTCGGGGAATGGTGCCAACTTAAGAATATATGATACAGGGACACCTAAGGTTTCCCTGCTGCTTAAGAAGAGCCTGGTCAAATCATACCCCGTAACGTTTTTTACTGTTTTCCCCCCCGTTTTCAGGAGCTCACCATTGGCCAGGACTACTTCCAGTCCCAAAACATGATACTTGGCTGCTCCATAACGCAATCCCTTCAAACTACTCATTCCCCAGCCATAAAATTCTCCCACCGTGAAGTCGTCCTTCTCGGGGGTGGCAGGGGGAAAACACAGCTTTTCCTCCTGGAGGGCTTTTCGCAACTGCCCCAGGGTAACACCCGGTTCAACGATAGCCACCAGATTGGCGCAATCCAACTCGATAATCTTGTCCATCTTCTCCAAGTGTAACCAGAGAGAAGTACCGGTCTTCACTGGAAGTTGAGCTGCATTTGTATAAACGTGTACACCATGTTGGCAGGCGTATTTCATTATTTTGCCTACTTCATCACGGTTGCAAGGAGAAAGGGGGCCTTTAGGCAAAGGCCCCTGGTTTTTTAGGAATACCATTTAGAACATCACTCCAATCCAGCGCCAGTAAGTAAAGACCATGAGACTGAAGAAAGCGGCGGCAAAAATGCTGGCAATGGCCCCGGTCTTTATGACTTCAGATATCTCCAGATGCCCCGTTCCCATGATTACGGCATTGGGCATGTTACTGACCGGAAGCAGATATTGATGCTGCATGTTCATTCCCATGATTAAACCAAAGACCAGGGGATCGGCTCCTATGGTCACTGCATGGGCCAGGACAATGGGAGTCAGAGCTGTAGTTTTGGGCCCTCCGCCTGTAAAGAACACCTGTAAAGCCGTAGCAAACCAGATTAACACTATTAATTGAGTCGTAATGGCCAGATGGCTAATAGGAGCGAGGGCTGTACCGGCTATCCATTTAGCAACCCCGGAAGACACCAGAGCGCTTCCCATGGATAGGCCGGCGCCGTATAGAACGAAAACGTTCCAGGGTACTTTACCCGATGCCTCTTTCCAATCCATAACGCCAAACTGAGGCCAGATCAAGAGGATAACTGCGACAAGTCCTATCACTGTTGCGTTTATTTTATGATAGGTATCAGTGGCCCAGAGGATTAAGGTAACAATAAAAACTACGAGGGTATATCTTTCCACTTTGGAAAACTGGCCCATTTTCTCTAATTCCTTTTTGACATAGGCTTCTCCCTCACCCAAAAGAGATGTTTCCGGGGGCCAGAGGATTTGCAGGAGTAAAATTGAAAGGAAGCCAGAAATAAAGGCGGGAGGTCCACCAACAACCAGCCATTGAGACCAGGTAACGGTCTGTTTGGTGGCCGTTTGGATGAGACCTGCAGTAATGGGGTTACCGGCATGGGCAGTTAAGACACCGATACTCATGAGGGTTCCGCTAATAGCAACAATAAACAGCAGCGCTTTAACAATTGGGCTTTTACCAGGACGGGCGCCAAAGGCTTCGCCAATTCCCAGGATAATAGGCAGCATGAGTAAAGTGCGGGCAGTAATGGATGGCACTAGAAAAGTAAGAATAGCCATTACTAAACCGATCGCCCAGTAGATTTTTCGGGCGGAACCACCGGCCAGGCTGATCAGATACAGGGCGATTCGCCTGGAGAGACCGCATTTTTCCATACCAGCCGCCATGATAAAGCCTACGACTAATAGCCACAGGGCAGTGTTACTGTATCCCGAAAAGGCGACACTCGTCTTACCGGTAAAAAAGGCAAGGAAAAAAACGATAAGAAATCCACTTAAAGCATCACTTACAGCAGATGTAGCCCACACAATAATGGCAAAGACGGCGATGCCCAAGACCCTTTTCCCCTCTACAGTCAGCCCCTGAACTGTTGGCATCACCCAGACAATGAGAGCAAGAGCCAGAAAAGCCGCAATCAGACTGATTTTCTTTTTGTCCATAATTTACCATCCCCTTATAAACTTTTATAGTATTTTCTCTAAATTCAGTTTAATTAAAATAAATAACGCTAATAAATGAAATAGCCACCAGGGAACATATTTGCCCTACCGGTGGTAATTAGGGGATAACGAAGTGTACTGATTTTTAGATTTTAGCCCTGAGGTAAATTAAAAATCTGCTTAAGGAGCTTAACCCTTTTCCTGGAGACTGATATTTCAAATTTTTTCTCGTCCATTACCAGTAAATAGGAGCCATTAAACCAGGGGATAACCTCTTTTATTCTTAGCAGGTTTACCAGGTAATTCCTGTGACAGCGAAAAAACATCTGGTGCTCCAAAATTTTTTCCAACTCTTGTAGGGATTGGCTGCTTAGATACTCCTTTCCGTCGGCATAGATAAAAACCTGTCTGTCTCTTGCATAAGCCATTAATATCCTTGTTGGATCAAGGAGATGGGTTTTGCCTTCCAGTTGGCCAGAAATACGACATAGGCCAGGATAAACAGGTTTTGCCGCTGCAGTTTTCTGGGGAACCTGGCACAGGGCCTCCCGGGAGGCATGAAAGACTCTGGCCTTTTCCAATACCTTTTCTATATCTTCCTGTGTTAAAGGTTTCAGGAGGTAATCAATGGCGTCCACTTTAAAGGCATCAAGGGCAAACTGGTCATAGGCTGTAACATAAATAATGTAAGGTTTATAAAAACAACTGCCCTGGATATGCCTCCCTATTTCTATACCGTTTAGGCCGGGCATTTTTATGTCTAGGAAAACAATATCCGGCTTAAACAGTTTGATAGCCTCCAAACCGCTGTCCCCATCGTGATACTGTCCCATAACCAGTACATCTTTGAATTTCTGTAAAATGTGATTGAGGTCGTCACAAATATACTCTTCATCATCAATTATGAGGATTCTTAAGGGCACATCCGGTCACCTCCTCAGGTAAGATAGGGAAGAATAAATTCTACACAAGTTCCACCGGAATCACTGCTGATATTAAGCTTATAATCAACCCCGAAAAGGGCATGCAATCTTTGCCTCACATTCGTAATACCAATTCCCATGGAACTAATCACCTGGTTATTCCCAATTGCCTCTTTCACTTCTTCGCTTATTCCTAAACCGTCATCTTTAACGCGTATAATCACAGTATTGTCCTTTATAAAGGCCTGCAGGGTCAGAGTCACATTGCCTTTTTTCGGAAAGAGGCCATGCTGCAAGGCATTTTCCACTATAGGTTGCAAAGTGAAAATGGGAATTTTCGCCTCGTAACATTCCCTCTCTATTTCCATAAATATTGTTAACCGACTTCCAAAGCGTGATTTTTCAATGGCCAGATAATCTTCCAATCCTTCCAACTCTTCGGCAAGGGAAACCAGCGGTTCCTTGCGCTGGAACGTCCTGCGAAAAAATTTCGCCAGACTCACCAATAAGTCCTGAGCCCGTTCGGGATTACTCCGGCACAAGGATTTGATAATACTCAGGGTGTTGAAAAGAAAATGGGGGTTGATTTGCGCCCGCAGCATGTCATATTCCACTTGCTTTAAATGTCTCATCTGTTCATCTATTTTAGCATTTTCAATCTGCATGCTTAAAAGCTCCGCAATTCCTTCACAGAGCTTAACATCCGAGGAATGGACCAGGTCCCCCACCTTAAACATTTTAATTGAACCAATGATTTTACCGTGGCTTTTTAAAGGAGCTTCCACCCCGGATTCGAGGGGACAACCGGGCACTGGACAGCCCAGTTCCTCCCTGCTGTTGGCTACTAAAACGCTCTCCTCCTGGAATACCCCCCTGGTCAGTGCAGTCATAATCGGATCGCCTGCCAGGTGGTGATCACTGCCTACACCTACATAGGCCAGTACTTGTCTATCATCGGTAATGGCCACTGCGGCTACATTCGTGACCCGGTGGATTACTTCCACTGTAAGTTGAGCCGAGTTTTCGTTCAACCCCTTCCGCAAAATGGACATGGTTTCCCTGGCAATGCACAAAGCCTTTTCTGCGTAGGCTGCTCCCGCCAGTTGCGAGACCATATGCATGTCCTTTACAATGATGACGAAAAGGGCCACAGCCAAAGAATTAATGAGCATGGTAGGCAAACCAATAATCTTTTGTAAGGCCAAAGCCGCTTCAAAGGGTTTAGATATTAATAGCACCAGGGTTTTCAAGACCAATTCAGCCGCCAGTCCGGTAAAAAATCCCATCAAGGGTGTTATCCTGGCCGGGCCATAACGTTTATAAACCCACCCTCCAATTAGACCAGCTGTAATATTGGCTATTAATGAAGCCCCAACAGTAAAGCCCCCTAAAAACACACGGTGGATACCCCCAATTAGACCGGCAGTTACCCCTACTACCGGCCCAGCCAGGAGTCCGCCTACCACAGGCCCCACTATTCTGCTGTTAGCTAAGGCCCCTTCTAAAATGGGGATGCCCAGGTAATTCCCGATAACGGAAATCATACCAAATAACACACTTAAGAACAGCTTCTCCTTTTTACTGGCCTGATTAACCAGGGCATTACGAAAGCTGTTATTCCTGCACAGGATGTAAGCAAGTAAGGCAATAGTAGTCATGTTTTGCACTATGTTTATAAGGAGTTTCATCTGTTCACCTGTTCAATCTCTTGCACTATTATTTAACTACTTTTCGAGATGAACGGCTGTTTTTCCTTTAACTAAATCTTAAAGCCCTCTGCCATTAGTGGCAAAGGGCCTCTTATTAATGTCTTACGCCGAGATAAGCCTGCTGGACCATGGGATTGTCCAGGAGTTCTTTTCCGGGACCGGAAAGTATTACCCTGCCTGTTTCCAGGACATAGGCATAATCGGAGATTTCCAGTGATTTAAAAGCGTTCTGTTCCGCCAGGAAGATGGTAGTACCCTGGGCTTTTACATCCAGAATCGTCTTAAATACCTGCTCGATAATGAGGGGCGCTAACCCCAGGGAAGGTTCGTCTAAGAGAAGGATTTTGGGCCGGGACATGAGCCCCCGGGCAATGGCCACCATCTGCTGTTCTCCTCCTGAGAGAGTTCCCGCATATTGATTAATGCGCTGCCGCATGATGGGGAAGAGGTCCAGCATTTTTTCCATATCCTCCTGAATCCCTTTTTTATCCTTACGCAGGTAGGCCCCCATGAGGAGATTTTCTTTTACTGTAAGATTGGCATACAGCCGCCTTCTTTCCGGCACCAGACATATTCCCTCAGCCAGGACAAGATGAGGCTCAGTGGGCAAGGGCTTTCCATTGTAAAAGATGGAACCGCTTCTTGCTTTCAGAACACCGGCCAGGGTCATCATTAAAGTAGACTTTCCCGCACCGTTGGCGCCGACCATGGAAACGATCTGACCCGGCTCCACCTGCAGAGAAACATCCCTTAGTGCATGTATCTGGTCATAGAAGACATTGATGTTTTCCACTTTAAGCACGCTTGTACCCCTCCCCCAAATAAGCTTTTAACACCAATGGATTTTCCTGGATCTCTTCTGGGGTACCTTCGGCCAGTTTTTCACCGAAATTCATGACGACAATACGGTTACACAGTTCCATCACCACATCCATATGGTGTTCAATGAGGAGAATGGTAAGGCTGAACCGGTTCTTAATCTCCCGGATCAAACCTGCTAATTCCAGGGATTCTTCAGGATTCATGCCTGCTGCCGGTTCATCAAGCAAAAGCAGGGTCGGCTCCAGGGCCAGGGCCCGGGAAATCTCCAGTTTGCGCTGCAAACCATAGGGCAGGCTGTCTGCCCGCTGATAAGCCTTGTCCTCTAAGCCAACGATCCCCAGATAATCCAGGGCCAGCTTGCGCAATTTCTCTTCAGAACGGGACACAGCAGGGGTCCTGAGCAATGCTCTGGGTAAGGAATATTCCACATGCTTTTGATCTAAAGCAATGATGACGTTTTCCAGCACGGAAAGGTTCTTAAACAGACGAATATTTTGGAAAGTCCGGGCTATCCCCGTCTCTACAATGGTGTCGGGCCTTTTCCCACCAATTTCTTGACCCCGAAAAATAATCTGGCCGCTGGTAGGCCCATAAACCCCGGTGATTAAGTTGAAAACCGTGGTTTTACCTGCCCCGTTGGGTCCAATCACCCCCATGATCTCTCCCTGGACTACCTGAAAGGAGAGGTCGCTGCAGGCCACAATACCGCCAAAACGTTTAGTTAGATTGCGGATTTCCAAAACAGTCATCAGGCCGCACCTCCTTTGGCCCTTGATGTTTTACGCACCAATCCCGAAAATGTCTTCCAGCTTAGCTCTTTATAACCGAAAATACCCTGGGGCCGTAAAACCATGATGGCTACCAGAATAAAGCCATAGGCCACCAGGCGCCACATGTTGGCCACCCGCAAGACTTCGGGTATAGCGGCAAAGATAAGGGCTGCGGCAATGGGCCCGGTGATGCTGCCCATTCCTCCTGCTACCACGGCAGCAGTGAGCATGGTAGACTGTACTCCTGTGAACATGCTAGGCTGGATAAAGGAAATGTAGTGAGCAAAGAGACCACCCCCCACTCCGGCACAGACAGCACTGAAGAAAAGGGAACGGAGGCGCACTTTAAAGAGGTTTATCCCCATCATTTCTGCAGCCGTAAAGTCTTCCCGCACAGCGATGGCCATCCTGCCATACCTGGAGAAAACAAAATTACGGGCTACATAGATGACAATAAGGGTTACTATCAGGACCACAGGAAAAGTAGAATACACTTTGATTCCCGGCAGACCCCGGGCTCCCTGGGTTATATCCAGGTTTTCCAGGATAACGCGCACCGCTTCACCAAAGCCTAAGGTAGCAATGGCAAAATAGTCACTTCTCAATTTGGCCTTCAGGGTAGGATATCCGATGATCAAACTTACCAGTCCGGCCATTAAACCGCCCAAAAGCAGGGCTACATAAAAGTTGACTTCATAAAAATAGGTGCTAATGGCTGCCGTATAAGCCCCAATGGCGATAAAAGCCGCATGACCCAGGGAAAAGAGGCCGGTAAAACCGGTGAAAACCGCAAGCCCTACCACGGAAATCACATTGATCATGGCCAAAGCCAGGACTCCTTGTACATAATACCACATAACCTGCCACCCCCTAGACTTTCTCTTCCAAATACTTGCCAAAAAGACCGGCAGGCATGAAAAGAAGGAGAATGATTAAAAGGGAGAAACTGAAAACATCCCTAAAAGTGGAAGCGATATAAACGGACACCAAAGATTCCAAAATTCCCAGGATAATACCGCCTACAACGGCTCCGGGCAAACTGCCCAGACCACCGATAACAGCAGCGATATAGGCCTTATTGGTAATCCACCCCATGGTTGGATAGGCCATATATTTCATACCTAAAAAAATTCCGGAAATACCGGCCAGAGCTCCCGCCAGTACAAAAACCAGGCCAATGAGCCGGCTTAAGTTAACTCCGTTAATCTGGGTAATCATGGAATCATAAGAAGCTGCCCGTATGGCAATCCCTGTCCGGGAATTGTTAATAAAGTAATGAAGAACATAGATGGAAACAAAGGAAAAGATAATGGCAAAAAGATCTAATAGACCGATAGAGGACCCCAGAATTCTTATGCTTTGCTGTTTGAATATTTCCGGATAGGCCATAAAACTGGAACCGATGGTGGCATAAACCATGTTTTCCAGGAAAATGGAGGTACCCATGGCACTAATCATAAAATACAGGGAAGGCGCCCTTCTTTTCCGTAGGGAACTGTAGGCAATGCGTTCATTAAAAAAACTTAAAAGGCTTGCCCCGGCCATGGTTAAAACAAGGGCTACCGGAAAAGGAACCCCAAACTTGACCAGGCTGAAATAACCGATATAAGAACCCAGCATGATAATAGCACCATAAGCAAAATTACTAAAATTGAGAATACTGAAAACCAGGGAGTATCCTACTGCCATCAGGGCATAGATACCACCGATGGCCAGGCCTGTGACAAGAGTTTGTAAGAGCATGCTGCACACCTCATTTTTTGCATTAAAGGTGGTGAGTAGAACCAACTACCCACCACCTTTAACAGAAATTAGTCAGTCGTTACAAACCGGGCGTGGAAGACAAACTTGCCATCTTTAATTTTTTCAATAACTGCGGGCTTATTCAAGGGGTTATGGGTATTGGGATCAATGGTTAATTTACCGGTCAGTACAGGTACGTCCTTCATCTTTTCCAATTCGGCAATAATCTTGGCAGGTTCGGTGCTATTAGCCCTTTTAATGGCTTCCACCACTGCCAGGAGACCGTCAACAGCCATAACAGGATTAGGCATTACAGGATCCATCTTGTATTTTTCTTTATAGGCCTTAATCCACTCCTGAATACCCGGATCTTCCAGACTGGCAAGGTTAACGTAGTAAGCACCCTCCGTAGCTGATCCTCCTAAAGTGATAAGATCAGGACTGGCCCAACCGTCGCCACCTAAGAATTTAACATCGGTCATACCTAAGTCACGAGCCTGTTTCATAGCCATGGCCGCTTCTTTCTGCATGGTAGGAATGAAAAGTACATCAGGCTGCTTTTCTTTAATTTTTCCTAAGATAGCTCTGTAATCAAGTTCCTCGGAACGGAAAGCTTCTTCAGCGACGATCTCTCCGCCGCCCTTTTTAAATGCCTCTACAAAGAACTGTTTCAAACCTTGAGAATAATCAGAACCGATATCAAAGAGCACAGCTGCTTTCTTAGCCTGAAGTTCTTTCAGAGCAAACTGGGCAGCTACTTTACCCTGGAAGGGGTCGATAAAGCAGGTTCTGAAAGCAGTTTTTCTAACTTTGCCTGATTTCTCATCTACGGTTACTTTGGGGTTAGTAGCAGTGGTTGCCAGGAACGGTATACCGGCAGGTTCAGTGACAGAGGTCATAGCGATAGCTACACCACTCTGACCAGGTCCAATGATAGCTACAACTTTGTCACCAATCATACGCTTGGTCACGTTCACCGCTTCAGTCTGATCTGCTTTTGTATCATAGGCAACAAGTTCAATCTTCTTGCCAAGGACACCGCCTTTTTCATTAATTTTAGCAATTTCCATGTCCAGAGCGTTCTTTTCCGCTTGCCCCCACATGGAGGAACCACCCGTTAAGGCCACGGCATGGCCGATTTTAATGGTTTGGGGGGCCTTCTGGCCACAGCCTACCACAGCAAGTGCAAAAATCAGAATTAGACTAAGAACCAATAGTTTTTTCTTCAACTCACTCGACCTCCTCAATTTTTTAATTGATCAGTTGTGTTAGCTTAGGCTATACTTCTTTAAACAACCTCCTTTCGGGGATTGGTTTCGGCTGCCTTTGGTATTAGACCATATGGGTAACCACCTCTTCTAAAGGCATAATTAAATAATCCACAATGGGCACCTCTAGCATGGTATAACAGCCCGGCTTTTGTTTCACTACAGCCCGGGCCGCAGAAACCATGACCTGGCTGGTAATGGCAGGGTTATTGATCCGGTGTTCATATCTAAGCAATTGATTATGGGTGATGCCTGCTTTACCTTTATGTTCTATGCGCACACCGTGTCCCATATCCTTAACATGCTCTAAATCATTGACGGCATAAACGTGGGTTTCGTTATTATTAAAGTAGCTGTCTTGTTTAATCGCAGCTTCTACCTTTGAGAAATCGGCTCCCGGTTTAAGTTTTACATAAACCAGCCTGCGGTGTAGACCAGTACCCATGGGAATGGTAAGGCTTACGGCATCCTTCACCCCTTCTACCGCTTTCGCTACCACAGAATGTCCCATGCTCATACCGGGTCCGAAGTTGGTATAAGTGATGACCCTGGGAACCATGAGTGTCATTATCCCTCTGATCATTGAATCGGAGCCGGGATCCCAGCCGGCAGGGATAATAGCACGTGAACCATGTTTCTTCGCTACGGTATCTAAGTGTTTTTTTTATTCCCAAATGTGAGGACCGTGAATATCAAAACTGTCTAATGGCTTCCATCAGCGCAGGCGAACTGCCTATTATCTTTTCAAAGGCTGGATATTTAAAACCCTTATTTTGCACCTGCATTTCCAACTGTTTCAATTCACTAATATCTCTGAAAACAAGAGCGCCGCCCACAACCTGGTTATCCTGGTCATAAATAGGGTATGCTGAACAGCGAACCCAAATGCCGTTGATGGGGTATTCCTTGCGTTCAATTCCTTTAGAGCGGCCGCTTAAAACCAGGTCCAGATAACGTACTCTGATTATCAGGGTGAATCTTAGCAATGTTTTCCCCAATAATAGGGGGGGATAGGGCTATTGGGGCCTTTGGCCAAAAAATCCTTCCCCTTTAAGATATGCCTCGCGTCTTCTCCCCTGGCTGTATAACCACGGGTTTGATAAAACTTAAGCTGACCTGTTTTGCCGTCTAAAATAACCAGATGCCCAATGGCGATCTGATAGCTCATCTCATAAGATTTATCATTTATACGAATTGTAATAAACTTCAAAAAATTTTCGATGGATACATGGACATTGTCTCCCTTATTGATACAGCAGCTTAGCGTTAAGGGTGTGTTCAGGTTACTGCCGGCCACCACCTTATAATAAGGCGTTTCATAGGGGGCATTATACCTGCCTACCGCAACAATGGCATCCCCCGCATTGGCTGCACGGGAAGGTATACCGATAATGTTTAAATCCTGGGCCGCGAGCCCGCCATCATCGGCCCCCAGGCAATTGTCTGCCAAAATGACGATATCACCGTCGGCAATGCGACCAGGAGGATGGCTCTCACCAGTGTGTGGATCAATGCCAAAAATCTCCCGGACCCTTTTATTATAAACCTGAATTGTCTTATCCTTATCGACAACAATAATGCCGTCTTCGATCAAATCAAGACAGTACTTAAAGTACATGCTGCTAAACATGGTTCCTCCACAATACTGGGAATTATATACATGGATATATTCGCCATTTATTTTAAAATACCTTTAGAAAAAAAAAGCGCCAAAGGAAAACTTGCGTTTTCCTTTGGCGTCAAAAAGCAGTGCCACCTTCTTCGATTTTACCCTTTGCTTTCATCTTTTCCTCATCATTGCGCAGCTTAAGATTTACTGTCACAGCCACAAGAATAACTATACCGCCGATGAGACCATAAATCGAGGGTCTTTCTCCCAGGAATAAAAAAACCCAAAGAGGATTATAGACAGCCTCTGTTAAAGAAAGGATAGAAGCATTTAAAGCAGAAACAAACTTGAGACCCTTGGTAAACAGCACATTAGCCAGTCCAATCTGGACAGCACCCAGGTATAGCAAAGATAACCATCCCGTCCAATGGAGGGTTAAGCCCTCTTTTAAGGATGGAATAAAGGGGAGAGCCAGTAATGCCGTTGAAAGATTACTTAAGGATACTACCATGATACCCGATGAGAACCTAAGCTGGTGGAGAAAAAAAGTAGCTGCCGCCATAGCTATCCCGCTGCTCAAAGCAAGCAAATTGCCAAGAGAACTGCTGCCCTGATTGGGTTCCATGAGAAAAAATCCTATACCAAAAACGATAAAAAGCATAGGAACAGCATTACGCCACCCGAGTTTTTCTTTTCCCGTTAGAATAGTATAAATGAACAGATATAAGGGGGATGTATACTGCAAAGCAATGACATTAGCCGCCGATGTTAACTTATTGGCCGTTACAAAAGAACTGACCATCCAGGCAAAAGCTAGGATATAACCCAATAAAGGTTTACTAAATTCAATTTTTTGTGTTCTTAAGAAAGGCAAAAGAATCATACCGGCAATTGCAGACCTGGCAGCGGTAATAAAAAGAGGATCAACAGGCACTTTTTTGATAAATAACCCACTGGTACTCCAGAGAAAAGCTGCCGCGCAGATATAAATGGCCCCTGCAAATGAATGCTTCATGCTCTTTTACTCCAATCTTGTCACCAGTTTATCATTGGATAGACACAGTTATTATCTTACCACTATCGTCTTAACAGATCATCCCTCTAAGTCACCTAATTTAATGGTTGTGACGTTAAAATAGCCGATGGCGGTATGCCACCGGCTTTGACTTTAATAAATGGCTATCTCCTAACGTGGTAAACGTTTCTTGGATTTAACTCTTTCAAAGAACCCCTTCGGATAAATTGCTGTCACCAAGGGTGTGTGGTTATACTGCTTGGGATCGACCACCCGCAGGACTTTGCCCTGGCATACCGTCTCACCCATTTCATCTACCAGGGTTACTTCCTGCCCTTTTTCGGGTAAAGGCCAGTGCCAGTATTCATAAGGAAAAGTGATGGTAGCCTCGGTTACACTGTAGGTATAATCCTTTACATAGATAGCCAGACCCCGGCAGTCTTCTTACCTCCGCTCTTTATACCCATGTCGGCTACTGGCATCATGTTTGGGTTATCCCGCCAGAGCAGCGCCTTTATTAAAAGCGCTGAACAAAGTCTGTACTGCTTTCTGGGTTTGGGCCGCAGGCACTGCCCATGTCCCGCCAGAGGGCAAAGAGAAGAATCCTTCCCAGGTAAACCCTGCCCCCGATAGGATAGCACTAATTTTTTCCGCACTTATTCCAGAGTTTTGATCCCACACCAAAGTAATGAGGTCACACTCAGAGGAAACAGAAAGTTGTGAACCCTGGGTAATTAAGGAAGAAACGTCTCCCTGGACAGCAAAGCAGCATCCTTCTCTATTCACCAGCTCATAAAACAGTTCATCAAGGGCATAACGTTGCCAAAAACCTGTCATTTCATTGTCACGGATTTTAACAATATGAACTCCTTTGGTCAAAGCTATGCCATATATACCTCCAAAATTCTCCCCGACTTTTCCGATAATAGTGCCAGGGTCATCACTGAAAGTAGACCGGACAGCAAAAGGCATATTATAGGTGATAGCCGTCTTGACTGCGCGGGGATGTATGACTTTAGCCCCGGCCCGGGCTAACAAATACATAGGCTCAAATTCAATGCTTCTGATGAAGGGGGCTTCAGGCACAAGGCGGGGATCTGTAAGGGCCACACCGGGAACATCGGTATAAATTTCTACCAAATCCGCCTTGAGGGCTCCACCCACAGCTATGGCTGTGGTATCGCTTCCTCCCCTGCCCAGTGTGGTAATCTCCCAGTCCTCAGTGAACCCCTGAAAACCTGCTATTACCGCAATTTTGCCGTTTTTCAGGGCCTTAAAGATTCTGTCAGGTGTAATATTGATAATCTCGGAATTTGTGAAATTGCCATCTGTATATATCCCCGCTTGAAAACCAGTCATGGCTTCTGCCGGATAACCTTTTTGGTCTAAAGCATGGGCCACCAGACATGCGGAAATAATCTCACCGCAAGAGGCCAGGAGATCTTTTTTCTTGGGATCAGGATTAGGTCCCACTTCCTTTAACATATCCAGGAAGGTGTCGGTGGCATAGGGATCCCCCCGTCTCCCCATGGCAGAGACAATCACCACCACATCATTGCCGCTGTTTTTGGCAGCAACTATTTTTTGCAATACCATTTCCCGCCTTTCCGGCGTGCTTACCGAAGTACCACCATACTTTTGTACAAGTAATGGCATTCATTTACTCCCCCTTAAGCCAATTTTTCTCCACTAACAGTTCTGCTATCTGCACAGCATTTAAAGCGGCACCTTTACGCAGGTTATCGGCAACTACCCAAAGGTTGAGACCATGGGGTACAGTAAAGTCTTTACGGATACGGCCTACATATACCTTATCAGTACCTTTTAAGTAGACAGGCATGGGATACTCTCTGTTTTGCACATCATCAATTACTTTTACCCCAGGTGCGTTATCTAATATTTGCACAATTTCTGCAATTTCTGGCAAGGGTTTTTCCGTTTCGATATTGATAGCTTCCGAATGGCAGCGGAAGACCGGTATCCTTACAGCAGTAGGAGAAACCATGATTTCCGGATCATCAAGAATTTTTCTTGTTTCATTAAACATCTTCATTTCTTCTTTGGTATAGCCGTTCTCCAGGAAACTATCAATATGAGGAAGGGCATTAAAGGCAATTTGATGAGGATAAACACTGCGCGGCAATTCTTTGCCTAAGATATATGCTTCTACCTGTTTGTTTAATTCCTCAATAGCCAATAAGCCTGTGCCGGAAACAGCCTGATAAGTGGCGACTACTATACGTTTAATTTTATATCTATCATGGAGAGGTTTCAATGCTACCAGCATTTGGATAGTAGAACAATTGGGGTTGGCAATCAGTCCTTTATGGGCTTTTGCAGCTTCAGGATTAACTTCAGGTACCACCAGGGGAACCCACGGCTCCATACGGAAAGCATTACTGTTATCAATAACTACAGCCCCTTCTTCCCTGGCTATAGGCGAAAGGTGTAAACTCGCTGTTTCTCCAGCGGAAAAGAGGGCAATATCGATTCCTTTAAAAGCGCCTTTTTCAGCAGTTTTGATTTTCAGGGGCTGACCACGGAAACTCACGGTTTTACCTTCATTTTCTTTGACGTCCAGGGGAATAACTTCGGCAATGGGCAACGTTGACTTTTCCAAAGTAGCTAACATCTCCGTACCCACGGCGCCCATAGCACCCACCACACCAATTCTGTACTTATACATCTTATAACCTGGTTTCTGAAAGCTAAACATATCTGATTTATACAGGATAATCCAGATTCATTTAGTTTTCTCTTCCGTCGACTAACGAGAGGCAGTGTCACAGGATTCAACTGCCAGGCCATAAGCTCTCGCTTATGTTCCGGGTGGTTTGCCTTGCGGTTCACCGCCGTCCCGGTACTCAATTTTATCAGCATATTTCTAAAAGCAGTTGGGACTTTTAAGATCCCCTTCTGCGAAGAATACTCTTGTTCCATTGAGTGCCGGGTCCGTCCTGCCCAGAAAGGGTGTTACCCTTGCCTCGGTAGTTAACTTATGACAGCAGCCTTTCACAGCGTGTACTGCTGCCATAACGCAAACTTATGAGAATAGGGTTTTACCCTACACCTAACAGTTCTTTCCGGTGAACATGCCAGGAAACCAGGCTGTTCACCCCTTTCTTCTTTAGATGTTTTAATATTGCTTTCTTGACAGCAGACCACTGCTGCCAGTTATTTAGCTTTCTAAAGCCTTCTTTTGCTTTGATAAACCTGTCTGCCAGTAATTTGGGAACTCTTTCTGAAACATGACCCAGACCCCTCCGGGCTATCACCAAGGCTGCTGCCTGGTGGTTTGATAACCCGTACTGGTGCTGGTATTTCAGAATTCCTATTACCGAGGTAAAGGCCGGTTTTACTTTGAACACCGGCACTCCTTCCCTCAAAGCCCTCCGTTCTGCATCTGCCAAAAATTTTGACCAGACAAAACCGTGACTCATACGGTTAAATTTGGCCGTTACGGACTTGTCGTGTTTAAGCTTTAAGTCCTCTGTCACCAGGGCGCTGCCTGTTTCCTTTGCCAGAGCCACTACTTTCTTTACCGTTTCTCCAATAAGGTTATCCCTCCGGTTGCTTCCGGCATAAGTCCATTCTCCCTGTCTTAACCACTGACTGCCACGGTACTGCCCCAGGTAGTCTGTCAGAGCCACCCCTAAGCCGTCAGGGTTGGTATCTACCCCAACAACACTGTGGGCATGATAGGGAACCGGAATATCTTCTTCGATGGTGACATGAATATAGTACCTGCCGTCCTTACGGATTATTTCTATTTGATAGGCAGCGCCTGTTTTTAGATAATCCACTACCATCTGCCGGTAGTTCCGTCCGTTAATTTTACCCGTCTTTTTTGAGGGTTTATGGGCCAGGTAGACCGGCGCTGTAATCCGGTTATATCTGACAGTTTTCTCCGTCTGCACCTGTTCCGCTGCTATATCAAGATAGATTTGACCATCAACTTCGTATAAGCGAGTGTTCAAGTTGCCGCCCTTGGTCTTGTCTCCCCGGGACAGGTAACGGTTGCTTCTTGCTTCCTGCCATTCTTTCCGGGTGATATTGCCTTTACATCTTTCCAGAAACAGTTTTTTGCCGCCGAAAACAACTGCCGGAAAGGTCTTGGCTTCCAGATGTTTTTGCCAGTATGACAGCTTTCTTTGTTCTTTCGCCAGCCGTTTTTGCAGGTTGGCTTTTTTCCTGGACGATTTGGCTTTGGCTATTCGCTTTTGGGTAAATTCTACTTTGGCCAGAGTATTGGCGTAGTGTAATTTTACCAATTGATGTTGGCTTTTGATGGTGCTTTGGGCATCATACACCGCATCGTTAGCCTGCCGGGAGTTGAGGTTATACTTGACTTGCACGCCTTGGCGGATGTCCTGGATTCCTTTGCCTTCCAGTAATCTTTTAAAGCTCCACCTGACTGCTGCACAGTAACGGGCCATGAGGTTATCGAGGTAGGCTTGCTGGGTTTCGGTGAGTTCAAGGATTACTCCCATCGCTGTCGTTTTCACCGGCAGCCACCTCGCTTTCAATGACAGTTATCTCTTCACCAATCAAAGCCATTATCTGCGATTCTTTATAACGCCTGTGACCGCCGGGTGTGCGCAATGGTTTTAATTTCCCTTCTCTTTCCCGGCGGCGCAACGTGTGAGGCCATACGTTTAGTAGCTTTGCTGCCTGATGAGATGTTAGCATCTTTTCCATTGACACCACCCCTTGCCATTATTCTAATTAGAACACTTGTTCGATGTCAATGGATTATTGTTTTTTATTTACTTTTGTTCAATTAATCTGTAACTGTTACTTACCTCCTTTTTGCTCATCACAAGGTGAGCAACTGGCGTTTGAAATAAAACCCGCCAGCTTCTTATGTAAAGCAGCTCCCGGGTCCTTCGTCCTCCGAATAAGGATATTAATCTTCCAGGGAGAGACATTATTAAATAGAATTATACATCTTTCCAGGCATTAGTCAATAAATATTATTATATAAATATTATTATCTAAGAAAGGGGGCTAATTATGTCACTGGGTACTATTTTATGGATCATTACTATTATCATGTGTGGCATTTTCCTGTGGATTTCCTGGAGAGTTAAAGACGATGCTAACGCATCCTTCACCAACTACGCCATCGCTGGCGGAACCTTGCCGCTCTTCTTGGTATTTTTTACGGATTTTGCTACGATTATGGGTGTGGGTAACTTTATCGGCCACGCCGGTAAAGGTTACACCACCGGTCTTCCCTGGCTTTCCTTCGTCCTGGGGGAGCAGGGTTCCAAGATCCTCTTCGGTATTATTTTTGCCGGAATTGCCGGAAGGTTTACTTACATATCCCTGGCGGAAATGGCTGACGACCTCTTTTTCCGCGATAAGTGGACCCGGGCACTGGCCGCTCTCCTGGCTACAGCTGTGATGATCGCCTGGACCGGCGGGCAGGGCAAGGCCTTCGGTAATATCTTTAACGTTATCACCGGCGCAGATCCGACCCTCATTATCATCATGTTCTCCGCTGCCTTTATTGTCTATACTGCCCTGGGCGGTATTTACTCCGTGGCCTGGACCGACCTGCTGCAAGGCGCCATGGTGCTGGTCTTCGGCGTCACTTTCTACATCACCGCTTTTGCCCCTGTGAACTGGAGCTTCGCCGAGCTGTCCGGCAAGCTGGCCGCTATGGGCAAGGCCAACCTCTGGAGTTTCAGCGGCGTTAACACCATGACCATGGTCACCAATTTCGTTACCGCTACCGTCGGCGTCATGTCGGCCCAGATCTACTGGCAGCGCTGCTTCGCCGCTAAGGACTATAAGACGGCGCGCCGGGGTATCATCACCAGCGGTACCCTCTCCCTTATCTTTGTAACATTTACCGTGCTGGTCGGGATGGTCGTCCTCACCATGAAGCAAGACCTAAAGCCTGACGATGTCATGCCTTGGTTCATGCATAACTACATGCCGGTATGGCTCTCCGCTATGGTATTTGCCCTTATCCTGGCTGCCGGGATGTCCTCCGCCGACTCCTGCCTGAACTCCGCCGTAGTCCTCATTGTCAACGACCTGATTAAACCCTTCCGTCCTGACCTCAACGACAAGCAACTGGTAAAAGCGGCCACCTGGCTGACCTACATTGTAGGTGCCTTTGCCTGTTACGTGGCTATTAAGGCTGCCACCATTATAAGCCTTTTCTCCAGGGCTTATGCCATGACTGGCTCCGGCCTGGTACCCCTCATCATCATCGGGCTCCTCTGGAAAGAGCGTAACGAGCCCCATCAAATGGGCAAGAAAAACAGTAAGATTACTCCGTGGGGTGCCAGAATTGGTATCATCTCCGGCGCCGTACTCAGCCAAGTTACTGCTCTCGGTCCCAACCGTGTACTAATTGCCCTTGCTGCATCAAGTGCGCTTATCATCGTTGTTTCCATGCTAACCCGGAACACTACTACCTCTACACCAGCCAGTGTCGGCAAATAGCTAAACAGCGTACTCTCGGGTGGGACGAGAACAGTTTTAGAAAATTGTCTCTTTTCAACCAGGATAAAATATGATAGTTTCTTTGAGGGGGAAGGTTCCTTTCCCCTCATTGGCATTCAGTTTAATAGTCATATGGTAGCTTGCTTTTTTGATTCACTGCCCGGGAGGTAAAGATGACTTTCGCCGACTTAGGTGAAAAAGAAATTATGATCCTTAAAATGATTAAGGATGCTCAGGAGCCCATGGGGTCCTGGAATATTTTAAACCGGTTTACGGACGACGGCATAGAAACCAGCTCCGCCACCATTGGCCGCATCCTTAACAAACTGGAGAATTTAGGCTATCTGAAAAAAGAGAAATTCCGCGGCCGGACCATTACGGAAAAAGGACTTCACGCTATCCAGGTAAGCAAACAGTTAAAGGACATGGCCTTACAGCAAAGCAAGCTAACACAATTCATTGATCCCCAATGCTTAGGTGATTTTCTTACTGTACTGGAAGCCCGCCGGGCCATAGAACGAGAGACAGCGAAGAAAGCCGCCCTCTATGCCTCAAAACAAGATATTCAACACATGGAAGAGGTCCTTCAGCGACAAGAGGCCAAGTATCAAGAACACCAGTGGATCACCGAAGATGACATCAGCTTCCATAAAGCCATTGCCCGCGCCTCCAGGAACAGTATTCTGGAAAGCATGTACTCCCTCCTGGCTATTTTCGGCCAGCAGTCCAGAGCCTTTGAGTTATTACGGGAGAAAATTCATGCCGAATATATGGTATCTCACCGCCGTATTTTGAATGCCATTAAAAACGGTGACCCGAATGAGGCCGAAGAGGCCATGCTGGCCCATATCGATAATCTGGTGGCCGATGTAAAAAAATACTGGGAAGTAACCTTTCGCAAAAAAAGAAGGGAAGAGGCGTAACCTTTTCCCTTCTTTTTTCGCTTTTCACCGCTGTCTAACCAGGCGGAATTAGGGATATAGTACAAATACTCGATGAAAGTGAAATTAATTAAATTTAGGTGTTTACCCGATTAAAATAATTTAATAGAATAGGTATGGTTCACCAGTACAATCCTTAAGGAGGCCCATGATGAATAATAAATCCATAGCCGTAATATTGCTTTTGTTTAGTCTCCTTATTATAGTAGGAAACCAACCGGTACTCGCCGCCCAGGAACCGGATTCTTTACCTACCGGCCCTCAACCCCTTACGAAAACCGTAATTGAGCTTAAGGAACAGGAAATTTCCCTGGACTGGCAAGAAGAGACTACCCTGGTTAAAGGGTTATACCGTTTCACCAACCCTACCAATAAAAAGATCAAAGTAACACTGGGTATGCCAGGTAAAAACATCGTTATTGATGGGGAAAATACGCCTAAACTGGTTATCTCTTCCGGGGAAAACAATATAAAAACTAAATACGATAAGAAATACGGCATGTACACCTGGGATCTTACCTTTAACCCCGAGGAGAGCCTTGATCTCCATGTAGAATATGAAGTGGCGAACACTCTCTCTGAACAAAAATATACCTGGACGGGCTACGATTTTAGCAACGCTACGAAGTGGACGGATAAGCCGGTAACCACATCGGTAACACTCAACTTTAGGGAAGTACATCCAGGCCAGATTAAAGCTATATCACCCCGCAGTTATAGTATCACTGGCGATTCCCTTGTCTGGAAATGGGTAGACCAGACCCCGGATACTAACGTCCACCTAACAGCCGATGTGGTCGGCGAAAAAAACACCTGGCTTTCCAGGCTCAGTGACCAGCAAAAACGTGAACTTAATAGTCTTTTGGAAAATAAATCTTATCTGGAAGCCGCCAACTTATTGGGTCAGTGTAAGCAAAAAGCCAGTAAGGAAGATAAGGAATTTTTAGCCCTTGGACAGGCTTATTACTTGGAAAGGTCCGGCAAATGGGAGGAAGCCAACAAAATCTGGGAATATCTTTATGATAATGAAGCTAAATCAGCCCGGGTCTACTGGTCACTGGCCAAAGCTCACGGAAAATCCATCGCTAAACTGACTGAAATTTACCAGGGAGTACGGGAACTGCAAATTCATCCTTTCCTCCAGCACTGGTTGGTTGCCCAGCTTCCTCCCGGTAAAGTAAAATTGTCCCCGCCGGAAAAAAATCCTGCTACAGCAAGTTTTGTGGAAGAAGGACGCAGCGGGTTACTCGTGAAAAGCAATTTTGCTGACAAGGATGGAGATATAGAAAAAATTATACTGCGGTATCACTGGGAAGACGGTAAAGTGGAGGAAAAAGAGATGCCTCTGGAGCCCTTCCGCTATGAACACAACATCAGCACCTTTTTACCCGCCCCCGGTCCATTGCAGCGTTTGTCCTACGAATTTATTGGCGTAGATTCTTCAGGCAATAAAGAGTCTACCAGTCAAAAAGAAGCCTTTTATTTAAATAGTGATATTACCAGTGAAACTTACATCATGCATGGTGCTAAGCTGGTCCTGGGTGACTATACCCCTGAAGAGCAGGATAAAGTCTATAAATGGTTTAAAAGTTATTTGAAAATGGCTAAAGAGGCGGGCTTTGTACCAATTGAAGCCAGGAGTCCCTATTTTATCTTCCTGGGAGAACCCCATGACCTTACGCGCAACTACAAAGGTTCCCTCTTTATGATGTATACCCCTGCTCCCTTTTCCCCTGAACAGACCAAACTGGCTGTACACCGTTACTTTCTGTCGTACTGGTACGGACCAGGCTGGCATACCCTTCCCGCCAAGGAAGCAGAAGAACTGGGAGACGCCCTTTTGCTTGGTAAAGGTTACTATGTAGAAAGTCTTAAATACCTGAATCACAAGGACCCCAAAAAATTCGCCATGTTACTTGCCAAAATAGGAGAAGGCAAGAACTGGCTTACCAGTTTAAAGGAAGTCTTTAATTTGACCCCCGGCAGTTTATTTGTCCGGGTAGTATGGCACGTCTACGGCAACATGGTCCTGGCCTTCTTCATCATTATCGCCTTTGCCTGGCTGGGTAAGACAGGTTATCTGGTCAGGTTTGTGCATATGTTAAAAGGGAAATAATACTCCTTTCTCGTTATACTCCCAGGCAATATTAACTAAGAGTTCCGTCCCTGGTTTTAAAACATCCTCATCTATATCAAAACGTGGATGGTGATGGGGATAAATAATACCTTTGGCTGCATTGCCGGCCCCCAGGAAAAAGAAGGCGCCAGGCACCTTTTCCAGGTAATAGGCGAAATCCTCCCCGGCCAACCATGGACGTCCAATTCCTACATTACTGGGACCCAAGACTTTCTCGCCTACTTCCAGTACTAGCTGTCCCTCTTTCTCATGATTATTCACCGGTGGATAACCTTCCTCATAGCTAAAACGATAGTCTGCACCATACATGCTGCAGGCTGCGGCTACTTTCCTGTTTAACTCTTCCTTAATCTTCTGCCTTACCTCCGGAACAAAACTTCGCACTGTTCCTTCCAGATAAGCTTTATCCGGAATCACATTAAATGCGCTCCCAGATTGGATAATCCCAAAGCTAATAACACCCGCATCCAGGGGATCCAGGCTCCTGCTGACGATACTCTGGCAGTTCATCACTATATTGGAAGCAACAAGGATAGGATCGATACATTCCTGGGGCTGGGAGCCATGGCCCCCCTTTCCCTGAAGATGAACCGTGAATCTATCAGCCGCCGCCATAATGGGTTTATCCAGTACAATCTCCAGCTTCCCCGCTTCCAGCGTTGACCGGAGATGGAGACCGAAGATGGCATCCACATCATCAAGAAAACCCTCTTCCATAAACGCCAAGGCCCCGCCAGGCGCCGTCTCCTCGGCATGCTGGAAAATAAACTTTACTTTCCCGGGAAATTTTTCTCGCAATTTAGTAAGTACATGGGCCGCACCCAGGAGCATGGCCGTATGCCCGTCATGACCACAGGCATGCATCACACCAGGTACCGTAGAGGCGTATTCACTTTCTGATTCTCCGGCAAGTTTCAAGGCATCCATGTCCGCTCGTAAAGCCACTATCGGTCCGGGCAGGCCTCCCTCCAGTACTGCCGCAACGCCTGTCTTCCCTATTCCTTCGTATACCTCAAGGCCAAGAGCTTTCAAAGAACGTGCTACCAGGTTGGCCGTCCGTTCTTCACAAAAGGAAGGCTCCGGGTGCCGATGAAAGTCCCTCCGCCAGGCAATTATCTGTTTTTCATACTCTGCAACACAAGCTCTGATTTTCTCTTGTCTGTTCATCTTCATCCCTCGTCTTTGGTGTTGTCTTACAGTACATATTATCTATTTTAATATTCCATATAGAAAAAGAAAAACCTCTGCCGAAAAAGAGGTTTTTCTTTGTGTTCCTATCTATGATATGGCTCCTGCACATCCAGTTCCATTCCCTGGCTACCTTTACGAACGACGATATACTTCTGCCATTCGGGGTCTTTTCTGCCCATAGGCGTGCTATCCTCGTAGTCGGCAAAGAAGAGATGGGGACCGCGGCATTCCTGGCGTAAGAGGGCAGCCCGCAGGACCATTTGGCGTTAATAAACAGTTCTTGGTCTCCAGTAGGAAGGGAAGCCTGGTGCATGATATCCTGAAGTTCGGCACGCACCTTGTAGGCGGGGAGTCCTTCCTTGTTTTCCAGGAGAGAAATCAACTGGGCTTGTAATCTGGTATCTAAGGCAAAGACTCCCGCTATTTTGTCCTACTTGATGATAAGTTCAGATCTTGTTTTAGTTGGTAGTTGTTAGTGTTATGTCCTAATTAAGGTTGTATTGATTACCGCAAGGGAGCTGTGACCGTATCTCTTTCCACCACTGAGACATCCATCAACTTAACAAGATTGGGGGGGTTTAACATTGTTAATCAGGTCAATGACACGCTGAGCCGCCTTCCTCCCCCATAAATCTTCGTTTTATTGCATTGCCAGATTAGTTTCAGGCGTTTACAATATATAAAACAGTAGTTGTACGGAAGGAGTATTGTTCATGGATTCTGTTAACGCTATCCGGGAACTAAAAGCAACGCTGGGGGAACACAAGGTTCTCACTGCAAAAGAAGACCTGATCTGCTATTCTTATGATTCTTCCCCCTATATCTGTCAACCCCTGGCTGTGGCTGTTCCAGAAAATAGGGAAGACGTGCAGGCAATTTTAAAGGCCGCATCCAAATATCAAACACCCGTCATCCCCCGGGGAGGAGGTACCAGTCTCGCCGGAGGCAGCGTACCTAGCGAGGGATCTATCGTCATAGATATGAGCAGGATGAACAGGATCCTGGAGATTGATACCAAGAACTTAGTCGCCGTGGTCCAACCCGGCGTGATTACTGCTGACCTGCACAGGGCTGTGGAAGCCCAGGGCCTCTTTTATCCCCCTGACCCCCAAAGCATGAACATGTGTACCATTGGTGGTAATATCGCTACCAACGCCGGTGGACCAAAGTGTTTTAAATACGGTGTTACTAAAGATTATGTCCTGGGATTGGAATTTGTCCTGGCTGACGGGCGTGTCCTCAGAACAGGGGGCAAAACCATCAAAAATGTCTCCGGCTACGATTTGACCCGTCTTTTCGTGGGTTCCGAAGGTACCCTGGGCATTATCACAGAAATTATCCTCCGTCTTATTCCGTTGCCCCAGGCCAAGCGCACCGCCCTGGCTCTTTTCAACACCCTGGAAGAAGGGGCAGCGGCTGTTTCGGGCATTATTGAAAGACGCATTGTACCTACCACCCTGGAACTGATGGACCAGGACAATATGACCTTGATCGAAAAAGCCAAGCACGTGGGCTTCCCCACCGATGCTGAGGCAGGTATCCTCATTGAAGTCGATGGTAAAACCCGGGAGGTTGATGAGGATATTGTCCGGGTAGCCGAAATCTGCAAAGAATTCGGGGCCAGGGAAGTGAGGATTGCCCAGACACCTGAAGAAGCGGCAGCCCTCTGGGCCGGTCGCAAAGCATCTTTCGGCTGTCTCACCCATAGTACCCGTTCCATCTTTACGGAGGATGCCACCGTTCCCCGCAGCGAGCTGGTCAACGCCGTCCGGGAATTTAAAGCACTGGGCAAAAAATACAACCTGCGGATACCCATCCTGGGCCATACTGGGGATGGCAACCTCCACCCATCCATTCTTTTTGATGAACGGGACAGCGAGGAAGTAGCCCGAGTAGAAAAATGTGTCGACGAAATGTTTGCCCTTGCCCTCAAACTGGGCGGTACTTTAAGCGGCGAACACGGCATTGGTATCGCCAAGAGAAAATATATTCCCTGGGAGTTTGGGGAAACGGGACTGGAAGTACTGCGAAACATAAAAAAAGCCTTTGACCCCCTTAATATCTTAAATCCCGGTAAAGTCGTCCTTTTAGGTGAAGCCCATGAATGATGAGTACATTAAACCATACCAAGATGAAACTGAACGCTGCCTGCGCTGCGGCATCTGCCTGGGTTTCTGCCCTGTTTATCATGCAGAAAGGCATGAAGGCACCGCAGCCCGGGGGAAAATCCGGATGACCCGTGAACTGCTGACAGGAAATCTCCAGTTAACCCCCCGCCTCAGGAAGTTTATCGACCTCTGCTTAGGCTGCCAGGCCTGTGCGGAAAGCTGCCCCAATAAAATTCCCACCGATAAAATAGTAGCGGCAGCCCGGGCCCAGTTCGTAAAAGACCAGGGCTTACCCATGGTTTACTACCTGGCCCTGCGCTGGGGCTTAAAGAATCCGGCTGTCATGGAAACTGTTTTTGCCTCCCTTGGTCTGGCCAGGAATCTCTCTTTAACGAAGCTCTTGCCCCACTCCCTCAAAGAAAAAGAAGAAATTCTCCCGCCCCTGCCGTCTAAGACTTTCTGGGAACAGTATAAAGCTAAACCAGGTAGCGGAAAAAAAGTGGCCTACTTTGTGGGCTGTATGACCAATCTGGTCTTTCCCCAGGTCGGGTTAACGGCTGTACGGATGCTGGAAGCCCACGGCTATGAGGTCATTGTTCCCAAGGTATACTGCTGCGGGTTGCCCCATTATTCTTCCGGCGACATGGATACCGCCCGGGAACTGGCGTTAAAAAACGTGGATATCTTCTCTACCCATGGGGTGGAAGACATCATTACCGATTGTGGTTCCTGCGGCAGCGCCCTTAGGGAATACCCTCACTGGCTAAAAGACCAAGACCAGTCCAAGGCCCAGGAATTCGCCGGCAAAGTACGGGATATCACGGAATTCCTGGTCAACGATGCCGGAATCAAACCTGGCTCCTTGGTCCTTAACAGGACCGTCACCTACCATGATTCCTGCCATCTTAACCGGACCATGGGAGTTACCAGAGAACCCCGTCTACTCTTAAAATCCCTGCCGGGGGTAGAATACCGGGAAATGATTGATGCCAATCGCTGCTGCGGGGGCGCCGGCACCTTCAACATTAAAAACCCGGAAGTATCTATGAAAATCCTTGAACGGAAAATGGCCACGACTAAGGAGACAGGCGCCAATACCTTGGCTGTGGGCTGTCCCAGTTGCCGCATGCAGCTGGCCCTGGGTGCCAGGAAGTTTAATGTGCCCGTAGAAATACTCCATCCGGTGGAACTGTTAGCCATGAGTTATGGGCAAAAATAAGAAATGAAACCTTTAACTATTAATGTTATAAAAAGGGAATGGATGCCTAAGGTGGAGCATCCATTCCCTTTTAGTATTTCACTGTAATTTTATCTGCCTGTGCTTTCCCCATCTGCGAAGTTAAATACACCCCGGTAATGATGAGAACACCGCCCAGGAGATGAGCATAAATAAGTTTTTCCTGCAAAAATATAATACCGAACAGGGAAGCGAAAACCACGACCAGGTTCTGGTAGATATTTGCCCGGTTAGGACCCAGTTCCAACATGGCTTTATTAAAGAACAGAAAGGATACTATAGTGGGAAATATCCCGAAATAGAGGAGACTCAGGTAATGATAAGGCGCCAGATTTCTTATCCACTCTATACCGCCCTGATAGTTTTCATAAATAATTAAAGGCGTGGTAAAAATAAGTCCACCCAAAATAGATGCGGCAAAAACGGCTTTAGACGGAGCCAGCCTTCCTTTTAACTTTAATACCATGGAATAGACAGCCCAGAGCAGTACAGCAACCAGCATGATGAGGTCACCTTTATTAAAGGTTAAGCCTATAAGATTTTCCCACTTCCCCCGGGCAATAATCAAAACTACACCCGCAAAAGAAAAGATAATACCTCCCAGTTGTCTTAAGGTAATCCTTTCCTTGAGGAAAATAAAACTAAACAGGATAACGGTGACCGGAGAAAAAGAATTAATCAGAGCGGTATTGGTAGCAGTGGTATACTGAACCGCAAGGTATACACACATATTAAAACCTAAAATTCCTGTTAAACCCAGGGCGGCAAAAGCAGGCCAGTTGGCGAGGAGGATATCTTTATGTTCCTTTAGCTCACGCCAAGCAAGGGGTAAAAAAATGAGGAAAGCCTCCGTCCAGCGCAGATATGACAGGGTCAGCGGCGGTATACTGCCGGTAACAGCTCTCCCTAAAGCAATGTTGCCACCCCAAAAAAGGGTAGCCAGGACCAGCAGCAAGTGTGGAGATTTAATCATTTCATCCTTCTCCTTTTCTATTGCTTATACTGATATAATAAAACATTTCCGTATACTTGTTAATTCTTATTAAAACAACACATGATAATGGTATATAAGGAAAGGGGACACACCTGCTGAAGCATAGGTATTTCTCTGGGGACAGGAATGTCCCCATCGGTATTGGACACACCTGCTGAAGCATAGGTATTTCTCTGGGGACAGGAATGTCCCCATCGGTATTGGACACACCTGCTGAAGCATAGGTATTTCTCTGGGGACAGGAATGTCCCCATCGGTATTGGACACACCTGCTGAAGCATAGGTATTTCTCAAAAGAGAGGAATGTCCCCAATATAATAGGTGATAAGCGGTGAAGTTACACATCTTGTGCGGCATTCCCGGCAGCGGCAAATCAACTTTAGGTACCCGTCTTCCCGGATATATTGTCTCCACTGATAGCCTGCGCAAATTTCTCTGGAACTATGAAGCCATTGTGCAGCATGATACACTGGTCTTTACATTAGCCGAAAAGATTATCGCTTACCTGCTCTCCAAAGGGAACGGAAAGTGCCCACTTATGTAATCAAATCCCTTTATAAATCCTTTCAAATTCCCTAGATAAAAGAAGGTATCAATGTGATAAAAATTTATAATGAAGAACTAAGGATAGTCAAAATCATGCCTGCCCGGAGGAATCTCAAAAGATAATTTCCAGACGTCGCTTCTCCCTTGATTGCTATAAAATGAAAGCGTGGTCTTGTTCATCCCAAGACCACGCTTTCATTTTTCATATTAAGGTTTATCCATATAACCGCCGTTTCGGATAGTTTCCTCCAGAGTCCCGGGAATAGCGGAATACAGGCGGGAAACTTCCTCCCGGTCCAGTTCATTAGCTTTTCGGTCAGGCCTGATCCCTGCCGCAAAGAGTATCTCGTCGGAATAACAATTACCGATTCCTGCAATAAACTCCTGATCAGTGAGGAGTGGTTTGAGTGCACCCTTCCAGGGAAACCATTTGAAGCAGCCTAAAGATACGTTTTTACTCTTACGATAACAGCAGCCAAGACCGGCGCCCAGATGGCGCTGTAGAGTAGGGTTAAACATAGGGTGACGGGTATCAGCAAAGCCCTCTTCACTCCTGTGAGCCAGGGTAACACAGGTATACCAAGGAGGAAACCGAGTATAAACATCCCAACGGAAAGCAAAAGGGCAGCAATCCCTACCACCGCCGGGAAAGGTGCCTGGCGTTTCATCAGGATCCCCAGGGAGAGTCCCAGAAGTCCCGAGGAAAGAAAAAAGATTAGGGCCTGGGGCACACTGAGGGTAAGCATGATAAACCCGGCCACCAGGTAAGCCAAAAAACCCGTGATTCCATGGATATAGCCTGCCAGAGCAATGGGCAGGGTACTCAAAGAACTAAAAGAAATTCCAATAAAAGGGAGATAAAGGGGTGAAGCCTGAAATCCTACGGCTACGCTCGCTAAAAGTGCCCCTATCGTTAGATTACGGGGGTTTTTCCATTCCTTATTGTTCATTTTCAGCACCTGCCATCTGTTCATTCTTTGTGTAATTATATTCGTAACCCCGAGAAAAGTACGTATTGCTGTAAAATATTGCAATTACACAAAATGAGTTTTTAGGCAGGATTCTCCTCGTTTATGTCGAAAAAACTTAAGTGGCATAAAAGAGAGGAGCAGCAATAATGAGAAAATACACGGGGTTGTTAAAAGGAACAGCTTTGGTTTTGTCTTTCTTTTTAGGAACAAGCCTTTTTGTGACGGCAGGAGCAGCAGAACTGGACTTAAAAAAACGCCAGGAACTGATTGAGCAAAAAATAAGGGAACAACAAGAACTTCTCCAGCAAAAGAAAAAAGAAGAACACAAAAACCTGCTGGAACTTAAATACATAAACAATGTACTTTCCTCAACGGAAAAAGAATTACGCACCACGGAAAGCAAACTGTCGAAAACGGAAAAAGAATTAAAATACCTGGAGAGTGAATTAAATAAATCCCAGAATAATCTTCAAAAAAACACAAAGATTCTTGAGGCGTGTAAGGGCTCTTTATGAACAGAGCGAGGTACATGTTCTGGAGGTTTTGCTCAATTCTACCAGTATTACGGATTTTTTGACCCGCTGGGATTTATTAAGCCGTATCGCGGAAAAGGATATGGAACTTATCGATAGCGTTAAAGAGGAAATTGCATTTTACCAGGACAAACAAAAACAATTTCTGGTGAAAAAAGAAACCCTGGTTAACCTGCAGGCAGACCAGAATGAAAAAAAACATAAACTGGAAATCGCCAGTTCCCGTCAAAAAGAAATTCTGAAAGACATTCAATCAGACAAGGCCGCTATTGAACAGGCTCTGGACGAACTGGAGGCCGAATCAAAGAAAATTGAGGCCGAACTGCGTCGCCTGGCGGGAAATAATAGTGGAAAATATCTGGGAAGCGGTAAGCTAGCCTGGCCTACTCCCGATTATAGTAGAATCACCTCCCCTTTCGGCTGGCGCAGGCATCCTATCTTGAGAACCAACCGTTTCCACACAGGGGTTGACATTGGTGCCCCCCACGGTGCTACCATCGTAGCTGCCGAAAACGGCAAGGTTATTGATGTAGGCTGGCGAGGAGGATACGGCAGAGTCGTCATGATCAGTCACGGCGGCAATATCGTCACCCTCTATGCCCATACCTCCGCCGCCTTAGTGGAACCGGGAGAAGAAGTGAAAAAGGGTCAAGCTATCGCCCGGGTAGGAAGTACAGGCTGGAGCACCGGTCCCCACCTGCATTTTGAAGTAAGGTTTAACGGGGAACCACAGAATCCAATGTCGTATCTAAAATAAGGAATAGCAAAAAATGAGAATGCCGAGCATTCTCATTTTTTGCTATTCCTTATCAATTTTTTCTATTAATTATTAGGCAAAAAGCAAAAGACTCACAGCCATAACAGCCATTCCGGCGACCAGCCCGTAAAGCGAAAGGTGGTGCCCACCATATTCCCGTGAAGCGGGCAAGAGCTCATCGAAAGAGATAAAAATCATAATACCGGCCACAGCCGCAAACAATAAGCCAAAAATCAGCTCACTCATGACATATTTAAGAGCAATGATGCCGAGCAAAGCTCCCAGTGGCTCTGATAGGCCGGAAAGAAAAGAATATAGAAAAGCTTTTTTTCTGCTGCCTGTAGCGTAATAAACAGGTATGGAAACAGCTACACCTTCCGGTATATTGTGAATAGCCACGGCAATAGCCACACCGATACCTAAAGTGGGATCATTTAAGGCAGCCGTAAAAGTGGCCAGCCCTTCAGGGAAATTGTGAATAGCAATGGCTAAAGCAGAAAAAAGCCCCATCCGCAACAGCCGTTCTTTGTCCGGTTTCTTTTTCCTGTTTTCTATTTCTTCCACTTTCCTTATTTCATGGGGATTTTCAAATTCCGGCACCAGGCTGTCAATGATGGCTATTAATAACATCCCTGCAAAAAAAGCCAAAACTGCACACCACGGTCCCATCTTGATACCTAGCTGAGCAGTGAGGATTTCCCTGGATTTAGTTAATATCTCGACAAAGGAAATATAAACCATAACCCCGCCAGAAAAACCCAGAGATACCGAGAGAAAAGCAGTGTTGGTTTTTTTAGCCAGCAAGGCTATTAAACTTCCGATCCCCGTGGATAAACCGGCAAATAAAGTAAGACCGAAAGCTAAGAGCACAGCGTCATCGTACACACGCATATCTCCTTTTTAAAATTACATTAGACTATTTATTAGACAATCCTCCTTCTTTCTCCTTTTCAAATTTACTTAAAATATTGCCTTATCAACGGTAAAGAGGAAATCTTGACAACCCCGCATACTCAAAATATAATTTAACTAATTGATAATGTTTCTCATTTAATTCATTCAGGAATAGATTTTTAACTAGAATTTAAGCTTATTAAATTTAACAATTGATAATTATTGTCATTTTTAGTAAATAATTATAAAGGAGGAGCATAAGAATGAGTGTTTTGGTTATTGGCGGGGACAGACTCGGTAATATTTATGATAATCTCCAAAAGAAAGGTTTTACGAGGATCCAACATCTTTGTGGCCGTAAAAAAGGTCATTTAAAATCAGATATTACTGGCAATTTTGACGTTATACTGGTACTTACTGATCACGTTAATCATTCTTTAGCCCGGTTAGTAAAAAAGCGAGCCAGGCAAACCAACACTACGGTTATTTACGCCAGACGTTCCTGGTCTGACATTGAAGCAAGAAAGTTTCGGGAATGTGACTGACCATGTTAAGACTGATGAAAGCAAGAAAAGAAGAAGAAAACATATTCCACGACATTATCGAATGCCTGGTAGCAGCTCTGGAAGCTAAAGACCCATATACGAAAGGACATTCTACAAGAGTGGCTGACATGGCTTATGATTTAGCCCAAAAAATAGGCCTTAAAGGCAAAACACTCAACGATGTACATATAGCTGCCCATCTTCATGATATCGGCAAAATCGGCATCCCCGATAATATCTTGAATAAAAAAGAAAGATTAACCCCCAAAGAATGGAGACATATCCAACGCCATGCAGAAATTGGCTATGAAATCCTGAATAAGTCGGGCAGGTTACGGGATATTGCTATTATAGTTCTCCATCACCATGAACGCTGGGATGGTAAGGGCTATCCTTTAGGAAAAAAAGGTAAAGAGATACCTTTAGGTTCAAGATTAATAGCCATCTGTGATTCCATTGATGCCATTACTTCAGAGCGACCTTATCGCAGAGCCTTATCCTGGGATGAATGCCGTCAGGAAATAATGGTTAATAAGGGTACACAGTTTGATCCTTTTTTAATAGAGGCCGTTCACAAAATGTGGCCAGAATGGCAGGACCATTACTCCACAATGTCCCGTAGTTAACAAAGCATAAAAACGAAAGGAAAGAACTTTTATGGAAGTGTTCGCCCATCATATTTACGAATTTAAAAAGGGCTTACGAAATCTGATCCTGCATACCACCCATAAAGCTATGAAGGAAAAAATAATTATCCGCTTAGAAAAAGAAAAAATCCCCTATCTTATTTATCCGGTAGGGGAAAAAAATATCAATGTATTTTTTGGTGAGGCCAAATGCATAGATGTAATTAAATCCTTCAAGAAACAAGGTTTAAACGACTATACTGATGAAGAAGACTACATTTTAGGCATTATGCTGGGATATGACTGTATAAAACAATGTGAAAGATATCTGAAAAGAAAACTCAAAGAAAAATCATTTGCCGAAAAATTACTTACCGGCTAGCCCTTTCTTTATACCAAAATAATAACCCAGAAAAGCTCCACCTATTGCAGCCTGCAGAGCAAAAAGCAGACTTTCCGTTTCTCCACCGGGTGGCTGCCACAAAACAGGGAACCATGGTTCGTAGTCTGGCTTAATCTGTAGGATGACCTCTTCAGCAGCACCGTCGGCCCCTCCAAATTCAGAGTCAGTTATCATAATTAAAGGCATGATCGTTAAGACAACAACAGCAAAAATAAGTAAAAGATTTTTACGCGCCAGGGTCATGCTGCACATCTCCTCTCAACAGGGCTAATTCTTGGAGTTCGCTTTGACTGTAGACGGTAAGATAATTGTAAACAAGAACCGTCAATAAGCCTTCCACGATTGCCAGGGGAACCTGGGTAAGAGCAAAAATGCTGCCAAATTTGATTAAGGAAGCCATCACACCTCCTGTAGGATCAGGGAAAGCCAAGGCTAATTGCAAGGAAGTAGTAACATAGGTTGCTAAATCACCTAAAGCAGCCGCTAAGAAAATGGAAATACCCTGAGCCCCAACTTTTTTTGCAGCCTTATAGACCCCGTATGCAACCAGGGGCCCCACCACAGCCATGGAAAAGGTATTAGCTCCCAATGTGCTTATACCCCCGTGGGCTAAAAGAAGGGCCTGGAAAATAAGCACAATACAACCAATAACACTCATAGCCATAGGGCCAAACAGCATAGTACCAAGACCAACCCCGGTAGGATGGGAACTGCTCCCTGTAACGGAAGGCAATTTTAACGCAGATAAGACAAAGGTAAAAGCAGCAGCAACGCCTAAAAGCATCTTTAACTGAGGATTCTCACTGGTTACTTTGCCTATGGAGCGGAGACCCAAATATAAAAACGGTAAACTGGCCAGGCTCCATACTACAGCCCAGTTTAGAGGCAGGAATCCCTCCATGATGTGCATGGCATAAGTTTCCCGTGGTAATAAGAAGACAAGTAATGCGGTAAGAATAAACCACCTTCTTTTCATTTTCGTCCCTCCCTATATTTTTAACGTAGTAACCATGAGTCCAATAAGCAACCTGTAAATCACCTCCAAACAAAAGAAAAATCCCTTAGCTGCGCTAAGGGACTGTAACCCGCCTCAAAGACTTAGTCCGCTTAAGCCTGTTCTGTTCCCCAGATAGCAGGCTTCCCGTTAGGCAGGTCTTCTGGCTCTCGTGTCATCCTCCTCCCCGTCTTCCCACCCGGCACTTAACTTAATGGTAGTAACTATATTACTAACCATTAAGTTAAGTGCTGGACAGTGACATTTTGGGGATTCGTCTCCGATTACAGCGGCGGGTCCGCACCGGATTTTAACCGGTTTCCCTATTCTCCCTCCTGAAAGGGCACCTAACAGATAATGTATAAAGTTTTGTCCAAGTTTATGTTACATAACTATGCAGGATTTTGCAAGTTATTCTTTTCTCACCAACAACAATTAAAAAAAAATAAGAATATTACTACTTCCAGTTATTAACACTTAAGCCCTTGCTTTTAAGGATGCCATGGGTTTATAATAAATGCAAATGCTAATGATTTGCATTTGGAGGTAATTTATGAAAGCTCGCTCTATTCTGTCACTTTTTTTGTCCCTCATTTTTGTTTTCACTTCAACGGCCTGCAGCCAAAAACCGGCTGCCACTGTAAACAGAGACCCTGATCCCCCAGCTAAGTTGACAGTATATACCAGCTTTTATCCCATGTATGATTTCACCAAAAGAATCGGCGGTGATAAAGTTAAGGTCATAAATATAGTTCCGGCGGGAGCCCAACCCCATTCCTTTGAACCCTCTACCAAATTACTGGCGGAATTAACTAAAGCCAAACTTTTTATTTACAACGGCGCCGGCATGGAACACTACATAGAAAAACTCAAAGAAGCCGTCAAAGGGACTCCTTTAATCCTGGTAGAAACCAGCGCCGGCCTGGACTTAATCAAGAGTAACCTTGAACATAAATATGAACATGAAGAGGAACATAAGAAAGAACATCATGATGAAAAAGATAAAAAAGATGAAAAAAAAGACGCCTATGAAGACCATGAACATGACGGTATTGACCCTCATACCTGGTTAAGCCCCGGTAATGCCCTTAAACAGGGGGAAAAAATTTTACAGGCTCTGAACCAAGTAGACGCGGCAAATAAGGATTACTACGAAAAGAATTACCAGGCTTTTAAAGAGGAGTTAAGCAAACTGGACCGAGAATATCAAGAGACATTATCAAAGTGTAAGAGAAAAGAGATTGTGGTATCTCATGAGTCCTTCGGTTACTTGGCGCGAGATTATGGTCTAAAACAAATCCCGGTCATGGGTTTAAATGCTGATGCTGAACCTACACCGGGAAAAATGAAAGAGATTATTAATACGTTGAAGGAACACGGTATCAAATATATCTTTTTTGAAACCCTGGTGAGCCCTAAAATCTCTGAAACCATCGCCCGGGAAACCAAAGCACAAACCCTGGTCTTAAATCCTATCGGTGGACTCACGGAGAAAGACCTTCAGGCAGGTAAAGATTACTTCAGCATCATGCGGGAGAATCTGGAAAACCTCAAAATCGCTCTGGAGTACCAGCCATGAAACCGGTTATTTCCTTAAGTCACGTCTCCTTTGCCTATCCAGGAGGACCTTATGTCCTGGAAAATATCAACCTTACGGTTTATCGGGGAGAATTTCTAGTAATTTTAGGTCCCAACGGGGCCGCTAAAACTACGCTCCTAAAGCTCATGCTGGGCTTATTAAAACCACTGAAAGGTTCTGTGGAAATTAACACCGAAACTAAGGCAGTTGTAAATTATATTCCTCAAAAATCTTCGGCCCTCAATCCCGGTTTTCCCGCAACAGTAGAGGAAGTAGTGAAACTGCAGGTTGCTGTCAAAGGAAAAACAGCGAGTAGCTTAGTCCATTCTGTTTTAGAAAAAGTTGGTTTGCTGGAAAAAAGGGATACCCTGGTGAGTTCCCTTTCCGGCGGCCAGTTTCAAAGGATGCTCATTGCCCGTTCCTTGATCAATCACCCACAAATCCTCTTCCTTGATGAACCTACTACGGGATTGGATGCGGAAGCCCAAGAGGACTTCTTATCTTTACTCGTTAAGCTTAACAAAGAAGGCCTCACCATCGTCATGGTCACCCATGACGTTTCCCCGGTTTTGGACCATGCCTCCCGTTTCCTCTACATTTCCAAAGGCAAGGGAAAAGAAGTTGCTAAAGAAGATTTGAAAGTGGTGTAGCCGTGCTGGAAATTTTACAATATGTCTTTATGCAGAAAGCCTTAATTGTCGGTCTTATAGTGGGCATCCTATGTCCTACCATGGGCCTTTTTCTGGTTCTCCGCCGTCTTTCCATGGTAGGGGAAACCCTGTCCCACGTCTCTTTATCCGGAGTATTATTCGGCATACTCTGGGGTATTAGTCCTATCCCTTTTGCCTTGGTTATGTCTATCCTGATATCTATACTCCTGGAGAAACTGCGGCGCTATTTTAAATATTATGGAGAAGTCTCTCTCGCTATCATTACGGCGGGAGGTTTAGGGACTGCCGTTATCCTGATGGGAATAGTACGCGCTTCCGATTCAACCCTGGCCAGCCTTCTTTTCGGCAGTATTGTGTCCGTAACAAATGAAGAAGTTATTTTTATAGGTATCCTGGCCCTTATCGCTCTAGGCTTAGTTACACGGTATTACCGGGAATTATTCTATCTGACCTTTGACGAAGAAGGAGCCCGCCTGGCCGGAATCCCGGTTAACTTCTTCAACTATCTTATTATCATCCTGGCAGCGGCCATTATTGCTCTGGGTTTAAGAATCGTGGGAGCCCTGCTTATCTCTTCACTCATGGTTGTTCCTACGGCTACCAGTATCCTGCTTGGCAAAGGTTTTAAGGTTACCTTGATATGGGCCAATCTTTTTGGTATTACCTCTGTATTAGTTGGCTTAATCGCCTCTTTTTATCTTGATTTGGCTCCCGGCGGTACCATTGTGGTCACTTCGGTCATAATTCTTCTTCTTGTCCTTTTAGGCAAGAAGTGCAAAGAAAACTTGGCTTGTATCAAGCTGTAGGCGAAGGTAGAAGCCAAGTTGCACTTGTGCCGCGGTACAAAGTGCACTAGTTCATACCGGATTTTAATTTTGGTCAGTATTTGTTAGAATAAGAGCATCACATCAAGATCAGGAGTTAAAAGATGCCTGCGAAAATAGAATTTATTTACGATACAATTAAAGATAAAGGCTTCAAACTCACACCTGCCCGTAAAATCATCATTTCTGTTTTTTGCAGTTCTGAAGATAAATTTCTCAATGCTGCCGAAATCTATGATCAGGTACGAAGCCGAAACCCAAAGATAAATTTCTCTACGGTCTACAGAAATCTGGAAATTTTAGTAGAGAGCCGGCTCATCGAAAAGCTGAATTTCGCCGACGGGGCAAAATTTAAGCTGCGGGGACCGGAATCTCACCTTCATCATATGATCTGTAAGTCATGCCATAAGACAGAACGCTTACCTTACTGCCCCCTGGGAGAGTT
Source organism: Thermanaerosceptrum fracticalcis (assembly GCF_000746025.2). Lineage (NCBI taxonomy): Bacteria > Bacillati > Bacillota > Clostridia > Eubacteriales > Peptococcaceae > Thermanaerosceptrum > Thermanaerosceptrum fracticalcis. Next base: position 1,753,574 of record NZ_CP045798.1, read on the forward strand.
AGAAAAGACACTGCGGGAATCTACAGATTTTTTACCCACGGAACACCGCATCGAAATATACGGTTACTGTAAGGAATGCAGAAAAAATTCCGGAGTTGAGCAGGATAATTAGTAAAGAAAGCGAATATAATTTAAACGAAATGATAAGCCACGAAGGCTTATGTACAGGAAAAGTCGACAATTTACCCTGGAGAAAATACCCATGAAGGTTTAGGCGTGAAGCCTAGCTCTTTTATGGGTATTTATATTTTTACGAAAGAGAGGTTATCAACTGTGAACAACAACCATGCCAAACAAACGATCACCGCAGGTCTTTTAATTGCTCTGGGTCTTGTCCTGCCCATGGCCTTTCATACTTTCGGTATGGGAGGCCCGGTCTTCCTGCCCATGCACATACCCGTTCTTTTAGGCGGCTTTGTCCTCTCTCCCCTCTATGCTCTTTTAGTGGGAATGGTAACCCCTATCGCCAGCAGCGTTTTAACCTCCATGCCTCCCCTCTTTCCCGGGGCTGTGCAGATGATGTTTGAGTTAGGCACTTATGGTCTTGTCATTTCTTACCTGTACCACAAACGAAACATATCCCTGTTCCCTACTCTTTTAACGGGTATGCTCGCAGGAAGATTTGTGGCAGGAGCTGTGAACTATCTCCTCTTAACACAATTCCTAGCCAAGGCTTTCAAACTTAAAGTTTTCCTGACGGCTGCCTTTGTCACAGCAGTCCCCGGTATTATCATTCAGTTAGTCATCATCCCCATTATGGTAAGACTATTGGAAAAGGCTAATTTCATTATGGGCAAGGAGAATATTAATGACAGTAGAACTCAATCGTAGTTTCTTCAATAATAAAGCAGACCAATGGGACAATATTGTGAACCATAACCCTGAAAGAATCCAATACCTCTTAGGCAAACTTTGTTTAATCCCCGGCGCTTCCGTACTGGATGTGGGAACAGGCACGGGAATCTTACTGCCTTTTCTCCTGAAGTTGGTTGGCGAAACAGGACGGATAACCGCTATTGATGTGGCCGAAAAAATGATAGAAAAAGCCAAAGCCAAATTTCCACACCCCAACATCCAATTTATTGCAGGCGACGTTACCGATGCCTCTTTTCCTCCCCAAAGTTTTGACGCAATTGTGTGTTACTCGGTTTTCCCTCATTTTATCAATCCCTGGGAAACCCTTCAGTCTATGAATAGGTATTTAAAAGATGGCGGTCTCCTTTTAATCTGCCACTCGGAAAGCCGGGAGACAATCAATCAGAGGCACAAGGAACTTGGCCGGAGCTTGATTTCCCATGGCTTACCTCCTGCCGAAGACCTGGAGGCTCTTCTCACAGAAGTAGGCTTCAAAGTAATAGATAAAAAGGATAATGAATATCTGTATTTTGTTTTAGGTAAAAAATGAGTGGTCGGTATTTCACCGGCCACTTTTATTTGCCCTGAAACCTGGGCTTGCGTTTTTCTAAGAAAGCCCTGTAGCCTTCCTGGTAATCTTGACTGTCAAAACACCTGGCCATTTCTAGTTCTACCTTGTGTAAATCCCTTAACTCCGGCTCTTTTAGGTATTCCTCCACAGCCATCTTAACGGAACGGATGCTTCTATGACCAGGCAGATAGTTTTTTTAATGCCCACACTGGCTTTTAAAATTTCCCCGGAAAAGGTCTTGGTTAAAAATGTTAAATGATGACAAAAAATAATAATTGAGTGAGATAATACAACGTAATTTAAGTAGATTTGAGAAAATAACCCTTCTGGTTGTATCCTGACCTAATCTGACCTTTGCTCAAAAATATCAAAAATACGATAATAAAATTAAGGTCAAGTTTGGTCAATTTAGTAATAATTATTAATATATGTTATGAGGGAGGTTTATTTATGGGAAAAGCAGTTGGTATCGACTTGGGTACGACGAACTCAGTTGTTGCTGTTTTAGAAGGTGGGAAACCTACAGTAATTGTGAATGCGGAGGGTAATAGGACAACACCCTCGGTAGTAGCTTTTAAAGATAACGGAGAAAGACTGGTCGGTCAGGTGGCTAAAAGACAGGCCGCGTTAAATCCCGACAAAACCCTTTACTCTGTGAAGAGGTTCATTGGACGCCGCTATTCGGAGGTTGCCGAAGAAAGGAACCTTGTCCCTTACAAGGTAGTGCCCGGTCCCAATGATACCGTACGTTTCGATATCGGCGGTAAACTCTATGCCCCTGAAGAAATTTCCGCCATGGTTTTAAAGAAGCTGGTTGATGATGCTTCCAAATACCTGGGAGAAAAAATCACCGATGCCGTCATTACCGTACCGGCATATTTTAATGACGCCCAGCGGCAGGCGACCAAGGACGCGGGCAAAATTGCCGGCCTCAATGTCCTGCGTATTATTAACGAACCTACGGCTGCCGCCCTGGCATACGGGCTAGACAAGAAAAAGAATGAAACAATCCTAGTTTATGACCTGGGCGGCGGTACTTTTGACGTATCCATCCTGGAAGTAGGCGATGGCGTCTTTGAGGTAAAAGCCACCAATGGTGACACCCACCTGGGCGGTGACAACTTTGACAAAGTCATCGTGGATTGGCTGGCCGAAGAATTCAAGAAAGACTACGGCATCGACCTGAGAAAAGACAGGCAGGCCCTGCAGCGCCTGACGGAAGCGGCGGAAAAGGCAAAAATAGAGCTTTCCAGCATCACGGAAACTCAAATCAGCCTGCCCTTTATTACAGCCGACGCCACTGGTCCCAAACACCTGGATATGAAACTTACCCGGGCGAAATTCGACGACCTTACCCATCACCTGGTGGAACGTACCCGCGGCCCCGTACTGGCTGCCCTGGCTGACGCCAAACTGACAGCTAAAGATATTGACCAGGTTATCCTGGTAGGAGGTTCTACACGGATTCCTGCAGTACAGCGGCTGGTACGGGAACTGACGGGAGGACGGGAACCCCATCAGGGAGTAAACCCCGATGAAGTCGTGGCCGTTGGTGCCGCCATCCAGTCAGGTGTGTTAACCGGTGAAGTGAAAGACGTCCTCCTCCTGGATGTTACCCCCCTCTCCCTGGGTGTGGAAACCCTGGGTGGTGTGATGGCAAAACTCATTGAACGGAATACCACGATCCCTGTGCGCCGCAGCCAGATTTTCACCACCGCCGAAGACAATCAACCTGCCGTAGATATCCATGTCCTGCAAGGTGAACGGGAAATGGCCAAAGACAACCGTACTTTAGGCCAGTTTAAGCTGGAAGGAATCGCCCCGGCGCCTCGCGGCGTACCTCAGATTGAAGTGACCTTTGACATCGACGCCAACGGGATTTTGAAAGTAAGCGCTAAAGATAAAGGCACAGGAAAAGAACAAACCGTTACCATCACCGGTTCATCTACCCTGGATAAGGCAGAAATTGAGCGAATGGTCAGAGAAGCTGAAGCCAATGCGGCTGAAGATAAAAGACGCCGCCAAGAAGTAGAAATTCGCAATGAAGCTGACAGTATCATCTATCAGGTAGAACGGAAACTAAAAGAACAAGGCACTCAGTTACCCGTCCATGAAAAGGCCCGCCTTGAGCAGCTTGTCAATGACTTGAAAACAGCCTTAAAAGATAATGCTAATATTGAGCGTATCCGCTCCCTGACCAGCGACCTCCAGCAGGCTGCCGCAGCCTTCGCTCATGCAGGCAATAATCCGCAGTCAGGAAATTACTCCAGTAATACTAAAGGTTCCGGACCAGACGATGTAATCGATGCCGAGTATCACGAGAAATAACCCTTCCCCATTAACTCAACTTAAGGTTGCCGGTCTATCCGGCAGCCTTAAGTCATAAGGTGGTGAGAACAATAAATGACGACATATAAAGACTATTATAAAATCCTGGGCGTGGAACGTACGGCCACGGAACAGGAGATTAAAAGCGCCTACCGTAAATTAGCCCGCCAGTATCACCCCGACCTGAAAACAGGGAGCGAGAAAGAAGCCGCCGAAGAAAAATTCAAAGAAATTAACGAAGCTTATGAGGTTCTCAGTGATCCCGAAAAACGGGCCAAGTATGACCGTCTGGGCGCCAACTGGCAACATGGCCAGGAATGGCAACCGCCGCCTGATATGGATGGTTTCCACTTTTACACCTGGAACGATGGGGATCTGGGTGCAACAGGTTTCAGCGACTTCTTTGAGACCCTCTTTGGCAGAGCTAGGGCTAACCGCACCGGAGGCGGCTTTCGCTGGGAGCCCCAGATGCGCGGCCAGGATATAGAAAGCGAACTTCAGCTTACCCTGGAAGAATCTTACCGGGGCGGTGAAAAAACCATTCAACTGACCTCCAGGGAAATTTGTGCCGTCTGTCAGGGCAGCGGGCACCTGGACAGGGGTATTTGTGCCTATTGCGGCGGCACAGGAAACACAACGGTGAGAAAGACCCTGGAAGTAAAGATCCCCCCAGGTATCCAGAACGGAAGCAAGATCCGCCTCAGGAATCAGGGAGGCGAAGGTTTAGGAGGTGGCCAGCGGGGTGACCTTTATCTCAAAGTCAATATCCAGCCCCATCCCCTCTTTACCCTGAAAGGAAACGACATCGAGTCTAAAGTCATCATTACCCCCGAGCAGGCTGCCCTGGGTGACAAAGTAACCACTGCCACCCTGGACGGGGATATCATCCTCACCATTCCTCCCCAGACCCACAGCGGAAAAAAGCTGCGCCTGCGCGGTAAAGGCTGGCCATTAAAGGGCGGGGGACGAGGGGACCATTATGTGGAAGTAGTCATTGATCTCCCGGCTTTTTTGAGTGAGGCAGAACTTGATTTATACAAAAAACTAGCGGAATTAAGGAAAGGGGTGTGAAACTATGGTGCGTAAATATTACGTACAATTGTATCACCACACCCTTTACCCCCAGGAAGAAGCTTTTTGGATAGATATGGAAAGTTCCGGGTACCACCCTGGCTTCTTAGAACGTTTAGCAGAATTTGGGATTATCGAGATCCAGGACAACCGGCTGCGGGCAGACCAGCTCCCCAGGATTCAGAAGATTATACGTCTCCGCCAGTCCCTGGGCATCAATTTGCCTGGTGCCTCCGTCATCCTTGATCTCTTAGAACGTATCGAAGAACTTGAGCAAGAATTAGACCTGTTACGAAGGAGGTGAATACCCCGCTTTAAGGGGGTAAGCGCTATGGATTTAAACCGTTATACCCAAAAATCAAGGGAAGCCATTTCTTCTGCCCAGGATCTGGCTGCCGCACGGCATCACCAGGAGGTTACCGGTAAACATTTGCTGGCGGCCCTGTTGGCCCAAGAGGGAGGCCTGGTCCCCCGTTTCCTGGAGTATGCCGGCGTTAATGTGGCTACCCTGCAGAGACTCCTGGAAGATTTATTAGCCCGTACCCCTGCTGTCCATGGCTACGAGGGGTCTTTACGGCTGGGCAGCGGTTTGGCCAGGGTATTCCCCAGGGCTGAAAAAGAAGCCCGGGACATGAAAGATCAGTATGTCAGTGTGGAACACCTGCTCCTGGCCCTCCTGGAAGAAGGAGAAAGCGAAGTCCGGAATCTTTTCCGCCAGACAGGTTTGAGAAGGGAAACTTTACTGGCTTCTTTACAGGCTATCAGAGGTAACCAGCAGGTAACCAGCGAAAACCCCGAAGAAACCTATGAAGCCCTGGAAAAATACGGCCGTGATTTGACCAAATTGGCCCGGGAAGGTAAACTGGACCCCGTTATCGGCCGTGATGACGAGATCCGCCGGGTCATTGAAATTCTCTCACGCCGCACCAAAAACAATCCTGTCCTCATTGGTGAACCGGGCGTGGGTAAAACTGCCATCGTGGAAGGATTAGCCCGGAGAATCGTGGCCGGTGACGTCCCCGAAGGGCTGAAAAATAAATTAGTTATTGCCCTGGATATGGGGGCTCTTATAGCCGGCGCCAAATACCGCGGTGAATTTGAGGAAAGACTGAAAGCAGTCTTAAAAGAAGTGCAAAAGTCTGAAGGACGGATCATTCTTTTTATCGACGAACTCCACACTGTAGTAGGGGCAGGAGCGGCCGAGGGGGCCATGGATGCCGGCAACCTGTTGAAACCCATGCTGGCCAGGGGTGAACTGCGGGCCATTGGTGCCACGACTCTGGACGAATACCGTAAGCATGTGGAGAAAGATGCCGCCCTGGAACGGCGCTTCCAGCCCGTTATGGTTAATCCCCCCTCCGTGGAAGACACCATTTCCATCCTGCGGGGCTTAAAAGAACGGTACGAGGTCCATCACGGGGTACGTATCCAGGACAGCGCCCTGGTGGCAGCAGCCACACTCTCTGACCGGTATATTACTGACCGCTTCCTGCCCGATAAAGCCATCGACCTCATGGATGAAGCGGCCGCCCGTCTGCGGACAGAGATTGACAGCATGCCTACGGCTTTAGATGAAATCACCCGCCGTATTATGCAGCTGGAAATTGAAGAAGCTGCTTTGAAAAAAGAAAAAGATGCAGTTTCCCAGGAGCGGCTGCAGAAAATCCAGGAACAACTGGCTGAATTAAAAGCAGAAGCCGATGTGATGCGTACCCAGTGGCAGGTGGAAAAACAGGCCATTGCCCGGTTACGCCAGCTGAAAAAAGAAATAGAAGAAACCCGCCTGGAAATCGAGAAAGCTGAACGGGAATATGACTTAAACCGCATGGCCGAACTAAGATACGGCAGGATGAATGACCTGGAAAGAAGACTAAAAGCGGAAGAAGAACTGCTGGCCAACAAGCAAAAGAACAACATGCTCCTAAAAGAAGAAGTGGATGAAGAGGATATTGCCCGCGTTGTCAGCCGTTGGACAGGAATCCCCCTAAATAAACTCATGGAAGGTGAAAAAGAAAAGCTTATCCACTTAGATGAGTTTCTCCACCAGCGGGTGATCGGCCAGGATCAGGCCGTACGTGCCGTGGCTGATGCGGTCTTAAGGGCCCGGGCCGGCATTAAGGACCCAAATAAGCCTATCGGCAGTTTTATCTTCCTGGGGCCCACAGGGGTAGGTAAAACAGAATTAGCCCGGGCCCTGGCTCAAGCCCTCTTTGATGATGAAAGGAACATGATCCGCATCGACATGTCCGAATACATGGAGAAACACACGGTAGCCCGTCTCATTGGTGCCCCTCCCGGTTATGTGGGCTACGATGAAGGTGGCCAGTTAACAGAAGCCGTCCGACGCCGTCCTTATTCCGTCATTCTTTTCGATGAAATTGAAAAAGCCCACAACGACGTCTTTAATGTCATGCTGCAGATCCTGGACGACGGACGTCTTACCGATGGTAAAGGCCGTACCGTAAACTTCAAAAACACTGTCATCATCATGACCTCCAACATCGGCAGCCAGGAAATCCTGGAATTCCAGCGCCAGGGCATTCATGATTATGACAGGATGAAGAATGCCGTCATGAATTTAATGCAACGCTACTTCCGTCCAGAATTCCTCAACAGGGTAGATGAGACGGTGGTCTTCCACGCCCTGGAACCCAAACACATGCAGGAAATTACTACCTTAATGCTGGAGCGTTTGGCCAAACGCCTGAAAGAAACGGCCCGTCTTACCCTGACCTGGTCCCAGGAAGCCCTGGTATACCTGGCCAACAAGGGTTATGACCCCAGCTTCGGGGCCCGTCCCTTAAAAAGGCTGATCCAGCAGGAGGTGGAAACGCCCCTGAGCCGGTTGCTGGTAAAAGGGGAAGCTTCACCAGGCTCTACTATCAGCCTTGAGGCAAAAAACGGTGAACTGCAGTTGACAGTAAAGTAAAAATGACGCTATGCGGCTCGACTCCCGCTTTGCGGCCTTACAAACATTTCTTTCCTGAAATCATGATAGACACAAGAACAGAGAAAGCCTGTCACGAGGCTTTCTCTATTTTTTGTGTGCAAAAAGAGCAATAGCTTTCTGCAATTCCTTCGAAATAAAAAGGTATTATCCCAAAAATGAAGAAACTTATTTACGTAGAGATCTATTGTTAGGGAGATGAAAAACAGTGTTTACCTGTGCAGAATGTGAAAAACTCAGCTGCCGGGAAGGGCGAACAGACCAGTTACCCAAAAACTGTCCCGGTCGTCTGACAACTTTGCAAGAAGAAATACGAAAAGAATATCGTGATGAAATATTACTTTTCGCCCGTCAGGCCGCCCTCACGGAAAGCAAGGGCTATTGCCAGTGGACGCGGGTACAGGAAATCATCTATTTCTGTAAAGAAATGGGGTATCACAAGCTGGGTATTGCCTTTTGCATTGGTTTAAAGCAGGAAGCCCGTATGCTGGCAAAAATCTTGCGTTCCCACGGTTTTGATGTTGTCTCCGTAGTGTGCAAGAACGGCGGGACGCCAAAGTCCTTCCTGGGCATTCCCGAACAAGATAAAGTACGCCCCGGCCAGTTTGAAGCCATGTGTAATCCCATCAGCCAGGCTAAACTCCTCAATCAGGCCGGAGTAGATTTCAATATTGTAGTAGGACTCTGTGTGGGCCATGACAGCCTTTTCTTTAAATACGCAGAAGCCCCCACCACGGTGTTAGTGGCCAAAGACCGGGTTTTAGCCCATAACCCCGCAGGAGCCCTCTACTGTGCTGACGGCTATTTTAAGAATAAGCTGTTTCTTTGAAGTAGACCAAGGTGTCAAGGGAGGTGTCAAGGGGAGGTGTCAAGGGGACGGTTCTCTTGACACTGAAGCCCTTCTTACCATTTCCCTGTTTAATTCCAATATTGCTGCAATTCCTCTTCTGGAGAGGTTCGACTTTGCTAGCAGCAATTGTATTAATTCTTCTCTTATCTTTCTGTTTGTTACTTGACTTAATCCTTTTAACTCCACACCCTTTTCCTTTAAGAACTTGTTAATATATTCATTAACATTGGTCTCATCTATTTCTTTTTCTTCCCCTATATCAATAAAAACTTCCACTGCAGTGTCATGGCTAAACCTTGCAAATTCTTTTATGGCTTTTTCCTTATCTTCTGAAAACATTTCTAATATCCCATCAGTTTCGACCATGCCACTTTTTCTATTTACATATTCTTTATAACTACTCCATTTGTATTTTTCAATGGAGCCTATTCCTGCTTTTAAAGGGTTTTGGTGTACATATCTTATTACTGCCAATAAGTATCTGTCATCTTCTATATTCTCGCTTCTGTATCTATCCTGAAATACATGCCCGATACGCCTGTATTTCTTGTTAAAATAATAGGCGTAGCTTGCTGCAATTCTTTTTATACTACGTGGTAAGCTATCTGTGCCTTCCTTTATGACAAGGTGAATATGATTATCCATTACACAATATGCAAACAGGTAATATTCCCCTTCTGCTTTTTTATCACGGAGCGTATCTATAATTCTATTCTTGTCAGCATCATCAATAAATATGTTCTCTCTGTTATTTCCCCTCAGCATTACATGGTAAATCCGACTGTCGCTCCACATTCTTGCATATCTTGGCATTTTAACACCTCCCATGCAAAGTTTACCAGTTTATTACCCAAATGTCACAAATGTCCAAATGTCAATGGAACCGTCCCTTCGACACTCTCTACCTCGCTAAAGAATATACTATTATCCCATCCTTTTCCGCCTGGATAACCTGCCCCTTTTCCACCAGGTACTTAATGTGGGCAATGGCCTCACCTGTGGCAAACCACTTCTGGGGTGTGGGGAACTCCTCCCAGGTTTTGTAGGTCAGATCCCAGGTCATGCGGGCCGCTACCTGGTAAGCGTTCATGGTCCCGGCTTTCAGGATTTCCAGTACTTCATCCAGCCTTTTCTGATGGTGGGATTTTAGTTCGGCAATACGCTCCCGGGGGCTGGTAATCAGGCTGCGGTGGCCGGGCAAGGTGAGGTTTATCTCCAGCTTATCTATTTTATCCAGGCTCATGAAATACTCTTCCAGGGGGTTCTCCTCATCTGACCAGAGGGCGATGTTAGGGGTAATGTCATAGAGGATATGGTCACCGGAAAAAAGTATCTTCTTTTCCGGTTCATAGAGGCAGAGGTGACCCTCTGTATGTCCGGACGTTTCCACAATCTCAAGATTGTAGTCCCCTACCCGAAGCCGGTCTCCCTCAGCCATATAGGTGATCTCATGATTTCCTTCCGTACCGAATCTATAGCCGGGGTGTTTCTCAATGGCCCCCTTCAGTTCCATGGGGACAAAACCACTCTTTCCCGCATAGACCCGCATCTCCTCCCAGTGGCTGCTTTCACGACCCGCATTGATTATAACAGCATCGGCTTTGCTGGCATAGATGCGGGTATCGGGTGTAACCAGGTAAGAGATATTACCCGAGTGGTCAGCATGCATATGGGTGATAAACAAATCGGTTTTATGTAGATCTATACCTAACTCCTTTAAGCCTTCATCCAGGGCAGTTCTACATTCTTCCCTGGCGAAACCGGTATCAATGATGAGGTTGCGTTCGGGTCCCTTGAAGATATAGCAGTTGAGAGCTTTTAAAGGATTGTTAGGCAAGGGTATATCCAGCTTATAAAGTTGGCGAGAAATCTCTTGAATCATCTACAGGCACTCCTTACATCATTTAATAAGACATTTTTAGTTATTCAACATCTAAGGCGTTGTTTCCTTTAAAGAGACCAAAGAAAAGCCCGTATCCTCTTCAGGTACGGGCCGTGTCATTGTTCCTTGGTGCCAAGGTTATTATGATAAAGCCCAGGGCAGGCACTTCATTCATCGGGTTGGGAATTTTTATCCTTTTTTTTCGACAAATTCGCATATTGTCGCAGGTTTATTACCCCCTGACAGCGAATAAGGAAAAAAGACAAGCAGTAGTTAGAAAGAAAGGTGGTGCAGTAGTGGAGTAAATGTTAAACATAGTACTTTTTATCATAGCCTTAATTAGCGGCTCAATTATCTCCAGTTTTTATCTGACCAGAAAGTCCCTTTTGCTCGATCTAAAAAAGATTCAGAAAAAAGGCTATCTTACTTATAGCGAAACCGGCAAACTTCCCATCGAACTCCGCCAGTCTCTGAGCGCAGAACTCAACAGCCTTAAGTCAACCTTAATGGATTTACAAAATATGCTGAATGCTCATCCCAACATCAGTACGCTGCAAAACAGTCTTGCTGAGTACTCACAGCAAATTGAAACTATTCGTAACAAAATCAAAGAAACAGAAAAGGTCTGGGAACAGTACACTACTTTCAAGAACGATATCAATTACTGTGAAATGAATATCACCAGCAGGATTTATAAGATAAAAGAAAAGAGCCAGGTGTTAATCAACCTGGAACCTAAATACGAAGAAATAATCAATGAAAAGGTCCAGCAGATACTTCCCCTCCTGGAGGAACTTCTGGAAAAGTATAAAGTATGGGAAACGGTTACCTTTTTAGAATTTGACTATTTGCTGGCCGTAGATTTGGGAAAGGAATACGAGAAGATAATAAATTCGGCCGATATGCTAATTAAAGATTTAGAACTATTCCGCCAGCCCATTCAGGTGTATATCACGATTTTGCGCAGGAAAACGGTCTATTACATAACTTTAAGGGAAGTAATTGAAGGCTCCCTTGTGGGGAAAACCTCAGTCGGCAAGAATCCTTCCATTAAAAGCAAAAGACTGGGAGAGGTGACCGTCTCCTACAACACCTTTAAAAATGCCTATATCGGCAAGAAATACAAAGGGGATGTTTTCGTCTCCGGCAAACGCAGTTTTAGTACCCAGTCTATTGAACTTAAAATCATTAGCGGTAAAGATACCTATAGCGTCATACGCCTGTTAAATGATGACCAGTTTGTCCACATCTTTAAGGCCCTGCCTATTAAAAGACAATTTGAGGAAGTGGACGACAATGGAATTCCCCTTGAATTAAATTTAACTGATTTAAATATTGCCGTCTGTGAGAAAAAAACCAAAGACTTTGAAGTCTTTTATCACCTGGACATTTTTAAGAAAGTGAGCATTTATGATTTCCTTAACTCTGCCACTACGGAGTTGAATCAGTTAGACGATAATTCAGACGCGGAAGAAATTCCCTCAATACTTGCTAACGCCGAAGAAATAGTGAATAGTTGACCCCTCTTCAAAACAAGGAGAGTTATTTTTGCATGATTCTTCTTAATTATTGATTTTTCAACATTTCTAAAAAAGGATAATTATCCTCATTTCGAATAGTAATTCCTGGCACTGTTCTTCTCAGCATGCTAAAACTTTTGCAGGATGCTTATTAGACACTGGGAAGCATAATCTTTGTTGGCAGGGGGATTCTTATGGAAACCTATACATCTCTATACAGCAAGAAGGAGGAACTTGTCCATACACTGGAAATTAACCTGGCCAGTTCCCTGGTACACCTTTCCCGCAGTCTTGATTTTTCCTCGCAAGGATTGCTGCAACACCACGAACGTGTAGCCCTACTATCATTATACCTTGGTAAAGCTGCAGGTCTTAAAGAACAGGATCTTTTCAATTTGTTCACAGCCGCAATTATCCATGATGTAGGTGCTGTCACCTGGAACGAAAAGAGACGCCTGCATCATTTTGAGGTCAAAAACCCCTGGGAACATTGTCAAAAAGGTTACGAATTCCTTTCCGGTATTCCTTTTCTGGATAAAGCTGCTGATATTGTTCTCTCCCATCATGACACCTGGGCCGGAAATAATCCCTCCGGGCGTTCCGGGACCCAGATCCCTCTGCCCAGCCGTATCATCTATGTCGCCGACCGTGTTGATGTTTTGATTAATGACAAGATTTTTATTTTACAGCAGTCCAATGATATTATTAAACAACTGCAAAAATACGCGGGTTCCCTTTTCGATCCCGACCTGGTGGCTGTTGTAGCTGATCTGACAAAGGTAGAAAGCCTCTGGATGGACCTAACTTCTTCCTGGGTCTCCCAGCGTCTCCTTGATGAATTGCCTGAAAACCGCCGGAGTATCAAACTGGAAGACCTTTCCCACATGGCCAGGCTTTATGCGAGAGTCGTTGACGCCAAGAGTCCCTTTACGCTCAAGCATTCCCAGGGTGTAGCCCTCATCGCCCGTTCCCTGGCAGAACAGGCAGGGCTCCCCCAAGATGAAGTTTTTTTGCTTAACCTGGCAGGCTTACTCCATGATATCGGGAAATTGTCAGTTCCCGAAGAAATCATCCAAAAACCCGGTCGTTTAACTCAGGCAGAATTTAGCATTATGAAACAACATACATACTATACATACTGGTGGTTAAAGCCTCTTTTCCCCTCATTTCCTGTAGCCGAGTGGGCAGCCTATCACCATGAGCGACTTGACGGGCAAGGATATCCCTTCCACAAAGGGGCACACGAACTGGATACAAAAGCCAGGATCGTGGCCGTGGCGGATATATTCACAGCGTTACGGGAAGAACGCCCGTATCGCAGCTCTCTCACCTGGGCAGAGATAGAGAGGATCATTTATAACCAAGTAAGGGGCGGTGCCTTAGATGGGGAAATAGCCGACATCCTTTTTGAAAACCGGGGCCTGATTGACGACCGATGGTCCTCTTTATCAAGTCAATTACAAAGAAATAGTTATATTCTAAGCAATAGATAAAACCGAAAACTAAGACGAGACACCGCATAGAGAGAGCAGCTTATTTACCTGTTCATCGGTACCAAAAACAAGCAGCCTGTCACCTGCCCGGAAAACCAAATCACCCGGAGGATTAAGATATTCCTTATCACCGGAGAAAACACCCAGCAGAGTAAGCCCTGTCCTGCTTCTGATATCTGCCTCCCGCAAAGTTTGCCCAATGAGGCAGGAACCTGCAGCCACCTCTACTTCCTGTATCGTTACAGTCAAGTCTTCACCACCACGGTTTACAATCTCTAAAAAGCTTATAATTGCCGGTTTAAGCACGAGGGCAGCCATACGCTGTCCTCCAATTTCATTGGGAGAGACGGTAACATCCGCTCCCGCTTTCATCAGTTTGGCCTCACTGCTGGCTTCAATAGATCGCGAGACAATATAGAGACGGGGATTAAGCTGTCGGCAGCTGAGAACAGTAAAAACATTATCCGCATCATTGTTTAAAGTTGAGACCACACCTTTAGCCCGTCTAATCTGAGCCCTTTCCAGGTCTGCATCATGGGTGGCATCTCCGTGAATGACGGGAATATTTTGTGCAAATAATTCCTCTACTGTTTCAGGATTCTTCTCAATAACCACAAAAGGTACTTTCGCTTTTTGCAATTCTTTAATCACATTCCGGCCCGTTTGCCCTGCACCACAGACAATATAATGCTGATTTAATTCCGAAATCTATTTTTCCATACGCTTCTCCTTTAATAAAATTCTAAATCGTCCTTCCAGGACAAAAATAATTAGACTGCCAAAACTATAAGCCACTGTACCCACACTGGAAAAAATTAAAAAGACGGTAAAAAGACGCCCTGCCCGGGAAAGTTCGCCTACCTCTTTAAACCCCACTGTAGAGATAGTAATCACCGTCATGTAGAAGGCATCAAGCGTGTTCCATCCTTCCAGAAAAATATAACCCAGAGTACCCAGGAGAAGCAACAAACCAATTATGATAATACTGAGGATTAATTTCCTATAAACTGACATACCTTTCTCCTTAAAGACATAGATTATGAAATAACTGCGGAAATAATGGAAAAACCAGGCATTCTTTTCTATTCTATTATATAAAGAAAACCTGGTTTTCAACAAGCCAACCAAGTTGTAAGTCCTCTGGCACTTATACCTCCCAAATAACAAATTTTATAACTTGTATATCTGCCGACCATTAAAAACCATACTCCGCCCTTCCGTTAAACCTGCCAAACAGCCACCCAAAACAGGTATAATAGAAACAGAAATTTTATATGTAGAAAGGCTGATACAATTTGTCATCTCAACCCGTCATCATCCGCGGGGGAGGCGATTTGGCCACAGGCATCGCCCACCGCCTTTTCCAGAGCGGTTTTCCCGTTGTCATCCTGGAAATACCGCAACCTACCGTCATCCGCCGCACAGTGGCATTTGCCCAGTCCGTCTATGATGGGCAAACAACCATTGAAGGCGTAACAGCCGTTCTTGTTTCCACTCCCGGTGAAGCCCTTGAAAAAATGACAGAAGGATTTATTCCTGTTTTAATTGACCCTTTCGGGCAACATATCCCACAGCTTCATCCCCTGGCCCTGGTGGATGCCATTATCGCCAAGCGTAATTTAGGTACCTACAGAGGACAGGCCCCCATTGTCATCGGTGTGGGACCGGGTTTCGCTGCAGGTAAGGATGTGGATGCCGTCATCGAAACAAGCCGGGGCCATGATCTGGGAAGAGTTATCTACCAGGGTGAAGCTTTACCGGATACCGGCATTCCCGGAGATATCGGAGGCTTCACAGTAGAACGTATTATCAGGGCTCCTGGGACAGGAGTATTTCAGGGGCTGGTAGAGATCGGCTCCTCCGTAGAAAAGGACCAGATCATAGGGGAAGTCCACGGCAGCCCAGTACTGGCACCTATTACGGGTATCGTACGCGGCATTATTGCCCAGGGGGCCCACGTAAAACAGGGCATGAAAATCGGTGATGTAGACCCCCGGGGCAAAAAGGAATACTGCTACACTATTTCCGATAAAGCCCGGGCCATCGGTGGAGGGGTTTTGGAAGCCATTCTCCATCTCAGGCAGAGCAAAAAACTATAATCAAAACAATACACCCGGCATCTTGAACCGGGTGTATTGTTTTTTATTTTATGGCAGATAATCTTCCCTAACGGGAGAGAAAACTTCTACAACTACTGAATCTTCTATAATTTCAGCCTGGTGTTCAATATCTCCGGGAATCACCCAGCTGTCACACTATTAGGTTAAAGATCTTTTTCCCCAATAACGCGTATTACACGACTTGTTAACTCAATTCCTTTCAAGTACGTTTCAATGGCCAAATGTTCATTGGGCGCATGATTCCCCGAGTCCGCATCCCCCCAGCGTACTTGTATGGCGGGTAAGCCCAAAACATTGGTCCATAAGTAATCCGGAGCTGTAGAGGGGCGACTGGGATAGAGAATGTATTCCCCATATGTTTCCCGGGTGGCTTCTTCTATAAGGGGGAGGTAAGGCGTATCGACTGGAGTTTTAGATGGTTCTACACATCCTTTAAGCTCTATATCAACATTGTCATATCCTAACTTTCGGACAAAACTTACTAACTTTTCAAAGATCTCAGCAGGAGTTTGGTTTGCTACCTTTCAAGGCTTGCCGGTAGTCTTCCAGGACAATATTCTCATCAGGTGCGTGATTAAGAGAACCTGCATATCCTGGGCCTATAGAGGCAATAGGCATATCGGTCCAGCTACTGAAAACATAGCGGGGACCGGTCCCGGCGGAACTTGGTTCAATGACAAAAGGTTTGTCATAGACTAAAGCTCCTGCCTCCAAGACAACCTTAACAAACGGTGAAGTAATAGGAGTCTTGGCCGGTTTGGCAGTACTCAAGGTATGTATTTCTACATCCTGGAACCCGTGCTTATCCAGATGTTTTCTTAGCAATTGAAGAATTTCCTCAGGATCCTGGTCCACGGTCAGGCGAAAATCAATCTTAGCCATGGCTGTAGAGGGAAGTACTATCTTTTGGCCTTCTTTGGTATATCCCGATTCTATCCCGCAAATGGTACAGGTAGGCGCATTAAAAAGTTGATTGGCAAAGTCTATTCCTGTTACCCCGTTTAATAATTCCTTTATCTGGGCCCGCTTTCTTATTTTGTCTTCCTGGGCTGCCAGGTCTTTTAAAGCACCATATTCTTCTTCAGGAATAGACCTAACCTTATCATAAAATCCTTCAATGAGTATTTTTTCATTTGCACCTTTGAGTGTGGAAATGGCCCAAACAAGTCTCCACACCGCATTGGGAATAACGGGAGCAAAACGGGAATGGTAGTCTGTAGCGGCGGCTTTTACCCTCATTTCCACATAGAGCATACCCTTATTACCCAGGCGAATAACGGGATGACCGTTCTCATCTTTAAAAGAGTTTTCCCAGATACACGACTCCCAGGTTGCGTAGCAAAGAAGGGTCTCTCATAAGTTGCCGCAATAACAGCTATGGGTAAAAAGCTACTTCTTTTAGCAAATGTTTCGGGTTAAGCTTGATGTATTGTCCTTTACGTGACACAGGGTCATAGATTTTCCGATACAGAATCGTATTGCTTTTGGCCTTGGTAACCCAGTCAAAGCCCTGAGCTATAAGCCAGAATAGGAACTTTTTACACAGAAACCAGCGATCCATGGCGCCCCAGAGTCTGGCATTGTTCAGTCGACGTATCTCCGAGAGCATCTCTCTGGCCAGGTCAAGCTTAGTCTGTTTTTCATTTTCCCGGTCGGTTTTAACCCAAAAGCGCCATAACATGGGATATTCCAGACCATTTTTTAAAACAGCAAGGGTCGATACAAGGTTCATGCACCAGACATGGCGTTTTTCAGAACTGTCAAAGAGCCAGCAGAGAAAGGGGATTTTTTTCCGTGAGGATGCTTAAGATCAAACAAATCCCAGATTGTCTTGAGTACCGGAATTCCGGCACCTCGCCCGTGATCTTTTTTCTCGAAAGTAGCTTTACAAAGCTTGCTCATCAATATCACCCATATCGCCAGAGTGATGGTAAAAAGTACTATCCTCTGCGATTATGGGGGCTTTCCAAAAATGTCAAGGCCTTTTTTGTCGAAAATTAGGATCTTTTTAAATATTTTTGGAGTTATCATTTTCTATTTATTTCCACCAACTGCATAACTCCTGTTTTGAAGTTTTTTTTTTCAGATTTAAGTAGCAAAGAATACAAAACAGTATAAACCCTGGAATAGATATTGTTATTTGCGGAGTCATTAACAAAAGGGCCGCTATTATAAAAAGGCTGCGTTCTAGTGCACTGATTTTATTAGCCAAGAACCCGCTCACTCCAGCGGACAGTGCTATAATTCCAATAATTGCACTGGTTATGTCAATAATAATGGTCGCCACATCACCATGTAGTAATAAAGTACTGTCAATCATAAACATAAAAGGAATAATAAACGACGTGCTTCCAAGTTTTAATGCCTGCCAACCTACTTCCATAGGATCAGCTTTCGCAATTGCGGCTCCAGCAAATGCAGATAAACATACCGGCGGTGTAATAGTAGACATACAGGCAAAGTAAAAAATAAAGAGATGGGTGGCTAGTAACGGTACTCCTAGGTCTACTAGCGCTGGTGCGACTGTACTTGCCGCTAGTGCGTATGCGGCAACAGTAGGTAGTCCCATGCCTAATAAAAGACAAAGCATCATAACTAGAAATAACGCTACCGCCACATTACCCCCAGATATAACGATTACAAAAGATGCAATTTTTGCTCCTAATCCTGTCAAAGAAAAAACACCGACTATAATACCAGCACAGGCAGTAGTAGCGGCAATTGATGCCATTCCTTTCATAGCATTACTAACTGCCTCAAAGAATTGTTTCAGGAATATTTTTTCGCTTTTTGTAAACCAACTTAATATAATCAGGGATCCAATTGATAATATAGCAGCACGAACTGGTGAATTTTGTAAGACAAGTAATGATAAAAGCATTACTATTAAAGGTATAAGCAAATAACCACGCTCTTTAAGAACTTTCAGTGTATCAGGCAGCTCGCTTTTTGGTAATCCTACCAGACCAAGCTTTCCAGCTTCAAAATCAACCATAAATATAACAGCTAGGAAATATAGTAATGCTGGTACCATTGCAGCAATAATTATGGTTGAATAGCTAATACCTGTAATATCTGCCATTATGAACGCACCGGCCCCCATCACCGGAGGCAGTATTTGTCCTCCAGTTGAAGCTACAGCTTCAACGGCACCGGCAAATTGTGCCTTATACCCCACTCTTTTCATCAAAGGTATTGTAAAGGCTCCGGTACTTGCAACATTCGCAACAGCACTCCCGTTTATTGAACCCATCATTGCGCTAGAAATAACAGCCACTTTTGCCGGTCCTCCACGGAAACGACCTGCAATTGAATAAGATAAGTCAATGAAAAATTTCCCACTTCCTGTTACTTCAAGAAATGCACCAAACAATATAAATATAAATACATAGTTAGCTGAGACACCCAAAGGTATATTATAAATTCCGTCCATACTGAACATATAGCTTATAATCCTCTCAAGACTATATCCACGATGCCAAAGTTCTCCGGGAAAGATTTTCCCGAAATAAGTATAACCTAAAAAAAATACTGCTAATATCGGTAGTGCCCATCCTGTCGTCCTTCTAGTTATTTCAAGCAAACACAATATTGCTACAGCTCCAAAAAACAAGTCCCATGAGGTAGGAGCAACGCCAACCCTGTCAAGCATTTCAACATAGTTAACCGTTATATAGATACTTGAGGCTAGTAGTAATGAAGCCATTACAAAGTCAATAATTGTAGGTCTTGACGTTGATTTGCCCTTAATTGCAGAATATGTTAAAAAGCCAATAGCCCCAGCCCCTGCAAAGTGAAGGGCTCTAAAAACCCAAGGATCTATTGGATATACAGAAAGTACAATTATTTGAAAAATTCCAAAAGTAAGTCCTATCAAAAACACTACCTTTGCATTAAAACCACTAAGCTGTCTTTGTTGTCTTTCAAAGTCATCTAAATTCATATCCTTATTAGTATCCATTTTTTCACCTCTCTTGTGCTAATCAATCCAATTAAGTTATAAAGAACTCTTTGTTTATTATGGCTTTATTTACAAATGTTGCACTTAAACATAAACAAAGAGCTCTTATAACAAATCTTTAAATCACAAGTAGTGGAACGGTTAATATGGATTTATACTATAGTCTTTCCTTACTTCGAATATTCTGGGGGATATGCGGATTTTGGAAGCTTAACAC
Source organism: Thermanaerosceptrum fracticalcis (assembly GCF_000746025.2). NCBI lineage: Bacteria > Bacillati > Bacillota > Clostridia > Eubacteriales > Peptococcaceae > Thermanaerosceptrum > Thermanaerosceptrum fracticalcis. The sequence continues at coordinate 1,773,389 of NZ_CP045798.1, forward strand.
CTTTTTCATCATAGTATTTTATTGCTCCCGGATGTAAAGGGACAGCAGTTATCGAATCCGGTACTATATCTAAATTTAGTTCAGCGGCCTGTATTACTGCTTTTTGCAATTCGTTTTTTTGTTCAAAAGTAGTTTTTACTAATTCGTAAACTAAGCTGTCAGGAAGGTTTTTATTCACAGCGAAAGCGCTGTAAATAGTTAGAGTTTCTATATCCTCGGTCTGTCCTTCGTAACTTTTGGCTTTCATAATTCCACTTGTAATCCCGTATTTTTTAGCAAGTTCCTTCGACTTTTCTCCTAAGCCCATCACTTTAGCGTTTTGAGTTCTTATAACTTCTGCCCCAGTTGGATGACCTGTGGGGGCAAAGACACCGAAAGCATGTATAGTTTTATCTGCCATTAAATTGGCATACTCACTAAAGGAGCTATTAATAATACGGGAGGCTTTTATACCTAAATCATCTAATATTTTTACTGTATAATAATCAGGCGTTCCTCCCCTGGCTCCAGTACCTACAACCTTACCTTCAAAGTCAGCGACCGTTTTTATATTTGTATTAGGTGCTACAAACCAGTGTAAATAACTAACATACATTGGGAAAATAGTTCTTATATTTTGATGCTTTTTATCTGTCCAGCCAATTCCATTGTATGCTTCATATGCTGGACCCATTGTAACTAAACCAACATCTGACTGACCATTATCGACTAGTTGAAGATTAGCAATTGGACCAGCGGTTGCTTCTACATTAGTCGCAATACCCAGATTCTTGTTAATTATACTAGCCCAGGCTGTAGCATACACGTGAAAGGTTCCTCCCAGCGGCGCTGATGAAACGGCAATACCCTTAGGCCAATCCTTTTTGTTTGAAATATCAGTTTTACTATCAGATGTTTTACTTTCAGACTGCCCGCATCCAGAAATAAGCAAAAACAAGGATACACATAACAGAATCAAAACCATTGATTTAAAATACTTTTTCAATGTTGACTCCTCCTTAATAAATTATTTTCATGTATTACAATTGGGATTACTTTTTTCCACCTCCCCTCTTTCAAAATCGAATTATAAGGCCTTCTCTCTTTACCAGATACTAAGACCTACTAAAGGCCACCATAAGAAAACCACAACCAGGATCACGGGTACAGCCAGTAGTGACAATAACGTGCCAGCTTTAAGTAAATCCTTTCCTTCAATACCACCTGAGGAAAAAACCACAATATTGGGCAAAGTTTCTACTACTAGAATAAAACCAAACAATGAAGCGATTCCTGCAACTAAACCAAACACCACAGGATTTGCACCGATTTTTACAGCAGCAGAAATTATAAGAGGCACAAGCGTTACATGACAGGAGGTAACACCTGCAAACCCTAGATGATAAATCTGAGTAAAAAGAGTTATTACTGCTACCGCTAATAGTGGACTATTTAGTATACTTTTCACTATTTCTAATGATAAAAACATTCCCGCTAAATATTCTGCGGTACCTGTGGAAGTCAGTGCTCCTCCAAAACTCAAACTTGCGCCATATAAAAGAATTGAACCCCAATTTATATCAACCACTTTCTTCCACTCGGTAATACCTGTAACAGGTGCCACCATTAAGGCAACGGCCAGTAAAGCGGGGGCTGATACAGGTAAGTGATGTATTTTCTGAGTAACCCAGAGTAAAAAAGTGATCAGGAGAATAGTAATACATCTTTTTTCTTCAGGACTAAGTTTTCCTAATTTTGTTAATTCGCTGTAAATTTTAGTTGTGCCACCGGGAAGCTTGTTGATTTCCGGTTTAAATACCCTGACTAGGACCAACCATGCTGCAACGGTCATTAGAATGGAGATGGGATAAGTTAAAATCATCCAGTCAAGATAATACATCTGATATGATGTACTCTGCCGGATAAACTCAATTGTCAAGGGGTTCACCACGGCTCCCGTGATAAGACCAACTCCACTAATCATAGCGCCAAAAGCAAGGCCTATTAGTAATAATTTCTTAATGTTTTCCGCCGGGCTTTCTTTTTTAAATATATCAATAATCATTAGCACAATAGGCAATAGAAGGGTGGCACGTACTGCTGAGGCAGGAATTATAAATGCTAATACCTGGAGGGATACCATAATACCTAAAAGGATTCTTTGGGCAGTACTTCCAAACAACATTATTATGCATAGTCCTATTCTATGCCCCAATTTTGTAGAATTTACTCCGTTAGCAATCATCATGCCAGTCATAAGAATAAAAAGGGCGTCATTGGAAAATCCTTGATAAACATCATTAAAAGGAATTATTCGTAAAAAGAATAACGCTACTAGTACAATGATTGAAGATGCTGCCAGAGGTATTGGCTGGAAAATCCATAATCCTATGGCAACAATTAATAATATGGTTGTTGCTTTTACAGGCCAGGCTACACTAAGCGGCATTAGAAATAGCACCAATAAAACTGCTAATATTGTGATGCTACAATACATTAACAAAGATTTGCTCATTTTTACCTTCCTTAAAGAAAAACTACAACCAAGATCACGGGTACAACCATTAGTGACAAAAACGTACCGCTAATTTTCTTTTTAAACATATATCAACCCCCTGACTAATTCTAAAATTAAAACTATTTCCTCAACATCGGAATATTCACATAATGCAAGACAGGCTCACCTTTGAGGGCCCTTACGATATCTTCAAACGTATATTCAGCCATTCGCTGAGTTGATTCGATACTACCTCCGGCATGATGGGGAGTGACAATTACATTATCAAGTTGCAAAAGAGGATCATCAGGATTGATGGGTTCCTTATGGAATACATCCAGGGCTGCACCTGCGATCCATTTTTCTGATAATGCTTTATATAAGGCTTCGTGTTGAATCAATGGTGCGCGGGCCACGTTGACGATATAAGCAGTGTTTTTCATTAACTTTAGTTCTGCTTCCCCAATCATGCCTGTAGTTTCGGCTGTTTGGGGGGCATGTAAAATGACAACGTCTGATTGAGCCAATAATTCCTGTAAATTAGTCATCTCGCAGCCAACTTCCAAGGCCCTGTTTTTCCCTACATAAGGGTCGTATCCCAAAATCTTCACACCAAAGCCCTGCAGTCTCCGGGCAGTTTGATAGCCTATTGCCCCTAAGCCAACAATACCCACTGTCTTCCCGTAAAGTTCAGTGGTTTTTCCAAAAAACTTAAAACGCTGCCATTCTCCTGTGGTCTTCAAAGGAACATGAGAGAAGACAATCTGCCTTAATAATGACAAGGTAAGACCTACCGCAAACTCAGCTACAGTTACAGCGTTAGCACCCATAGGCATCGTTATAGGAATACCTTTTGCTGTAGCAGTGTCCACATCAACGTTTTCCAGACCTATACCATCCCTGGCAATTAGTTTTAAACCAGGCGCCGCTTCAATCACATCTTTGGTGATTTGAGTTAAAGTTTTGGCAACGATAATAGTGGCGTCCTTAACTTTTCCGATAAGTTCTTCCTGTCTTTGCCATAATGTTTCATCAATAAACATTTCACATAATTTTGTTTCTTCTAACTTTTTTAGTAAGGGTGGATTGATTTTCTCAGCAATAAAAATTAAATCTTTCATTTTTCTCCTCCTTAGTCCCATAAATCTTTTATAGTAAATTCTAATCCTAATTCCTTTAACTTCTCTTTAGTGGGAATACCAGTCTGAAGGTCCCAGCCTCTGAAAGCATAATAATCATCTTTCATTTTTTCCAGCTGTTCTTCAGTAATATATAATCCGGCACTGGGGCCCTCCGGAATGGGCTCCGTTAGGAATCTTTTCGGCAGAGTATCATCTTCCCTTCTCTTACCTTCTCGACAATTGAAGGCCCTTTCCAGGTTCCACACCCTTTCTCCCAGCGTCCTTATTCCATCTACGCCAAAATTTAAACCGGTTACCAGTTTAATTGCTCGAGAATGGACCTCTGTAATATCAAAAAAACCTAAAAAATTTTCAGCCATGTGGCAAATAATAAAGGAATCTGTAGCTGCCGTCATATTATTAATAATGGCGACATATTGTCCTTTGCCTTCGGTAGTTACCCGGTCAACCTCTCCGCTGCGTTCTGCTTTGGGCCTGGGGTCGTGGTGACTGCCACCCCGGGTAGCAACGGCATAACCCATCCCCAATCCTTTATGGGCCCGGGCTGAGTGGCCGGCAGGTTCAAGACCTTTAATATGTACAGCATAGTCTTCCGAACCCTTTCCGATAATTTGTGCGGCTCTTCTAGTCCCCTCAGCTAAGATATCTCCTAATCCCTTGCGCTCCGAAATTAGCTTTAGCATTTCCAGCATTGCTTCGGCATTAGCAAATTTAAGGTCGATCCCGCCTGTATCTTTCAGAGACAAAATACCTCTCTCATATAATTCCATGGCAAAGGCAACTGCTGCTCCTGCAGAAAGTGTATCCATCCCATAGTCATCACATAGTCTGTCGCCAAGAGCAATAGCTTTCAGGTCACTAACACCGCATAATGAACCCAAACTAAATAATGTTTCATACTCCGGCCCTTCTGTAACAGCACCCTGATAAGGTCCATCATTTACTTCCGCAATTTTGCCACACATCATGGGACAGTTGTAACAGGCCTTATTTCTTTTCACAAGTGTATTCTTAAAAGCTACGCCGTTAATTTTCTCTGCCTCAGGAAATACTTCAGTCTGCCAGTTCCTGGTGCCCAATACGCCGGCCAGGTTTCCGGCCATTACATTTGGTGTAGTACCAAATTCATAATAAGTCTTTCCTGACACTGGATTTTTCATAATTTGCTGAATAACTTTTTCACTAAGCTCAACTAATCCCTCGTGGTCATAAACAGTTATATCAGAAGATCCCCTAACTGCGATGGCTTTCAGGTTTTTCGATCCTAAAACGGCCCCAAGCCCGCCCCTTCCTGCAGCCCTCACTCCAAAGAAAACCCCGGCATAACGAACCAAATTTTCACCAGCAGGACCTATTACGGCAATCTGCACTTCTTCGTCGTTGAGCTCTTCTTTAATTAGTCGCTGTGTCTCATAAATACCTTTACCCCATAATCTTTCAGCAGAACAAAACTCTACCTTTCCATCATCGATCCATAGATAAACGGGGTTTTCAGCTTTACCTTCAATAAGAATACCGTCATAACCGGCAAACTTTAGTTCGGGCGCAAAGTAACCGCCAGCATAACTGTCAAAAAACATATCAGTTAGCGGAGATTTACCAAAGACCCCCACACGGGAACAAAGAGGCAGTATGGTACCGGCTATGGGACCCGTCATAATGGCAATTTTATTTCTTTTGTCATAAGCGTCAATCTTAGGAGGTATTTCCTTGTATAAATAATAGGCAGCTAGCCCATTCCCCCCTAAAAATTTTTCAGCTAATTGAGGATCTAAAGGTTCATTAATTATTTTCATCGTTGAGAGATCAATGCGTAAAATTTGCCCTTTATACCCTCCATAGGGAAATTTTTTAGAAGCCATTTTATCCTCCCTCCGCGTAATAGATAATAGCTACTTCATCCTGGTCTTTTAATTTGACATCACAGAGATCTTTTTGGGCATAAACCCTACTGTTAATGACATACATAATAGGCAGATATTGACCTGTGTCAGGGTCTTTGATAAGTTCTTTTATTTCTTTACCGTAAATCTCAATCAGATACTCTAAGAATTCATAAAAACTGCTGTTCTTTTTAATATATAACTCTTTTTTATGAGTACCGACAATAAGTTGAATGTCACCGTAAGATAGCAGGTAAATTCTATCAATATCAGTCATGGGTTTTTCTTTTCTCCCTTATATTTGACGGAGATTTTTTGGGCAAACTTAACACGTTTTTGATTTGACGTACTATTAATAGTAGGTTTTTCTACCTTGGGCGCCTCGCAGTCACAGATTAAAAAGCCTCTAACACAATGTTTAACACATTCCGGTTCACCACCACACAGGTCACATTTGACTGCTATATTCTCAACGGGATGGATGAAGATAGCTCCGAAGGGACATGCTTCAACACAGTCTCCGCATCCGGTACACAAGGATTTATCGACTATTAAAACACCTGTAGTTTCATTCCTTTCAATAGCATTGCTAACGCAAACCCTGGCACAAGGAGCAGAGTTGCATTGCTGACAGGTAACCGGAACGGGGATTTCCGGTAATCCTATTAAGGTTACCCTGATCCGGCTTTTCTTGGGATTGACAACCCCTTCTTTTTTCAAGGAACACCATATTTCACACATCCTGCAACCGGTACACTGTGCAAAATCCACATTGATTTTTCCCATAGAACCCCCCACCCGTTATAGATTTTCATATTGTTTATACAGTTCTACATATTCCTGGATGCCTTTTTTAAGGTTATATTGGGGTTGATATTTTAGTTGCTCGACTGCTGCCGAAATATCCAATTTACCGCGTTTTTTGACATCGCTCTTTTCAAATTCACTTAAACCAGCGCCAATTTTAATTTGAGCTGTGGGTACGACTTCTTTCACTACTTCTGCAACTTCAGAGGCCTTAATTACCTCCCCCCCCGATATTAAGAAAACTCTTTGTTTAAGATCCTTATCATTTGCATCTAAAGCCTTAAGGATAGACTGTGCACAATCCTTTACATATGTATAGTCCCTCGGCATATCTCCACCAGTTGCAAACTCAACGGGCAGGCCTCTTAAGCTATTTTCTACCATTGGTTTGATGTACATGGGATAACGCATCCCATAACCATAAATTGCCGAAAATCTCAGGGCAATAAAATTAACTTTATTAAATGTATAATAAGTTAAGCCAAAAATCTCACATGCCGCCTTAGATGCCCCATAAGGCCCCGTGGGATGCCCTTCGGTAGGTAAAAAGACTGGGTGTCTTTCATCCATGGGTTCGTATTGTTTGACAGGAAAAACACCAATCGTGCTTACATGCACTATTTTTTCAAGTCCTAAAATCCTAACTGATTCTAAGACATTTAATGTTCCCTCCACATTAATCTTGTAAGTTAAGTAGGGCTGCTCCAGTGAGAACTGAGGATCAAATAGGGCACCCGAGTGTACTACCTTTTCCACTTTTTCTTCCTTTAATGTCCTGATTAACGTAGGTAAATCATTGAGCTGTCCCTTTATAAACTTGACCTTTTCGATAACGGATTTTAAATAGTTAACCATAGCTCCAGACGGGTAAGAAATATCATAAACAACCACTTCGTCTCCCCTTTCCACTAAGTCCCTCACCACATAAGCTCCTAAAAACCCCGACCCGCCAGTTACCAACACCTTTGACATCTTAATACCTCCTTTGTTATTTCGATTTAAATAAAAACAGCCAACCACATGGAAAATTTCTTAGGATTTTTCTACAAAGAATCTATCCTAAAAATACCTTCCATATAGTTGGCTGGATATTACCTACCTCAAAGTCATTACAATAACCTTATATTGGCAGAGAATACAACCATATTATTTAATTAAAAACTTTTAGCATATTTTACTTGTACTACTATGAAATATATTCGTTATGTTCTATTTAATTCCTGCTATTTCGAAAATATTTTAAAGGATTTTTTTGTAAAAAATAGAAGATTATATTTAGTTTACCTTGAGGGGGGGAAATATTGTGTTACCATCATCAAATAAAAACTGGTATGTCGTTGGTCATGGGAAACTACCTACTGATATTCCAACTGCTAAATTTCTTGATATAGTACTTATCGGCCTTGAAATAGATCCCAACACTGATCTGATAGTTAATGCATATTGTACGTTATATACTCCTTTAGCTAGAAACATGATAAGAAAAATGATGATAGGATATAATATTTCTTCTCAAGCAGAAGAAATTATCAAACAAATCGAAACCCGGTTTCATGCCGCATCTCAAAGGGCCATCATTGTGGCTTTTAAAAATGCTTGCATCAACTATTCTAAAGCAAAGCAAAAACAGCTCAATAAATAAAATATAAGAGAGGTAACTACTCCTCTCTGTTCAGAAAAACTCTTAAGTATCTTCAAGTAATTTTTTTTTGTAAGTTAACTGAGATGAGCTTTTATCCACTCTACTAAAAAATTAAGCACATCCTGGTGCTCCCGTTCGTTATGAATTTCGTGATAAAGACCATCCCAAAGTTTGAAGGTGCAGTCCCCCGGAACTTCTTTCGCAAACTGGCTGCTAGCCTGGGGAGAGGTTATGCGGTCAGCACTCCCATGCATGAGCAGCAAAGGCAGCTTAAATTCTTCCGCATGTTCCAAGGCCCATTTACCCGAGTTGAAAGCAGTAGTAAACAATCTGGCTGAGATACGGTTATGTACCAGGGGATCCTGCTTGTAAGCTTCCACTACTTCCGGATCACGACAAAGAGCCTGGATATCTAAACAGTTTGCCTGGGTAAACGATGGCCATACACTGTTCATTATGCGGCCCAGTCTTACTTTAAAGGCGGGAGGTTCAAAGGCCAGCCGTAACCAGGGAGAAGTGGCAATAATCCCAGCCAACCGAGGGAAACGGCGCAAGACATAATTGATTACCAGATTTCCGCCCAGGCTGTGGCCATACAGGAAACACGGGGAGTCAGGGAAACGTTGGCCTGCCTCATCCAGGAGGTGAGAGATATCATCAAGGGCTACTTCATATGAAGGAATATGGCCACGTAACCCCTGGGATTTCCCGCATCCCCTCTGGTCAAAGGCCAGTACGGCACAGCCAGCCCGGGTAAGATATGCAGCTAGGCGGAAATATCGTCCGCTGTGCTCCCCCAGACCGTGGACCAGGCATATAACAGCTTCAAGTGGAATTTCCGGCAACCACCCCTGGGCATAAAGCTCCAACCCATCGGCCGTTTTCCAGGCGAACTCAAAATTCTGCATTTCACCTAGCCTCCCTTTTACCGGCTATTTTCAAAATTAGTCGTCTTTTTTAGAGCTTTCCTGTATTAATTTCTTCATATCTAAAGCAATCTACGGTATGGTCATTCACCATACCTACGGCCTGCATAAAAGCGTAACAGATGGTTGGCCCCACAAATTTGAACCCCCTCTTCCTTAAGTCCCGGCTCATGGCCTGGGATTCGGCCGTTTGGGCAGGAATCTCCCCATGACTGGTCCAGTGGTTTACCCTGGGTTTTCCTCCCACGAATCCCCAGATATATTGGCTAAAGCTGCTGAACTCCTCCTGGACTTTAAGAAAAGCCCGGGCATTATCGATAGCCCCTTCAATCTTCCGCCGGTTTCTGATAATACCCGGGTCCCGGAGCAGCTCTTCTTTCTTTTTTTCATCGTAGTTTGCTATTTTCACGGCATCAAAGTTATCAAAGGCCCGGCGGTAGTTTTCTCTCTTTTTGAGAATAGTGATCCAGCTTAGTCCTGCCTGGGCTCCCTCCAGGATAAGAAATTCAAAGAGGGTACGGTCATCATAAACGGGGACACCCCACTCGTAATCATGATAATCAAGATAAATCTGCTCAGGTCCCGCCCACTTGCACCTGGTTTTCATACAATCACATCTCCTAACCGCTTTAAGCTAAACCCTTAATTCTTCCACCAGGTTAGGCGGCACTTCCCCCTGCAAAGCCTTCACCAGGTTTTGGGCAGCCAGCATGGCCATAGCGAAACGGGTTTTCGCCGTGGCCGAGCCGATGTGAGGTACAGTTACTACATTAGGCATCTTCAGAAGAGGATTACCGGGATCAACAGGTTCCTGGGAAAAGACATCTAAGCCTGCACCCCAAATCTGGCCTTTTTCCAGGGCCGCAATCAGAGCTTCTTCGTTAACTGTCTCACCCCGGGAAGCGTTAATAAAAATGGCGTTTTTCTTCATTAGGCTGAATTCGTGCGGGCCCATTAGGCCAGTGCTCTCAGGGGTAAGAGGCGTCATCAAAACAACATAATCGGCTTCCTGAAGCAGTTGTTCCAGGGTGCGGTAGTGGACACCCAGGCTTTCTTCCACTTCAGGTTTCCTGCGGCGGTTATAATAGAGAACTTCCATACTGAACCCGTATTTGGCCCGTTTGGCAACGGCCTCGCCGATGCGGCCCATGCCGATGATGCCCAAAGTTGCGTGATGCACGTCAATACCCCAGAAAGGTTCATCGGAGCATTTCTGCCACCTGCCTTCCTTAACAAACCTGTCCAACTCGGGGATGCGCCGGGCTACAGCCAGCATGAGGCCAAAAATCAGGTCGGCCACGGTATCATCCAGCACCGACGGCGTATTGGTCCCCAACACTTTTCTTTCTCCCATGGCCTCTAAATCAAAGTTGTTATAACCTACGGAAATATTGCTGACTACCTTCAATTTAGGTGCATGGTCCAGTAATTCCCTGTCAATTTTTCCACCCGTAATGAGTAGTCCTTCTATATCTTTTACTTCCTCCAGTAATTGTGCCCGGGAGATAGGTTCGTCCGAATCCCACTTGCGGTACTCACAGTAACGGGCCAGGTATTCTTCCACTTCCCGGGGAATTTTTTTGGCGATAAATACTTTGGATTTCATCACAACTACTCCTTTTTCAGGTATATATAAACCAATTATAACTCGCCCGAGTAATGAAATGATATATTATTTTAATTTTTTAAGTTGTCTAAAAGAAAAGGCCCTCCCAGCCTTAAAGGGCTGAGAGAGCCTTACTCATTCAGGAATTATACAGGTTTTTTGATAACGGTCAGCAGCATCTTAAATCTTTCCCGGGCCTCTAAACCATGGGGAACATCGGCAGGCATAATCACCGTTTCTCCCGCCTTTACCGTAACCACCTCTCCACCAATAGTGATTTCCGCCTCTCCGTCCAGTACCTGGACCATGGCATCCCCCGAAGTGGTATGAGTACTGATACCCTCCCCTTTAGCCAGGGAAAACAAAGTGACACTGACACCAGGCAACTGGGCAATGGTTTTACTGACGATCTGTCCTTCCTGGTAATCGATTAGATCCTCCAGACGCAAGGCTTTGGAAAACTCTATATTCTTCATGATTTGGGTATTGGTCATAAATCTTTGACCTCCTTCATATCTCTTTGCTCATATTATACCCAAATAATTTCCAGGCCAGCTATGATTTAAGTCACACTATTAGTTAATGGAGATCAATTTTCTCAGCATGTTTTTCAGGTCCTCTTCTGTAGGAATACGGGGATTAAACTGGATGCTTTTAGACTCCAGGGTTTTCTTCGCATATAGGGCCAATTGCTCCTCCGACAGGTTAATGGAGGTTGGGGATAAGAGGAGGGAAAGCATTTTCCCCACCTGCCAGGAGTAATCTAACCCCAGAGCTGCAAGGATGTTAGCTGTTTTAGCCGGTACGTCCTGAGCAATGAAAGCGAGAAAAGCCTCCATCAGGTAACCGTTAGCAGCCCCGTGTGGAATATCATGGTAATATGTAAGGTTATAACCCAGGGCATGTACCAGGCAGGTACCTGTTTGGGCTATTACTAAACCTGCCAGCAAAGAACCGTAAAGGAGTTTTTCTCTTTCCTCCAGGGCGATGTTTCCTGAAAGTAAAGCGGGGAAAGTTCCCCGGAAACACTTTATGGCCTCCAGGGCCAGATGGTCTGTTAAAGGAGTGGCCCTCCGGGAAACATAACCCTCTATGGCATGGGAAAGGGCATCAATGGCCGTATGGCATGTAATGTCCAAGGGTAAGCTTTCCGTATACCGGGGATCCAGAAAAGCTACCACGGGAAAAGAAAAAGCTGTAGAAAGATTGCGTTTTGTTTCCACCGCGGGATCGGTAAGAATAGCATAGGGAGTAACCTCACTGCCCGTACCCGCCGTGAGAGGTATGGCAATGTACGGCAACATAGCTCCGGGATTCTCTAATTGAAAAATATCCTGATTAATTTTTTCCTGAGCAGACAGGAGGGCCACGGCTTTCCCCGCATCTAAAGGCGAGCCGCCACCACAGCCGATGATAAAATCAGCCTCCCACTCCTTTACTTCCCTGCACCCTTGTAAAACCGTAGCCAGAGAAGGGTTTTCCTCTACCTTGTCAAAAATACGGTAGACGATACCGTCCTGCTCCAGGATAGCGATAATATCCTGTAAAGCCCCACTCTTCTTTGCCGAACTAGCTCCGGTAACGATGAGCGCTCTCTTTCCCCAGGAGGTTAACTGGGCCTTGTTTTTTTCCAGGACCCTTGTGCCAAAATAAACCTGTGTTGGTACATAAAACCGAAGATCCATAATTTTCCACCTCTACATGCTATTTACTGTAATCTTTTTTGGGTACATTCCTGTCCCTTTTTCCGATTTCCGTTTTCCGACTTCCGAAGTCCGACCCAAATCACTAGTAACTAACAACTAATAACTAGTAACTTCTTCAGATAAGCAGGTGTGTCCCCTTTCACTACGTTGGGGACATTCCCGTCCCCAAATAGCGACTCATGCTTCAGCGGGTGTGTCCCCTTTCCGCTGATACCAGAATTCATGGCTTTTTTGCCAGATTTCTTCTTTGGTCAGCTCCCGGGGCCATAATTGGATGTTGCGTCCCTGGCGCATGGCAGCTGCAAGGTGGGCAAAGATATTTTCGTTTTCTTTTCTAAGGCTTCGAATCATTTCTTTCACCACAGCCCGTTTTGTCTCGCCGTCACGGGGACAGGGACTGGGCATAGGGGTAATTCCCAGCTTTTTAATAGCCCCTTTTATTTCGGCTTCCCGTAAGTATACTAAAGGCCTGATAACGGTTATACCCGTTTTATCCAGGTACGTCTTGGGCAAAAAGGTAGAAAGCTGCCCCGAGTACAAAATACCCATAAGGAAGGTCTCTACTGCGTCATCATAGTGGTGGGCAAAGGCCACTTTGTTAAATCCCTTATCTTTGGCAAAATTATGGATAATGGCCCGGCGGAAATAAGAACAGCGGGCACAGGGATTCTGTTGGGGATTGTTAAGAATGTCATCCGCCAGTTCCGCCCTGATCGTATGAAAAGGAACTTCCAGTTGGTTACACATGGTTTGCAAAGGACTTAAATCCATTTCTTCCTGCTTTTTAAATCCCAAATCGATGGTTAAAGCTTCTACTTCTATGGGGAAAGGAAGATGTTTCTTAAGGATGGTCAGAGCGTATAACAGGAGAGTACTATCCTTTCCTCCCGACAATCCCACTAAAATCTTATCATTGGTTTCCAGCAGCTCAAATTCAACAACGGCCCTTTGTATTGTTCTGATAATCGTTCTAGGAAGTGATATACGCATTTTTCCTACTCCTTATCCATGATGAACTCAAAAATATATTCTACAACTTCCCCTGCTTTGTCAAGATTAAACTTCCCGAAAAGTAGTACAACCAGGCAATACATCCCAATAAATATCCATATTAAAAGCCCCCATCCAACTAGGGGCTTTTAACTTACTTATTTGATCAGGCTTCTTCTTTTCTTTCGCGGGGCGGTACAGGTCCAGGACCAAAGAAATCAAAGATAGATTGAAAGAGCCAAGACCCAGAACCAGGTCTATAGGGGCCAGGACCGTAACCAGGTCCATAAGGACCAGGACCAAAACCGGGGCCATAGGGGCCGGGACCAAACCCTGGTCCATAAGGACCAGGACCGAAACCGGGGCCATAGGGGAAAACTTTACCACAGTACGGACATTTAAGTGGTGAAGGTCTATTTCTCTCATTATTCATGCCTGAGGCCTCCTCCTTCCGGATGTAATTGAATGTCCATTACATCTTATGAGACAGGCAGAAAAATGGTTCAAAAATCCATCAAAAAAACTGCTGCCTGTGAAGACAGCAGTTTTTACACTTAAGAATTAATGGGAAACCTTCACGTCATCATCGTGATCATTCATAGCGCCCATCATCTCAAAGACTTTGAAAGCCAGGCTGATAAAGATGGAAATTACAGTGGCTAGGGCCATCCCTTTCAGGGATACAGTTCCCAATTCTACATGGGCGCCGCTGAGACCAATGGTAAGAACAACGGCAGTGAGTACCAGGTTCTTGGGTCTACTGTAGTCTACTTTCTGCTCAACCAGCATGCGGATACCGGAGGCAGCGATTACACCGAAGAGCAGTAGACAAATACCGCCCATTACAGGAACAGGGATACTCTGAATGAGAGCGGCTAGTTTGCCGGAGAAGGCTAAGATCATAGAAATCACGGCAGCCCCACCGATAACCCAGACACTGTACACTCTTGTAATAGCCATTACCCCTATATTCTCACCATAAGTGGTGGTAGGAACGGAACCAAAGAAACCGGAGAGAGTAGTGGAAACACCATCACCCATTAAAGAACGGTGTAAACCGGGGTCTCTGGCCAGGTCTCTACCCACAATATTACCGGTAACAATCAGGTGACCTACGTGCTCGGCAATAACCACCAGGGCAGCGGGAATAATAGTAATTATAGCTCCCACATCAAAGGTTGGTGTATAGATAGTTGGCATTTTGACCCAGGCAGCTTGGGCCACTGGGGTAAAGTCTACCATGCCCATGGCTAAAGCAATGACATAACCGCCAACTACGCCAATTAACACGGGAATAACTGCCAGAAATCCTCTAAAGAGCACTGAACCCAAAATAACGATTAATAAGGTAAGCATGGATACAGTAATGGTCTTGGGGTCTAAAGTCTTAGCCGTAAGTCCTGCCATGTCAGCAGCTACCGGAGCCAGTTCCAAACCGATAATGGCAACAATAGCGCCCATGGCTGCAGGGGGGAAGACCACATCTATCCATTTGATACCTACAAAATAAATAAGAGTTGCAGTAGCCATAAAGATAAGACCGGAAACAACGAATCCGCCCAGGGCATACTCATAACTATGGGTTGCCATTACAGCAAAAGCCGGTGACAGGAAGGCAAAACTGGATCCCAGGAAGGCCGGGGTTTTACCCTTACACAGTACAAGGTAAATAATAGTACCGATACCGTTAAAGAGAAGAACAGTGGCAGGATCGATTTTAAACAAGATAGGTACTAACACAGAGGCGCCAAACATGGCGAACAAATGCTGGAAACTAAGAGGAAGGGCTTCTAACAAAGGTAGTTTTTCTTCAACTTGAATGACTCTTCTCGCCAAAATTAACTCAACTCCTACTACCCCTCAGGGCATAATTTTTAATGGCTAAAGTGCAGTCATACCTGGTTCATTCTTCCTGTCCCTGTCCTTCACCACCTTCCTTACGGGGGTATCCAGATTCTGAAAGCTATACGCAGTTCTTATCTTTGATGGCTTTCAGCACCTTTTCTGCTGTCATGGGTAGAGACTTAACCCTGATCCCTAAAGCATCATATAAGGCATTGGCAATGGCCGGGGCTGTGGGAACCATGACGTGCTCGCCAAAACCCCTGGCACCATAGGGACCGTCTTCAAGGGGAGTTTCTACAAAATGGATGGACATCTTGGGCATTTCCACGGCGTTAATCAACTTATAATCCACAAAGGACGGATTCTTCAGCTTACCGTTTTCGTCAAAAACCATTTGCTCGTGGAAGGCCACACCCTGTCCCTGAACAATACCACCCTGGGTTTGCCCTTCGGCCATACAGGGGTTAATTACCCTGCCAATATCATAAACGGCAGCCACATTGACCAGGTCAATCTTACCTGTTTCCACGTCCACATCGATTTCCACGGCCTGGCAGCCAAAGGTCCAGTGGGCGACAGCCTTAGTTCCCTGTCCTGTCTCCGGGTCCAAACCCCCTAAGCCTTCGGGCACCCAGGAACCACGGCCTACAATGGGTCCTCCCACTCCTCCTCCGTTGGGTAAAACCAATCCCAGGGACAGTTCAGCGATGGTATAGTATTTTTCAGGATTGGCGATCAAGAATACTTTGTCATTGGCTACATCCATCTCCTCCGGTGTAACACCAAAGCCCACGGCAGCAAGTTCTTTCAACTGGCGTTTCGCATCCTGGGCTGCCCGGATGACAGCATTACCGGCAGAATAAGTGATACGGCTGGCCACCGTCTGCCATTCATAAGGAGTATACTCGGTATCGGGCAGAGCCACTTCGATTTTATCCACGGACATACCCAGTTCCTCCGCGGCAATCTGGGCCAATGCCGTCATGGAGCCTTGCCCGATTTCCGTAGCCGTGATGAGTAAATTAGCAGAGCCGTCTTCATTGATTTTTAATACTGCCGAAGAACCTGCATTAGGCGGCATAGCCGGACCTTTTACCATGCAGGCAATACCACGGCCCCTTACTTTACCTGGAGTGTATTCTTTTGGCTTATCCCAGCCGATCATCTCCGCAGCCTTTTCAATACACTTGGTAAGCCCGATATCTTTGAGCTTTTCGCCGCAAGCATTGATGGATCCGTCGCGGCAGGCATTAATCATTCGAATCTGCACGGGGTCTATACCCAGTTTACAGGCGATCTGGTCCAGCTGCTGTTCCAGGGCCCAATGTAATTCACCCATGCCAAAGCCCCGGAAAGGTCCACCTACGGGTTTATTGGTATAAACACAGTAAGAATCAGTTTTCATATGGGGGATTTCATAGGGCCCCCCTGAAGTATAACCTGCTGCCCTGGTAATGTTGGCGCCGTATTCTGTGTAAGCACCGCCATCCCAGATCATCTTCAGTTCCTGGGCCAGGATTTTTCCTTCCCGGGTAACCCCTGTCTTAACGTAGGCCTTCATGCCCTGCCTGACAAAGGTATCACGGAACTCTTCTTCCCGGTTGTAGATTAATTTGACATAATAGCCAGGTGTTTTCATGGCTAAGGGCACAACCAGGGTCTCGATGGTAGCCCCCGCCTTACCGCCAAAACCACCACCCACATAAGGCGCAATAACCCGGATTTTGTTGACGGGGTAATTTAAAGCGGCAGAAAGCAGTTTTCTCGTGGCATTGGGGGACTGACAGCTGTTATAAACGGTAATCTTTCCCTTCTGGTCCATATGGGCTATGGTGCCGTGGGGTTCGATAGGGCAATGCTGCATGTGGGGGACATAGTATTCATCTTCAAAGATATAATCTGACTGCTTAAAACCTTCTTCCACATTTCCTTTCCTGATCTTGAAGTGGTTAGAGATATTGGTATGAGGCACCGGAAAAATAAAAGGCACACATTTATATTCATGGAGTTTTTCATGAATAAGGGGAGCATCGGGTTTCATAGCTTCCTCAGGGTCTAATACCACAGGGAGGGGCTCATATTCAACTTTAATAAGTTTAACAGCTTCCTCGGCGATTTCCGGGCTGACGGCCGCCACACCCGCTACCGCCTCACCTATATACCTGACCTTTTCATAGGCATAGAGGGTTCTGTCTACCAGGTATAAACCCACATACTGGTGGAAATCATCCCCCGTTACGACTGCTTTAACCCCGGGGAGTTTCTTAGCTTCCGAGGTATCTATAGAGACAATCTTGGCATGGGCATAGGGACTGCGCAAGATTTTGGCATGGAGCATGGGACTAAACTTTAAGTCACCTACATATTTAGCCGCCCCGGTGACTTTTTCCAAAGCGTCCTTACGAACTACACTTTTACCGATTACATTTCCTGCCATAAAACTCTACCTCCCTTCAGGCCTGTTTTTGGGTAACATTTAGAATAGCTTCAATAATTTTCTCATATCCCGTACAACGGCAGAGATTTCCGCTAATGGCCTCTCTAATTTCCATTTCCGAAGGGTGGGGATTTTTCTTTAACAAAGCCTTAGCCGACATAATCATTCCCGGTATACAGAAACCGCACTGGAGGGCACCATGCTCTACAAAAGATTCCTGGATGGGATCAAGAACCATACCTTCGGCCAGTCCTTCAATAGTTAATATTTCTTTACCGTCAGCCTCTACGGCCAACATCAGGCAGGAGTTAATCGCCTTACCGTCAACGAGAACAGTACAGGCGCCGCACTCTCCTCCGGCACAGCCTTCTTTAGTGCCCGTCAGGTCCAAGTCATTACGAATCAGATCGAGGAGTCGCTGGTTAGATTTAACCTCCATCTCTCTTACTTCTCCGTTAATCGTAAAACGGATTCTATGTTTCATCATAGCCCTCACTCCCCCCGTAGAAATTTTTGTATTTCATAGAGGCCGCGTCTAACAAGTACAGCTATGATTTCCCGGCGGTATTCTTCCGTTGCGCGAATGTCGGTTATGGGAGATACCTCTTCTTGCACCAGGGCCACAGCCTCTTTGATTACGTAAGGGGTTATCTCTTTACCCTTTAAGAAAACTTCCGTCTTTTTGGCTCTGACAGGTGTAGGTGCCACAGCTCCCAAAGCAATGCGAATTTCTCCCGGCTTCAGGGCCAATACGGCTACACCAACTGAGGCCAAGTCAACAGCTTTAGTCCTGGCATGCTTGTAATAAATCCCCTTGCTTTCGGTGGGTAAATAGGGGATACGAATTTCTTTTAACAATTCGCCCCTGGCCAGGGTAGTCTTCCCCGGACCGGCAAAGAACTCCGTCATAGGTATGAGTCTTTCCTCTTCTCCCTGTACAACTGCCACTGCGTCCAAGACCAAAAGAGCAGGCGCCGTATCAGCCAAAGGCGAGGCATTGCACAGGTTTCCTCCCAGAGTAGCACGATTCCGAATCTGGCACGAACCTATTTCATGGGCTCCTTCCGCTAAGATAGAAAAGCGCTCCTGGATCAAGGGATGTCCGATAATCTCGTTAAGGGGTGTGGCCGCCCCGATAGCCACACCATAATTATCTATTTCCCTGATACCCGAGAGTTCCTTTAATCCTTTAATATCAATGACAACTTCAGGCTTCCATATTTTATCGACCATACGAACAATTAAATCAGTTCCACCTGCAAGCACCCTGGCTTTTTCTCCATTTTCTGCTAATGTTCTCACTGCTTCGGTGATATCCTTTGGTTTAACATACATGAATTGATGCATAACCCCACCTCCTGACTTTTGTGTACATGGTTGCCACTTTTGACACCAATTGCGAATTGTCTGATAATTATAAGTCCTTTGCTCATCCGTCCATATAAAGCAATGTACGTTTTTAACAAATTTTCTTTTGTTGTTTTTATAATTCTTGCCTAAAAACTAAATTCCTTTGTTACCATTAGATAAATTCCCGTCATTTTATTTGTTAA
Source organism: Thermanaerosceptrum fracticalcis (assembly GCF_000746025.2). Lineage (NCBI taxonomy): Bacteria > Bacillati > Bacillota > Clostridia > Eubacteriales > Peptococcaceae > Thermanaerosceptrum > Thermanaerosceptrum fracticalcis. The sequence continues at coordinate 1,792,402 of NZ_CP045798.1, forward strand.
TCAATGCCAATTGCTAAAAAATGGAGACCATCTTTTTCCCCGCAGCCAATATCTCCAGAGGTTTTCTCTATACATATTAGCAGGTCGTATATTGTCGATAAAAATATTCTTTGCCTACAATTCAGTCTTTTTATAAGGTATCCGTCTTGAGGGTTCAAAAGCACTTTTGGCCGGCGTGAGAATTTCCCGGTAAACACCTACATTTCTATCTTCTAAATGGTCAAAAATTTGCGGTGATAAGGTCCCGTAACTCACATATTTTAAGGGTTCAGGATCTAATTTTGCCGAAATAATTTCTTCCGTTCCCCTGCCCTGGGCTAATTTCTGGGCTATGGGACTGACAATCATGCTATGGCCAAAATAGTAATTATTACCCGCATCGGGCCCAATAGCGTTAACGGCTACCACATAGACATGGTTATCATAGGCCCGGGCATGATTGGTCAAAGACCAGATATCAAAACTTCTTAATAAGGCCGAGGGGCGGGTGATGATTTCAGCACCTTTGATGGCCAGAACCCTGGATAGTTCGGGAAAATCCCCGTCGTAGCAGATGATCATACCGATACGACCAAGTTTGGTCTCATAGACATTGGCTTCATTTCCGGGGGTAGTCCATCCTCCCCCTTCCAGCCTTTCTGTGGGGAAGGGATGAGTTTTACGGTATACTCCGACAATTCGTCCCAGGTCGTCAATTAAAACTGAAGAGTTGTAGATAATGGAAGGCTCAGGACCTTTTTCATACATGGGCAGAACCACATGAACACCCAACTTTTTAGCCTCTCTGGCAATCTGATCAGTAATTTTGCCCGGGATTGTATCGGCCAAATGGTAGAAATCACTAACAGCCATACAGGGTGTAAAACCAGTGGTAATACTTTCCGGAAAAACAACCAGCTGGGCCCTGTGTTCTTTAGCCGCCTTCTCTAACCACATAAGCATTTTGGCTACGTTATACTCTACATCATTGGGTTTGGCGGCAATTTGTACTCCTGCCACAATATGCTCGATCATGATAAATCCTCCTACTCAGGAATAATAGTGGTACCTGTTTCTCCTTTTAAGGCTGGTCCAATCTCTTCCAGGGCCGCAATAATTGACTTTTGGCCTCCCTTTTCCACAAATAAAAGAGCTGCTTCCATCTTAGGACCCATGCTGCCGGGCGGAAAGTGACCTTCTTTTTGATATTGGCGGCCTTCCCTGGCAGTAATAACGTCTAACTCCTTTTGTGAAGGCTTGCCAAAGTTGATGGCAACGCGGCTTACCCCTGTTAACAAGACAAAGGTATCCGCTCCTACATCCCGGGCTAGCTGTTGACCGGCTAAATCCTTATCAATAACGGCTTCAACTCCACTATACTCTCCCAAATCATTTTGGGAGACCGGGATTCCGCCACCACCGGCAGCAATAACCACAGCACCTGCCTCGATTAAAGCACGAATCGCATCTTTTTCTAGTATTTTCAGAGGAAAAGGTGAAGGAACGACCCTGCGCCAACCGCGCCCGCTATCCTCAACCATGGCATAACCTTTCTCTTCTCTAAGCTTTTTAGCCTCTTCTTCAGTATAGAAAGGACCCACAGGTTTGGTAGGATTTTGGAAGGCCGGATCATCTTTATCTACCTCGACTCTTGTGACTACTGTAACCACTGGAACATGAATACCCTCTTTAACTAAGGCATTGGTGAGTTCCTGCTGCAAAGCATACCCTAACGAACCCTGAGTATTAGATACACAAACATCCAAAGGCATAGCGGGTACAACAGATTTGCTTAACTCATTTTTAATTAGCAGATTACCGACCTGGGGTCCGTTGCCGTGGGTCAAGACTACGCGATGTCCTTCTTTAATAAGACCTACCAGATGAGCACAGGTTTCTTTAATATTGGCTAACTGTTCTGGAAAAGTCCCTTTTTGACCGGCCTTGGTGATGGCATTACCGCCAAAGGCTAATACAATGGTTTTTCCCATCTAAAACTTGCCCCCCATAATTCTCCCTTTTTCAGAATTAACAGTATTTTATTACTGGTATTGATTTCCTGAAATAGCTATGAGGTAAAGTTGACAGGCCCTAAAGCCTGTCAACCTTCACTTCCATTATCTTATTCTTCATCAAAGGCCACAATACGACAAATACTGGATTCACCGCCCACAAATCTCCAGGGGTAGCAGCCGATGATGAGGCGCTTGTTTAAGACTTCACGGATTTGTCCCCCTATATTTTCCACGTGAATTATATCATGGGGGAAGAGGTCAATGTGCATCAACTGATAATCTTCGGCAGGGAACATTTCTTCAAGGGATTTATTGTATTTCTTCCTAAAGTAGGCATCACATTCTTTAGCCTGGGCAGGCATCCAATCCCGGATCTTGGTATTCATGGGGTGGTCAGCAGAGCCGGCATCAATACCAATCCACTTGATTTTCATTTTCTTACACCATGCTGAGAATTCACGAGTAGGACCAGGATGTTTTACCATGTAGCGCACTTCATCGGCCTCGGGTTGATCCCAACTGTATTTAACGTAGCCGGTATGGATGAGGAGGATATCCCCTTCTCTAACCTCCACCCTGTCGGTAATATCTTTGGAAGTATAGATACCATAATCTTCAGCAATATCACTGAGGTCCACAACTACACCAGGTCCAATGAGGTCAGTAAGAGGAATGCTGGCAATGTCACGGCCGTGGGTACAGAAGTGTAAAGAACCATCCAGGTGAGTTCCTACGTGGTTGCTGGTGGTAATCAGCTGTCCGTTGGCGCCATTAGGGGCAAGACGCTTGAAGAATTTGATTTGTAAGGGTTCATAGGTAGGCCAGGCCGGAGTCAAGTGGCTGAGAGGTTGGGTTAAGTCATACATTTTTACTTTGTCCCAGTTTTTAATCACGGTAAATCTCTCCTTTTTTCTAATTTTATTTACTTTAGAAACTCTAGCTTTTAACAGTATTGAAATCTGTTGTCGGAAGTCGGTAGTCAGAGATGGGAAGTCGGTTAACGGTTAAAGGTTCAAGGTTTACGGTTAACGATTATGCTCATGTGGCAAAACCTCCATTTCATCTCAGAGGGCACCTTTTGTCTTCAGGGAGGCTATCTTTTCTTCAGTATAACCCAATAAAGTCTTCAAAATTTCATCGGTATGCTCACCTAAAGCAGGGGCAGGCCCTTGCACACCACCCGGTGTCTCTGACAATTTTACAGGAACCCCTGGGGCAACAATTTCCTTGTCCTGAGGAATTTTAACTTTCACCAGCATTTCTCGAGAATTTATCTGGGGATGATTAAAGAGCTTATCAACAGTGTTGATGGGACCACAGGGGATACCCGCAGCATCCAACTCTTTCATCCATTGGGCAAAACTCTTGGTTTTAAAGATTTCTTCCAGTATGTTTCCTAATTCTTCAACATGTTCCGTGCGCTTAGCATTAGTGATAAACCTGCTGTCATCAATTAATTCTTCACGTCCGATCACCTTACAAAACTTGGCCCAGAGTTGATCATTGCCCACAGCGACAATAATCCAGTCATCTTGCGTTTTATAGGCCTGGAAAGGGGTAATGGAAGGATGACGTGTACCCAGGGGTTCAGGGGCCTTTCCGGTAACGGCATACCTCGCAATAGCATTTTCCAGGATAGCCACCTGGCAATCCAGCATGGCCACATCAACCAGCTGCCCCAGCCCTGTCTTCTCCCGGTGGTACAAAGCAGTCATAATACCATAAGCAGTAAAAAGCCCTGCAGTGATATCCCCGATAGAAGCCCCGACCCGGACAGGTGGTCTGCCTGGTTCCCCGGTAATACTCATGATACCGCCCATTCCCTGTACTATCATATCATAGGCAGCTTTATGAGCATAAGGACCGGTCTGGCCAAAGCCCGAAGAAGCAGCATATATTAGCCTAGGATTAACTTTCTTTAATTCCTCATAGCCTAAACCCAGCTTTTCCATGGTTCCTGGCCGGAAGTTTTCCACTAATACATCTACTTTTTTCACCAGGTCCAGGAAAACAGCTTTACCCTCGGGAATCTTTAGTTCCAAAGTGAGTGATTTTTTCCCCCGGTTTAAACTGGCAAAGTAAGCGCTGAAGCCATCCACAAAAGGCCCAAACTCACGGGAATCATCCCCTACTTCAGGTCGCTCTATTTTGATGACTTCCGCCCCGAAATCGGCTAACATCATGGTGGCAAATGGACCTGCCAGGACCCTGGTCATGTCCAGCACCTTAACTCCAGCCAGAGGCAGCTTTTTGGTATTGCTCATATCTTACACCCTTTATCAAGTTATTTTGCATACTCTTCAGCAAAAGCCAGGAGAGCCTTTTCAAAACACTCTCTGGGCGGATTCACTAATCCCGCACCTACCTGACCAACACCGGGCTCCTTATGGGCCATCCCCGTATTGATCTGGGGTAAAATACCCAGCTCAATAACCTTTCTTAGATCAATCCCCGTAGCACTGCCGCGGAAATTAAATTGCGGAATAGTGAAGAATTTGTTTTCTCCAATAGTAATCTCATACATACGGTTGGAATAGGCGAGAGCATCATCCACAGTTCCACCCACAAACTGGACTATAGCCGGGGCAGCAGCCATAGCAAAACCTCCGATACCGGCTGTTTCGGTGATGGCGCTGTCACCAATGTCAGGGTTGGCATCAGCTTCCGTGAAACCTGGGAAAAGGAGCCCCTTAATCATTTGGGCCGGACCGGTAAACCATCTGGTCCCCAAGCCACTGATACGTATACCGAATTCTGTACCATTTCGAGCCATGGTTGTGACCATGGTGCTGTAAGGCACACCGTTTGCCGCATCCAAAGCGGCTTTACAATATGGCATAGAAAGATTCAAGAAGAAGTGGTCGTTACTATTGATAAAGTTAACTATTTTCACCAAATCTTCCTGCGGTATTCCTGCCTGGAGCAAATAGGGGGCAATAGCTCGAATAAAGAGAGAAGTACCGGCCTTATTACGGTTATGACCTTCGTCCCCCATGTGGACGGCTTGAGCTACCATGGCTCGAAGGTCGATTCCGCCAGAAAGAAGAATGGCTTTTTTCAGAGCAGGGGCCAGGACCTTCTCTATCCAGCGTAAACGTTCAATAACCTCCTCACTATAGGCACCATAGCGCAGCACCTTACCCAGGCCTTCATTCAAAGTACAAAAAGCTGTATTGCCATGGGTAACATTTTTAATGACAAAGACGGGCATAGAGGCTGAAACTACACCAGCCATGGGACCCACCCCGCCCCGCTCATGACAGGGAGAATAAGTGATTTCTCCTGAGGCAGCTAATTTTTCCGCTTCTTCCCCATTAGAAGCCAAACCTTCATAGATGAGGGCCCCCATCACGGCCCCACGCATGGGTCCGGACATTTTCTCCCAGGTTATGGGCGGCCCTGCGTGCAGGATAGTCTTTTTCGTCATACCGGGTATAAAGTCCAAAGCAGTCTCTATATCCACCAGCATGGGTTGGGCACCGGTATAACGATTAAATGCTTCCTGGTTTGCTTCATTAATTTTATCTTCTAAAGCTTTCAAAGCATCCAGAGCTTTGATCAGGCGAATATCCCCTCCAGCCGGAGGAGTCCAGTCCACCTGAACCACAGGAATACCTTGCTTGGCTAAGTCGTTTTTAAAGAGTTCTGTTCCCAAATTAATAGCGTTGATTTTTTGTGCAAAGAGCTCCTTTATCTTTGTCATGTCTTAACCTCCCTTCCGGACCTATTGTCTGTCCTTCACGATTGTACCTGCCAGTTTGGCGGCTTTTACATTACTGGATGCAATAACGACACCCGCTTCTTTCAGTTTGGCCTCTTGTTCAGTGAAATTTTGCGGGTCTTTATGGGTTCCACAAATGGATGCTACAACGGACAGGTATCGTCCTTGGGCTTGAGCCAGAGCCTTAGCTTCCTTAATCACGGGCACAAGAATCCCTGCAGGATCGGGATGGGAACCGTAACCTAAAACAACATCCAGGAGGATAACGGCTGTTTCTGGATCCCGGGCCTCCTGTAAAAGCCTGGAGAGCCTGAGGGTGGGGTCAATCATGGGGTGGGGCCGTCCTACTGTAAACTTGTCATCACCTAAGTCTATAGCTGTATGTTTCTTGCTCTTAGAGGTGTCCTCCAGCATCAACTCGGGCTTAAAGGCAATATTTGAGTAGATACCGCCCAGGTCCTCCTGCAATACTAACATGGCTTCATCGCACAGTGTTCCACCCGTATAAAGGGCACGAACATATTTTTGTCCAGGAGCCATTCCAGCCTGTTCACGCTCCACAACGGCCAGATCCTCTACACAGCATACACAATCTGTGGGAATTTCTTTGCCTAAGGCTAAGGCCACCGCTTTCCGGGCAGTATCCTCTAGGTTATATCCCGCGATGGCTCCAGCCTTTTCAATAGCACTGCGGTCACCCCCTAGGAAAAACACTACTTTGGGTTTGGACCCATTCTTTACTGCTGCCAGAACTTTTTCTGCGACTTGAGGCGCAGGGGGCTTGGAAATAATCACAATAACAGCAGTAGCGGGATCCTCTTCTAAGGCCTTGAGGCCGTCCAGCATCATAATTCCGCCTACCTCTGCCTTTAAATCCCTGCCTCCTGTACCGATGACCTGGGAGATCCCGCCACCGAAACGGTCAATCAAAGAAGTAACTTCCTGGGTACCTGTTCCTGAAGCAGCCACAATACCAATATTCCCGGGACGGACTACATTGGCAAAACAAAGGGGAACATGGTTAATAATGGCTGTGCCACAGTCAGGTCCCATCATCAAGAGACCCTTTTCATGGGCTAATTTTTTTAGGGCAATTTCATCTTCCAGGGACACGTTATCGGAAAATAACATGACATGGAGATTGTTTTCCAGGGCTTTTTTCACTTCCCTGGCCGCATAAGCACCTGGCAGGGAAATCACAACTAAATTACTTTCAGGAGCAAGATTTAAGGCCCCGTCCAGGCTTTTAGGCACCTGTTCGGCTGCTTTTTTGGCACCTTTACGTTGCACCAATGCTTCCTCTACTGCTTGGATGGCTTCTGCCAGAATTGTTTCGTTTTCAGCCTTGACAGCGATTAAGAGGTCATTGGGCCCCGCTTTCACCACTTCCGGGGTTTCCATGCCAACATTAGCAATTAGTTCTTTATTTAAGTCTGTCCCCATACCAACGACAGCATCAAAGACCCCTGCCCTTTCTGTTATTTTTTTAGAAATGGCCATGAGGGTAACAGAGTCAAAATAGGCATTAGCCTTTACGATAACTTTTACAACCATATCTGGGCACTCCTTTCTTGATATAAAGTATCTTGGGTTAATAAAAACTCCATAGCCATACCAATACCGGCCAGCAGGTCACTGCCAGAAGTGCTGCCCATCCCCAGTACCCTTTTTACGGCTTTTATTAACTGTTCATCATCCTCGCCGTAGTAAAGGGCATTAAGGAGGGCATGTATATGTTCCGGTGTTTGACCCTGGCTGGCATATAAGATTTGTGTATAACTGATCAGGTTGGTGCGGCCCTTAGCTGCTCTGACAATCTCCTGATTGCAGCGCCAAACCCCTGTAGTTTCAAATCCCAAGGCCTTGGCGCCACAATAAAGACTGCTCATAAAACCGCTTAAAAAATCATCCCCCGAGGGAGTTAATCCCGGTCCAAGGCCAATCAGCGAACGGCCCCCCCTGTAAACACCTACCTGATCCCCGGAACGGATAGCTTCAGTAAGAGGAATCAATACTTTCAAAACGGCCTTGATGAGATAGCTGTCCGGAGGTTTATCGGCAAGAAGCCCGCCTAATCCTTCAGGAAAGCCATCCCTCACCACTTGTTTTTTTAAAATCATGAGATTTTTTAGTATTTGATGCCGGGAAACTGGACAATCCATATCCCCCAGGGTCCATAGCCCAGCTTTACTGAGATCAATAAAATAATCATCAATTAAGAGGGTACTTGTACCAATAGCCATGAATTTCCCATTCTGCACGAACCCCCATGATATAAAATCTTCTCCGGGGGGCAGTGCCACCAGTAAACTGTTAGGACTGTTGCCCACCTCCGGTAAGGCCAGAGAGTACAGTTCACCCTCCATAGTGAAAAGATTACAGACCCGGTGAAACACACTGTGCACAGTTCCCGTAAAGGAGCCCTGCTTAAGTCTATGGCGGAACGCTTCGCCAAGGGAAACTCCACGTAACATCAATCCCATGGCCTAAGCCCCCCTCTTCTTATGCTAATCTGTATAACATTTCATAAAAATATTCTCTTTTTGCAAGGTTTATACCTTTGTTACTGTTTTACAAACGTCACTTGCTTATTTTGTATAGTATTTTACATCCAGTTCATCCTTGAAAAGAGAAAAGCCCTCTTAAGGGCTTTTACAGCATTTGGCTTAAACTACTATTCGAATAATGAGGACTCGCCGCAAAAAGGTCTCAGTAGTTATCCAGGGGTCAAACTTTCGTTTGCATTAATTTGCATACTTTTAAGCCAACCTCAAGGTTAAACCTGTCCTCAGAGTCATTTAAATCCAGTCCGGTTATTTCCTGAATCCTTTCCAAACGATACAAAACCGTATTGTAGTGAGTATAGAGTTTATCGGAAACTTTTTTAGCATTGCCCTGACATCTGAAAAACATGTCCAGAGTCTTCACCAAATCTGAATTTCTCTCAGCATCATAATTAATGAGCGGCCTTACCGTTTCGTTAAGAAATTCCTCCAGTTCTTCCCGTTTATCAATGAGGACAAGGAGGCGGTAAATCCCAAGATCGTGGAAATTAATATTCTGCCCCCGGGAGCCTATTTGTTTCCCAATACGCAAGGCTTTAAAGGCTTCTTTGTAACTTTTCTGAATCCCGGCAATTCCCTCATAGTAACGTCCTACACTGATTGTAAGATCCCCTTCTTTTAAAAGATGAGAAAGGGCTTTCCGCATAAGCTTGGCTTCTTCCATAACCTCCCTGTATAAAAGTTTTGGTTCCTTTTTCTTTACTTCTAATAACAAAATAACCATATTGCTTTTCGTGCCAGCAATAACAGCTCTATCTTCATCTTTATAAAAGTCGCAAACCATCTTAAAAATACTATTATTAATATCCTGTCGTCTCTTTTCACTTTCGCTGCCGGTTTTAATAGAGTCATTTTCGTACTGTAAAATCACTGCTACATAGGGTTTGGCAAGGTCCCAACCAAAAAACTTGCCGCGGTTAATAAATTCACTTTCCTCTTCTATTTGTGAGAATAACAACAAATCTAAAAATTCGTTGGCATAACGTCTTTCCACTTGAATGAGTGCATGTTGATTGACAATTTCTAAAGCCGCTACTGTAGCCAATCTTTCCACAATAGGGATATCCGAAAAACTAAGGGGCTTGTTTGTTTCACAAACAAGCACTTTACCATAGTATTCATTTCCGGAATATATGGGAACCTCCAGGTTACAGAATTTGCAACCGTCGGCTTCTACAGGTACTTTACTTGTTTGTACATGTCCTCGAACAACTCCTACACTTTCTTTATCCCATAAATCCCCGATTTTATCCTCGTCCCAATTTACCGTTTCCCAGGCCACCCGTTCATGTTTAACATCGTAGATGATTACAGTATTTTCAACGAGTTGGGCCAGACTTTTAGCCATGTCTTTTAGATCACCCCCATTTAGGACAATATCCATAAACAAGCGGTGCGCATTAAGGGAACGGTTTAAATAGTTGTTCTGCTTATCTACAATGGCTGTTAAGGCATGGTTAATCAAATCGGAAAAAGAAACTTCTCCTGGCAATTCTAGCAGGGGAAAATCATACTGATCGGCCTGTTCGATCATAATGTCGGGAATACGTTCAATATAGCGGCGGGGTTTGATGGCCAATCCCACCAGCCCTCTTTGGGCCAGTTGGGGAACAAGATTCTGCTGCGCCGTGACATTATCGCGTATGGAGTAAGCCGTAGTTAAAAGAAGCTCACCCGGCTTAATCCAATCAAGGATATCCGGCACTTCCATAACATTGACATTAATCACCGTTTTATCGAGCCCCTTATGGCCCCCTACAACTCTTGTATTGTGAAATGGCTCAAGTTCCAGAAGTTCTCTAAGGCTCAAACCAATTTCCTTGTTCATAAAAACCTCCATCTCGCGCCGCCGGTGCGGGCGACACAAATAGTAATGAAAACAGGTGCACACCCACCCTGATTACAGTACAATCTGTCTGAGGAGAAGGCACACTACAAAGCACGGTGAGGCGAGTTGCAGACTGCCTCTTGGCTTAAATCAGTATAAAAACCAGTGTAAGGATCGCCTTACAAGCACAAATAAGTGGTGCCATGAGGCCGCACGCTAATCATTGTTTTAACTCAGCGTTAAATGTGCGGCGATCCAGTCACTGTCTTCTCCCTCACAATTTCATTGCAAGGAGGGAGAATTCTGAGAATCGTTTATCCCATCTGTTGTGGCGTCGATGTACACAAGACATTTCTCGTCGCTACGCTCATCACAACGCAGGGTATCGTTCCGAGTTACAAAAAAAAGCGTTTTTCTACCTTTAACAAATCCATTCTGGCGTTTAAGCAGTGGCTGATTGACAACAACTGCTTTGACGTTTGCATGGAGAGCACCGGGAAGTATTATGTTCCCATATACAATTTGCTGGAGGACAGCATCCGGGTTACCGTCGCCAACCCCAAGTGGGTTGCTGCTGTTAAGGGCAACAAGGATGATGTCAAGGATTCCAAGTGGATCGGCGATCTTTTTCGCCTCGGTCTGGTTCCCGGTAGCTTTATCCCGTCCAAGAACATCCGCATTTTGCGGGAGTATACGCGATACCGCTTCAAGCTCGTTTCCTGTAAATCCAGCGAAAAGAACCGCTTTCAGAACGCTTTCACCGTTTGCAATGTCGCCCTTGATGCTGTCGTTTCCGACATGTTTGGCAAATCTGCCTCTTCCATCACGGACTACCTTGTAAACTCGGATTCTTTCGATCCAAAACATTGCGTTTCCTTGCTGCAACGCTCCTTGAAGAAGAAAGCCGACGAGGTCATCGAATCTATTGAGGGTTTTCAAATGTCTGCGGAACAGAAGACACGCATCCGTTTCGTCCGCAAACACTTGGATTTCGTGGAGCAGCTCATTGCCGACCTCGACCAAACCATCGCCCGGTTGGCTGCACCCTTGGAAAGCGCCATTGCCCTACTGTGTACCATTCCCGGAGTTGACCGTAACATAGCCATTACGATCCTCTCCGAAATTGGTACGGATATGTCTCAGTTCTCATCCTCGAAACGCTTATGCTGCTGGGGGGGACTAACGCCCGGCAACAATCAATCCGCAGGCAAAAAGAAGTCCGTTCGCATTACGAGGGCCGGGGTTTATCTCAAGCCCACGCTCGTGCAAGCAGCCCATGCCGCTGTAAAATCGAATTCTTCCGCTTACTACCGTATCAAATATGAGCGGATATCCAAGCGCCGAGGGAAGAAACGAGCCATAATCGCCATTGCCAGAATGATACTTACAGCCACTTATCATATGCTCCAATCAGGTGAAGTCTTCAATCCTTGTGACCTCTACCATGTTGATATGCCGGTGGAGCTTCGCAATAAGCAAAAGGAGAAAGCTTTGAGGCAAGCTGCTAAACTCTTGGTTGCCCATGGTATCGTAAACCCCGAACATATCACGCTGCCTGCTTAATCTTTCTGCGCTCTGCTTCCGTTAGGGCTTGTTTGCTATACCCTTTTTTAAGCTCAGGGGTCTTCGACGCTTGTCGAGAATGTTTTCACGCTACCTCCTAGGCCTTACCAAAACTACAAGCCGGATAGCGGCATACTTCACAGTCCATACATAACCCACCATGCCCTAATTGTATTAAATCCTGTTTTTTCAGGATTTCCTCTGCCAGCAAACGGGGAAACACCAGGTCAAAAACCGTCTGCTTGGCATACATGACACAGCCGGGTAAGCCCAGGATGGGTGTCCCAAGCCAGTAAGCCAGCAAGAACATAGCCCCCGGCAGTACAGGTGAACCATAACTGACAATATCCGCCCCTAATTCTCTGATGCTTAAAGGCGTAACATCATCGGGGTCTACTGACATGCCGCCCGTGGTTAAGATTATCTCCGCTCCTGCTTCTTTGACCTCAATAATGGCATTCTTAATCAACCTGGTATCATCGGGAACAATAATCTGCTTCACAATCTCACAGCCGTAATGGCCCATTTTCCTTTCCAGAGCCGGGCCAAAACCGTCTTTGATCCTTCCTTTGAATACTTCGTTTCCCGTAGTCACAATACCAACTTTTTTCGCCTTCAGGGGTATAACCTGGATGAGGGGGCTTTTTTGCCCTATGGCCTTGACCTGGTTTATTTTCTCTTCCTCGATGACCAGTGGTATAACGCGCGTACCGGCTACAACCTGCCCTTCTTTCACCGGCATATTGTTATGCAGGGTGGAAAGAACCACCTGATCTACGGAATTCACCCGGTACAGCCTTTCCACATCAATTTTCAGGATACCGGGAAACTTAGCCACATAATTAATCTTTCCCTCTTTGGGTTCAGAAAAGGTTAAACCTGTTCCCGCCGTTGCTTCGACAATGGCCCTGGCGGCGTCATCCTCATGGAGCCAGCCTTCTTTGGCTTCCCAGACATAAAGATGTTCTTTTCCCAGGTCCAAGAGCCTGGGTATATCCTCAGAACGTACCACATGTCCTTTTTTAAAAGCAGCCCCCTTAAATTCCCCCGGTACAATCTTGGTAATATCATGGGCCAGGACCATCCCCACAGCCTCTTCCACCTTAACCTTACGCATGCTCTCAACTCCTCCAACTCTCTATTATCAACGACATCCGCTTTCCGCTTTCCGACGTCCGACATCAGATTTCCAACTAACTTAATCGCTGCCCGCCACCCGCTACCAGCTACCCGAAAATATACTGCTAATTCGGGTATCGGGAATCGGGAAACGGGGAGCGTCCGTCACTACCAACTAACAACTGACATAGGTCTCGGGTCGTGGCCGCCTCTCATCACCATAATAATTTCCCCTAAAATACTCACGGCTATTTCTGCCGGTGTTTCTGCTTTAATATCCAGACCGATGGGGGCATGGACAGCCTGCAGTCTTTCTGGGTCCACACCTTTTTGTTCAAGGTTCTTTTTGACCAGGGCCACCTTTCTTTGACTGCCAATCATGCCGATATAAGCGGCAGGAGAATGAATGACTTCCTCCAGGACCTGGGCATCGGCATCCTTTGTCACAATAACGATATAAGCATTGTGCGTAATCTTAACTTTCCTGATGGCCTCCACATAGGTTTCACCCCAAACACCACATACGCCCGGCGGCAGTTTCCCGGGAGCAAGAAGCTCCTCCCTATCATCAACTACTGAAACCTGCCAATCTAATGCATGAGCAAATTGGGCTAAGACTTGGCCAATATGCCCGGCTCCTGCAATGATCAGGTGAGGTGGTGGGGCAATGATTTCGATAGATACCTGGACCTGTCCCCCGCACTGCATATTCAAGCCGCCGCTTAACTCTTTGTTCAAGTCATATTCCAGCAGTTTGTTTTCCCGTTTGGCGATACTCTCTTTAGCTTCCTGAATAACCCGGGCTTCTAGGGGTCCACCCCCAATGGTGCCAAAAATGGAGCCATCCTGGCGTACCAGCATCTTGGCCCCTGACCCCCTGGGGGCCGATCCCTTTTGACTGGTAATGCGAGCTAAAGCAATAACCTCTCCCTGCTCCAGTAATTCAACGATCTTTTGGTATATCTTCATCATCCATCCACTCCTTACATAGGGAATTATAATCTTCTATGGTATCAATATCATAAAAGGGCTCATGTTTATCCCAGACCAGCGGAATCACCGCTTCAGGATGATTGCGGATTAGCCTCCTGCCTCCTTCATCACCGCAAAGCTGGAGTAATTCATCCCGCCAGTTACAACCGAAAAGCACAGGGCTATAATACTGCCCCCTAAAACTTGGCACAATGATAGCCCCAGGATTTTTCCTGGCAGCAAACTCTCGCGTCATGGCCTTTATTAAATCCAGTGTAATAAAGGGCTGATCTCCTAAAAGAAAGATAATCCCATCAACTGTGAGAGGAAGCTCCTGTAAAGCTCTGCGCAAGGATGTGCTCATACCCTGTTCATGGTTTGGATTATAAACAGCGGGAAACTTGTAGAGCTGGCAAATATTCCTTAGCAACATCTGAGGTTCACCTATAACGGCCACTTTTCCCCCCCAGGGAAGAGCACTGGCTGTGCGCAGGACATGACCCAGGATAGTATCATGACCAAAAGGCAAAAGAAGCTTCGGTTTTCCCATGCGCCTGGCCAAACCTGCCGCTAACACTGCCACTCCCAAGTTTTCCGTCATAAATGAAACACCTCGATTACGCGCATCTTTCCGCCGAATCCCTCTGTTAATATAAAGTGCTTAATGCCAACCTCGTTGGCAGTTGACAAATATTTCAGTATTTTCTCTCCAGAAGATACATTTGTCCGGCTCCCGCCGGTGAGAACCAGGGCTTTTTTCCCCGGGGTCCCTTTAAAAATTCCCTCTTTATGTCCGGCAAGAACAGCAATGTCTCTCACCTCTATGGTATCACCCAGGGATTTACCAAGTAAATGGGCAAGAATTTCCGGCCGGTGCACATACTGGGGAGTAAGATCACGGCCAAGGGCCCCCAGGTTAATCACACCCAGTGTCAGGTGGTTGGAAAGGGGAACCACTGGTTCATGAGGTGCCGGCGCTTTAATCAGTTTACGCCTGGCCCCATCCCCCTCTACAAAAATATGGGGAACCAATTGAGCTTGAAAAAACATGTCCAACCAGTGGGGTGGAACTCCGTCTACCTTGGTCCCGCGCCACCTGGTAAACCAGGAAGCAAAGCCGTGCCTGTCCAGCGATTTGCGAAGATATCGTACACCGCGTTCATAATCCCTGCACATCACGGGCCGGTGATTTTGCACCTGCCAGAAGAACATTTTCGTGGTTGTCGTAAGTAGAAAAGGGGCTTTTCTCTCACGCCACTCGGCGGCTAAAGAGAGGAGCAGGGAAGTTTTTCCCCCTGCCCCTACGGCAGTGATGATTCCCGCTTCCCATACCTTCAGGGCTTCAGAAAATTTCATTGGGGGATATCCTCCTTTAGTCGCGCAAGTTCCTCAGGAGTCAATTCCCGATATTCCCCGGGGGCTAAGCTTTCGTCCAGAGCAAGAGGACCCATCTTGATTCTTTTTAAGTATATAACCTCTTTACCCCGGACCTCAAACATTCTTTTTACCTGGTGATATTTTCCCTCATAGATAGTAAGTTCAATTTCTGACCGCACGCCTGCGTTGAGGATGGTAAGCTGGGCGGGAAGAGTATGATAGCCGTCATCGAGTACTACGCCTTCAGCAAAGGCACTTTGGTCCTCTGTGTCAACTGTACCCTTAATTAAAGCATAATAGGTCTTCGGTACGTGCCGGCGCGGTGAGGTTAGATGATGCCCCAACTTGCCGTCATTGGTAAGGAGCAGCAATCCCTCGGTATCTTTGTCCAAACGTCCCACAGGAAAAGGGGCAAAAATCTGGTGTTCCGGAGTTAATAGATCAAGTACGGTTTTCTCATATTCATCGGTGGTAGCCGAGAGGTAACCGCCAGGTTTATTCAGCATCAGGTAGATAAACTGTTTATAAATGACGGGCTCCCCTGCCACCATAATAGAACTTTCTTCCGGATTAATCTTGTGCGCAGGGTCTTTGATGATTTCCCCGTTCACACTGACCAAACCTTTTTTCATCATTTTTCTAATTTCTGTGCGCGTTCCTATGCCCATGTGGGCCAGGATTTTATCAAGGCGTAAATATTCTTTCACAATACACCCCTTACTCCAACAGGCGCCAGCCAGGTGGGTAATAGTTTTTCAGATACTCGCCCGTTTGTTTCCCCCAACCCAAGGGGAATTCCTCCAGGCAAACCAGGGTCCACCCTTTTTCGCCATCTACCAGCAGGGTTTCTCCTTTCAAATAGCGTTCCACCTCTTCATCCCCCAAGCTAAATGAGAGGGTCCTTTGGACATCGTTTTTATATAAGCCCATAGCCAGAGCCTGAGACGGCTCGAACCGTTTATTTTTCAGAACACCGATAAACCACCCGGGCCGTACCACCTTCAGTCCCTGCATGACAGGAAGGCCCTGGGGTATTCTATACACATACTGGCCCTGGAGCAAAAAAGGACCTGCTAAGGGGTGAGTCAAATTTTCTTCCATAAAAGCGTAAAGTGGCTCAAGATTTTTCTCTTCCCTGTAATGCACAGGTGAAAGGGGCTTACTTAATAGTTCTGTACTATCTTTCTCCAAAAGTGCCAGAAAGTGCCCTTCCCCCTTCACCCTATGGGGCCACAGCCTCCTGGCTTCTTTTACCAATCCTGCGGCATCATTTACCCATTCGGGTCTTCCCTGAGCCCAACCATGAGTCAGGGGAAGGGGTGCTATTTTAAAATCAGGACGTTTCGCCAGGAAATCGGCTATGACACCTTCATTTTCCTCAGGAGAGAAGGTACAGGTTGAATACAATAACCGTCCTCCGGGACTCAGCATGCTGGCGGCCAGTTCCAGGATATCCTTTTGTAAAAGGGCACAGTTTTCCACACTGTAGTTCTCCCAGCTCTTGATGGCCCTGGGGTCTTTCCTGAACATCCCTTCCCCTGAACAGGGAGCATCTACTAAAATTTTATCAAAATAGGAAGAGAACACACGGGCTAAGCGTTCAGGTGTCTCATTTGTCACCACAGCATTGGTGGCTCCCCAGTGCTCCATATTCCACACTAAGGCCTTGACTCTTTCGGCGTTATTATCATTGGTAACGAGAAGCCCCTGACCCTGTAGTTTGGCCGCAATCTGGGTGGACTTTCCACCGGGGGCGGCACAAAGGTCTAATACTTTTTCTCCCGGTTTGATGTCCAAACAGGCTACAGGGGCCATGGCGCTGGGTTCCTGCAAATAATAAAGCCCTGCCTGGTAATAGGGATGCTTGGCCGGTCTTTCCCCTGAAGGGTAATAATAGCCCTCTTCTACCCAGGGTATAGGTTCAAGCCTAAAGGAAACCCGCTTTTTTAATTCTGGGGCACTTATTTTAAGGGTGTTGACACGTAAACCCTGGTAAGGTTCCCCTTGCCAGGCCTGAAGAAGCTCCCGCCACTCTTCTTTTAACAAGTCCTGCATCCGTAACGCGAAGCTTTCCGGCAAACGCATGGTTTCACTCCTTTCACTCCCATTTTCAACTTGTCCGGGAGTGATGTCAAGCTTACTTTCGACTTCCGAAATCCGACTTCCGATTTTCGAATGAATGGGGCTATACTTTTTTTGATATTACGAAAAAAACGCCAGTGCTGGCGTTTTGCTCTTCCTAAGGAATTGATATAATTCCTTAGGAATCAGGGGTCTTAGGGGAAGGTATTCCCCTATGTTCAATGAGGAGGGTAACGGCGGAGCCTCATTGGGAACGCAGGGGTTCCCGTTGAAGAACAAAGCGCGCATTAGCGCCTTTGTTCATTCCGGTAAGACGATGGCTTCACAGCGGTAAATGGGCTGCCCCAAATTAACAAATCTCTCTTCATACTCGGTCATGACGTTACCGCTAAAGCCGCTGTTATGTAAATCAAAAGTAATATTGCGCAGGCGAAACCCCATTTCGGAAAATTCATTAAGAGAAAATTCAAAGAATCCCTGGTTATCCGTTTTCAGATGAATTTCCCCGGGCCTTTTCAAAACTTTTTTATAGATTTCCAGAAAGTGGCGGTGTGTGAGGCGCCTTTTACTGTGCCTTTTCTTAGGCCAGGGATCACTGAAATTCAAGTAGATACGGTCCACCTCGCCATCTTCGAAAATAAAAGGCAGATTTTCCACATCCATATGCAAAAAACGCAAATTAGGCAAGCACTGGGCAATGGCTTTTTTAGCAGCAATATAGAGAATATCGGGTACTTTTTCCACACCGAGATAATTAATTTCCGGATTTATTCCCGCCAAAGTCGTAATAAAAGTCCCTTTCCCCGTACCCAGTTCTACATGGAGGGGATTGGTGTTGCCAAAGACAGCATGCCAATTACCCTTATTTACTTCGGGATTAGGGATAACTAACTCCCGCATTTCCTGTAATTTGTTTTGTACGCCAGGTTTTTTCCGCAGCCGCATAGGTATTCCTCCCACAAGGACTCACATTAGATATTATATTTTTTCCTCATTTAGCGCAAGGGCCTAAATCCTGATTTTATCTAATGTCCTGTGAAGGCGTTCAAAAAGCAAACCTGCGATAAACCAGGCCGGGGCGTAATCCAGCCTGATCAAACCCCGGACATGAAAAGGAGTAGTCCCACTGTAATCCCAAGGACAGCTTCCCAGGATCATTCCCAGTAACCAGCCCGTACTATACTCAATGGCGAAAATAACTACCACCCACACCAGCCCCCTGATGTACCAGGGCCAAATACTAATTTCATCATGGAGTGGTTCCAGCAGTACCGCCAACCCATAAATGGGAAACATCCAAAGATAAGTAAACCCCGGAAGCTGCCAGTTACCTGAGAACAATGCCCCCATACCTGTCCAAAATATTTCTAAAGCCCAACCGATTATGCCATAAATTACAAAACGCATTATCATCATAACTTTAGTTTAAGTATTTTTGCAAAATTTATAGGAGCTAATCTCTGGTAAATCTGTCCTGCCACCATTAATTCCATAAAGTTATACTTTCAGAAATTGCAAAAAAAATTGCAAATTGCGGTTTTCCGTTGTATACTTGAATTGGTGATACCTGCTTTCTGCTTGAACGGTTAGTATTTCCATCTATTCTCTTTTCCCAGGGTTAGATTTGGAGGTCCCGACAAGTGAGCAGGCAAATCTAACACTAGGAGGAAGAGAACATGGATAAGACTCTGGTATGTAAAGACTGTGGTTCCGAATTTATTTTCAGCGAGCAAGAACAAGCTTTCTACGCTGAAAAAGGATTCCAGAACGAACCCGCTAGATGCCTGCCCTGCCGTAAAGCCCGCAAACAGCAAAGCGGAAACCGCGGTAATGCCGGTCGTAGTGGTGGGGATCGTCAGTACTACACTGTAAACTGCTCCAGCTGTGGTGCTGAAACTCAAGTACCTTTTAAGCCAACGGGTGTAAGACCTGTCTACTGCCGTGACTGCTACACAAATTCCAGATAACTCCAGATAACTAAATAAAAATAAGCCCCGCAAAAGCAGGGCTTATTTTATTATTTTTCCACCCATTTGAGCAAAACCTGACGCGCAATATTTTGGAAAGCAGGTGACTTTAGCATTTCCAATAAACTGTCAACCTGCTCCGCGTTCAATTGCTGGATTACGGCCGGACTTGCACCCGTGGCGATGATATTTTGTTCCCTGGTTTTAAGGTTATTTACAATATTTAAAATAGCATCCAGCTTATAGGTTCCTTCGTCTATCATATTACTAAGATAGCTGCACAAACCTTTCACTTGGTATAGCTGAGTGGTTAATGTCGATACCTCTTCCATAACCTTGGAATTTACGTTATTCTCCATTTCCTACACCTCCTATAAACTCGCATCTTATTGTATGTAAACCCCTTTCATAATGCTACAGAACAAAGGCACGTACGGAATTAACTATTTTTGTTGTTTTTTTTGTTTGCTAAAGTGATCCTTTCTAGTATTTAAAAAGACGCAAGCTTAACTTGCGTCTCAAACATTTTTCAGATATTAGTAGCCGTAACCACCAAAGAAACCAGGGAAGAGTAAGAGGATGAGAATTACCAGGAAGAGGATCGCAAAACCGCGTCCAAAAGGATAATAGCCATAGCCATGAGCAGCAGTGTCAGCCATTATTAAATACCTCCTTTAGCTTTTTTTCATTTTAACAGCCATAACCACCAAAGAAGCCAGGGAAGAGTAAGAGGATGAGGATTACCAGGAAGAGGATCGCAAAACCGCGTCCAAAAGGATAATAGCCATAGCCATGAGCAGCAGTGTCAGCCATTATTAAATACCTCCTTTTAATTTTACCGAAAGGAGTCATTTCCTCCTTATCTGCTTTCATTGTATGAAGTACAATTTTATGTGGTGACTGATTTTTTTATGACTAAAAATTTCGCAAATAAGAATTGTTAGTATACATAGGGATAAGGAAAGAAGATAGGCCGGAAAATGGCGCAAATGATAATAATCGCGAAAATCAACCAAATCAAGCCAAAGCCACCAAAGAACATTTCAGTTTGAGCATTTTCATTTACCATAAAAATACCTCCTTCACGTTTTTTTATTGGTTAATATTCTCTTGCCCTTCTGAAGGTTGAGGAATTTCTTCTTTTTTGACCTGGGATGAGGAAACTCCTATGCCGGGAAAAAACAGCAGGGCAAAAAGAACCATAAAGGCAATACCAAAAGTTTTTGCGTAACTCATTTTTACACCAAACAATGTAATTTCGTTGGGGTTCTTTTTTTCCTTATCTTCATTATCTTCATTCACTTCTTTGCTATCTTGGGGCAAATTCGTTTGTGTCTGCCTTTCCTCACTGATATGATGAAAAGAACTTTTCTCGTGATAGCCGGTCATCCACTTTTACCTCCCTACAGCTTCTTGAGGCGTTCCTGTAATCTATCCTATGTTTAAGCTTAATTACTGGTTACTTGTTTACACGATTTATCTTTACCCAGTTTCGATTGGTATGCTCTGCCTGTTTAGATACTTATCTCTTGGTAAAATAACTTCCAGTTTACCCTGGCTATATTTTGCTCTGCCCCCATATTTCTGGACTGCCACGGGCAAAGGAATTTTCTCCTGGATAACCCCGTCTACAATTAAGTGATTACCTTCCAGATAGATTTTTGTATTCGTTTTATCAGTAACCTGATTAACAGTAAAAGTCACAGCTACGGTGTCATTACTAATCTGTATTTCATGCGAGGATCCTGCAGGCCAATTCCCCAAGCCTACGGTACCGGCATCCTTTACTCCTCTGGATATAGGTTCAAGATAGGTGTTCATACTTTGGAGGAGTTTTTGTGTCCCGGCCAGAGTATCCTGCATCATGCGCTGGTACTGCTCCCAAAATTCCCTCATGGCAGGATGATTATTATACATCAACCCCACCTCCTTTCATTACAAGATATGAAACTGCACCCTAAAATGATAAAAAGTCGGTTATATTAACCGACTTTCGTTTCACTTTTTGACCAGCATATTAATTAAAAACTGCCGCATGGCGTTTTGCATGACTGGTGTCTGTAGGAGCTCCAGGAACTCATCCACAGTGTCCTTGGCCGTCTTCTGGGAAGCTACCTGGATTTGGGTCCGGTTAACTCTTCTTTCCTCATTGGCACGAATTATCTCTAAAATCTGCATAAAGCTATCCAGTTTAAAATTGATCTCGTCGAAGAGAAGCTTTATCGTAACTGCATGTCCCCGCAGGTTACTAAGGGTAGTTTCTACCTGGTCCAACTTGGCTACAAATTTTTCACTGACATGAAGCGGTGACATTTCCTGCTTTGGCTCATAAGAACTCTCTTTTTGTTGAGTATTATCTTCTATTGGAGGAAGGGTTACTTGTTCTTGTTTAATTTCGTCTCTAATAATCTTTAATTCCTCAGGCTCTCTTTCTGTGACCTTTTCCGATAACGCTTCCTCTGAAGTTTTATTTGGTTCAACTGGCTCCTCTTCCCTGGGATATCCTCCCATTGGCATCATATAAGGCCTGGACTGTACAGGTCGTGCCATAAAAGGTGGAAGAGGTCTAGGTCTTTCTGGCCGTCTCTCCCCATCAAATGTAAACCGCAAACTTGCCACCAACATCACCCTCTTACACTATTCACTGATGCATAATATGAAATTTCCTAAGAAAAAGTGTTTAACAAATTACAAGAACAAAATAGGAGGCACCAGCCTCCATAGTTTACTACTTCTTCATCCCCATATTGAGGAGAGTGGATAGATCCATATTATTCATTTTTAATGCTTTTTCCAAAAGAATCTGGGCTTTTACCTGTTCATCCGGGCTTAATTGTTTCCCCTCCTGGAACCTTGTGATAACGGTATAAGCTGCTTCCTTTTCTTCACCTTCCAGACCCAGGGACTGTACGAACACGTCCTTTTCCCCAGGACCCATTTTCTTGATGGTCTCTACAATTTGCGGTAGAGCAGACATGATCTGCAGCATTTGAGTCAAACTCATGGGTTTGGTCACCTTCCTTCTCACACCATTTTGTTTAAATTTATGTCTAAGTGGAGTATCTGGTGCATGACCTGTAATTCTTTTCATTTTGCTTTTTTATCCTTTGGTATAAAAACTTGGGCATTTTTGTACATTTTATATGTTATGATATAAAAGTATTAACCTTATCATCTTACGTGGAGGAGATCCCATGTCACGTCCATCGATTTTATCTAAATTTCTTTTTGCCCTCTTCCTCTCTTTCTTTAAAGTGGGGTGCTTTACCTTCGGCGGCGGTTTTGCCATGATTCCTGTCATTCAAAGGGAAGTTTGCGAAAACAAATGCTGGATGGAACAAGAGGAATTCATCGATATGATTGCCGTAACACAATCTGCTCCAGGCCCCGTCGCTGTAAATTCTTCCGTTTTCATAGGTTATAAGTTAGCGGGAATTCCGGGAGCAGTCACTGCTCTTTTAGGTACTGTCCTCCCTTCCTTCATAACTATTCTCTTGTTTGCCATCTTCATTGCCTCCCAAAGTGGAACCCAGTACATGACTAAGTTTTTTGAAGGCGTTCGCCCCGCTGTGGTAGCTCTGATTCTTGGTGCAGGGCTGGGCATGGGGAAAAAGAGCATTAAGGACCCCTTTAGTGTCATTTTAGGTCTTCTGGCTATTACTGCTCTCGTCTTATTCAAAATTCATCCCATTGTCCTTATCATATCCGGAGCCATAGCCGGAATCGCACGAAGTATTATTCTCTCCAAACGGAACAAGGAGGTCTCATAATGCTTTGGGAACTTTTTCTTACTTTCACCTTTATTGGCGCTTTCAGCTTTGGCGGAGGCTATGGTATGCTCCCATTAATCCAACAGGAAGTGGTGTATAATCATCAATGGCTGACCATCCAGCAGTTTACTGATATCCTGGCCGTTGCGGAAATGACTCCTGGCCCCGTAGCTGTAAACACTGCAACTTATGTGGGATACAAAATGGCGGGAGTTTTAGGTTCTGCCCTGGCTACTACAGGCGTTGTTTTACCTTCCTTTGTTTTAATCACCACTTTAGCCAGTATTGTGATTAAGAATAAGGATAACCCCCGCTTTCAGGGGGCCTTTCAAGGTCTTCGCCCTGTGGTCGTTGCCCTTGTCATCGGTGCCGCGATTCTGGTAGGTAAAGACACCATTGTTAATATAACCAGTGTTATCCTGGCTTTAATTGCTCTAGGACTAATGGAATATACAAAGCTGCACCCTATCTTTATCCTTCTGGCCTTTGGGGTCCTTGGTATCATTATTTACTAGGAGAATAACATCGCAAAAATCGAGTAGGAGGGGGCGATAAACCCCCGCCTCTCACACCACCTGGCATGCGGGTCCGCACTAGGCGGTTTCTAAAGATTGACGAATTTGGACTGTACTCGGTTTGCTGGACACATTGCTATGCACCGCACAAGACTCGGTACATGACTGTTGGTTAAACTTTATCATGGTAACCATTTCAGGTTACTTGTTACTCATGCGCTTTCAAGGCGCAACACGATGTACACCCTTGCCGTCAGCTAACGGTAGGCACTCGCCAGCCCCCGTTCGGGACTTTCACCCTAGAGATGACGCCCATGCTGGGCGTACAGGAAAAATAAACCATTAGCCATCGCTAATGGTTTTTTTGAAAGGATTTTGCTCAACAAATAGCTCTGAAACGAATACAAGATCAATCCCTTGTTCTTCTAAGAGCGGCAGTGTATCAGCCAACGCTTTGGCTGTGTTTAATCCTTGAGGTCCTACATGGCCAATGCCAATGGCGTAGCCATTTAACTGGGCCAATTGACCTAATTTTAAAATCTCTCTCTTTATAGAAGCATAATCATACTGATTATCTAAAAACAGCGTGCGTTCTGTATATGGCACTCCTACCTCCCCGGCAATATCTCTGCAGACTGTTTTTTCCGAAGTACGGCTGTCAACATAAAACAGGTAGTTTTCTTTTAAAAATTCCATAACAGGCAGCATAAGTTCCCTTTTTTGGGTAACCAGGGAACCCATGTGGTTGTTTAAACCTACAGCATTAGGAATTTGATCCAGGGCTTTCCTGAGGTTCAGGGTGATTTCCTGCCTTGACATCTTATTCTTGATGGCACCGGGCCCTAACCAATTACTGTTCCCATACTCCGGCTCCATAGGCATGTGAATCAATACTTCAAACCCATTTTTCTCAGCCCTTAAAGCGTGTTCCACAGTTTTCTCCATATTGGGCATAACGGCTAAGGTTAACGGGTACTTGTGCAGGGCCATAATTTCCTCAACACCTTTGTTGTAAGGATGTCCAAGGTCATCAATAATGATAGCCACCTTGGGTTTTTGTATGGCTATGACATCAGTGACCGAAGGAGATTCCAGTCTTAATGTGCAATCTTTAAAATAGTCGATCAAACCTCGGCTTATGGCAAGAGCCAGTGCTTCCTGGTAACTTTCCTGTACCAGTAACTCTTTCTCTTTACTATTTGACAAATAGCCCATCTCGACGATGACTGAAGGCATGGAAGCATTCTTCAGAAGAAAATAGTTTCCTGGCTTAGGAATTCGCTTCGTCATATCGGGGATACTGCGCAAATGTTTTTGAATATTTTGGGCAAGGAGAACACTGTCAGGTTCAGCAGGATTATAAAAGGTTTCAGCACCGGCATATGACCGTTTCCTGGTAGCATTAACGTGAAGGGATACAAATACATCGGCTTTACCCTCTTCTGCAATGCTGATGCGGGTTGTAAGGTCACAACGTTTTTTGGTCATATCCCCTCTTAGAGCTTTTGGTAAGACGTAATCTTTATCCGACTCCCGGGACATTATGACCTCTGCACCAGCTTTCGTTAATATCTCCCTGGTTTTGGAAGCAACTTTAAGGTTAATGTCCTCCTCGTAAATACCTAAACGCGGATCATTACATCCCGGGTCTTCACCACCATGCCCCGGGTCCAGAAAAACTTTTTTGTTAATGATACAAATGGGTGCCATGAGTTCGCCAAATGTGGTTGTTATGGGCTTATATTCAGTATATGTGAGGATAAGAGTTAAAAAACTCAGAATGAACAAGTATAGTACCCGTTTTTTTATAACCAGTAATCTGAGTTTTTTCATGGAACACCTTCTTTATTAAAGAAACGCATATAAAAGTTTTAATCAATATTTATTTATCCAGGATAAATTTATGTTAGTTTTCAAACTTAATTTAAAAAACCAGGATAAAATCATTTCTCTCTTAATAAAGAGGGTATTCCCGTTTGGAAGGCCGGACATATTGCAACGTCATGCTTTTGCCGCTACCGGACGGCCCAAACAGGGCTACAACCCGATTGTTGGCTTGAAAGGAATATGCAAATAAAAAACCCGCTAAGTTCTCTTTTATGTTTACTTCAAGCATCCTCTCTAACCTCACGAGAATAAGTTATACCTTTACCCTGTCCTGATATGATTTCCATTGGTTAAGAACAAAGATCATCCCCAGGGAAATACCCATAATTACCAGCATATAAAACAAGGCCTTAGAAGTATCACCAGCTTCCACAGCAAAATAAATGGCTACGGGTGCAGTTTGGGTCTTGCCTGGGAGATTACCTGCCAACATTAAGGTAGCTCCGAACTCTCCCAGTGCCCTGGCAAAGGAAAGAATTGTTCCTGCCGCAATACCCGGCCACACCAGAGGTACAGTAATACGCCAGAAGATAGTCCATTCACTGGCCCCTAAAGTCCGGGCAGCGTTTTCAAGGTTGGGGTCGACCTGCTCAAAAGCTCCCCTGGCTGTCTGGTACATGATGGGAAAAGCAACAACCGCAGCAGCAATCACTGTTGCCTGCCAGGAAAAAATAATGGTTTTCCCCAGTTTTAATAAAACACTTCCAATAGGACCATTCTTCCCAAATATCAACAAAAGAATAAACCCGACTACAGTAGGGGGGAGGACAAGAGGGGCAATGAATAACCCATCGAGGATGCTTTTTAGCCCCCCTTTATACCCAGCCATCCAGCGGGCAGTCGCTATCCCCAGGAAAAATGTGATTACAGTGGCTGTTGAGGCAGTTTTAGCAGAAATCCATAAAGGAGACAAGTCTAAGCTAGCCATTCTAAAACCCCTTTAATGATTTATTTAGTCTTGACAGTAAAACCGTATTTTTCAAAGACAGCCTTTGCTTTATCACTTGCTAAGAAGCTAATAAAACTTTGAGCTTGCTCCATATTCTTACTACTTTTAATTGCCGCTATAGGATAAACAACAGGAGCATGAGACTTCTCGGGAGCAACAGCCGCTATCTGCACCTTGTGAGAGATTTTGGCATCTGTTTGATAAACAATACCTGCCTCCACGTTTCCAGTCTCAACATAAGTCAAAACCTGACGTACATCCTTGGCTAAGACTAGTTTCGATGCTATCTGGTTCCAGATACCAAGGGAGGTTAAGGCATCCTGGGCGTATTTCCCAGCAGGGACAGACTCCGGAGCACCGATAGCAATTTTCTGCACTTCTTTTTTCCCAAGGTCCTCAAAAGAAGTTATGAGCCGTCTATCCTTAGGAGTAACCAAAACAACCTTGTTTTCCAGAAGATCTTTTCTCGTGTCTTTGACAATTAAATCTTTCTTTTGTAGTTCGTCCATCTGTTTAGGGGCTGCTGAAATAAAAATATCAGCGGGAGCCCCTTGTTCTATTTGCTGTTGTAAAGCACCCGATGCACCAAAGTTATATGTAATTTCCACTTTTGAGTTTTCTTTGGCATAAATTTCTTTGATTTCTTCCATCGTATCCTTTAGACTGGCAGCAGCGGACACCGTTAATGCTCCTGGCTTTGTTGCTTTCGCAGTACAACCAACACCAAAGATAAATGTGCTAAAGATAAGTGCAAGTAAGGCTAAAACAGACACAACTTTTTTCATAAGTACCATCTCCTCATTAATTAACTAAAATGCTTGGCAAATAATTGTTGTAAAGCTTGGTCAGCCTCTTCCATAAAAGAGCTGTATTTTCTCAGCATGTTTTTTCCTTCTTCGGTTAAGTAAGAACCGCCCCCTGACATACCACCCGTTTCTCGATGAATTAAGGCCATGCCCAGTCTCTCTTCCACCATATTTATGATTTTCCAAGCCTTACTATAGGAGATGTTTAATTCTTTTGCAGCTTTATTCAGTGAACCAAAAACTTCAACATGCTTAAGAATCTCATAGGGGCCAGTGCCAAAGGCTTTCCCCTCGTCCACCTCAAGCCAAAGCTTGTACCTAAGTTTCATATAACTACCTCTCATTATTTTCATATAAACATAACGATGTCTAAAAAAAATAGCCCATTTGATGGCAGAAAAATAAAATCCAATTCTAGACAATAGTAATTATATTACATGAAAAGATTATGAACAACAGTTATTAAGTTATAATGGTTAGGAAGTTCTTTACAAGAAACTCTATGCCCTTCACAGGATTAGGCACTTTAACCCCTAAGACTTGTAGAAGGCTCAGTATGAAAGCCCCTAGTAAGAACATCAAAAAAACTATAAGTTCCCGCCAATATTTCTTTTGTATAAGGCCCGGCACTTCAAATAGGGCAATGCCTACAAAAGCTGCGATCAACAAGACAATCACTTCTATGCTCCTTTCGCTTTTTTTGGTACCTCCCGTATCATAGCAATAATTAGTGAAAGAAGAGGTAGTCCAACTTCAAAGGGAAGACTGTAAAAAGGATAGATATTAAAGGCAAAAAACATATTTTCTATATTACTGTCAAACTGCAAGATACTCAGGCTGACCATCATAGCGCCAATAGGAAATACCAGGGGCAGATAGGAACGTAAATTTAATAATTGGGCCATACCCAGTACCGTTCCATAATAGAGGACGGAAATTTTCAAGAACCCCATAGCTAACAGGTTAACAGCCACTACAATTTCCAGCCTGGTTATTACTTTTCCTACTTCAATTAAGCGTACTGTTTGATAAGAAGGATAAACAGAAATGTTTTTGGTAATTCCCAGGACAGCTGTATCTCGTACTGCAGCTATTACCAGGAGTATACCGGCAATGATTAAAGCCATTATGGTAGATGTCTTGGCCTGTTTTACCTTATTTAAAAAGGCCATTACCATAAGAAAGGCCACTGTTTCACCAAAGGGAAAAGTAGCTGCAGCATGGCTGGCCTTTAAAAATTCCTTTAAAGGAAGGTCGAAAACAGGTAAAAAATTGACAAACTCCATGTCTTTCAGGAGTAAAATTGTCGTACCTAAGATCATAAAAGCTGTGAAGGATATTAATATTAAACTGCACCGGCTTATTACTTCTATCCCGTTTCGTACCGCCGAGGCACAGATTAAGGCAACAAGGATTATAAATACCACCATAGGAGTTTCCGGGTAGATTATAGCAGTAAAAAAATCCCCAAAGTTGCGCAAAACTAAACTAGCCAGGTGGAAGAAAAACCATAAGTAACTTAAAGAAATTACCTTACCTAAATAGGGGCCGTAAATGATATCATTAAATTGGACTAAGGTCTTACCGGGGAACCTCATAGCCAGGGTTGTAAAAACTAGCGCAAAGACCAGGCCTTCGCCCAGGCCCGCTAAAATGGCCAGCCAGGCATCATGTTTGGCTGCTTGACCGGGGCTCAAGATTACGGAGGAACCCAGAGTAAACCCTGTGATTAAAAAGGTTAACTGGGACCTGGATATTTTACCTCCTTCAAGCTTCATCATTAAGACCCACCTATTCCGGTTTAGCTGGTTTTGTCGTTATGCCTGATTTGCGCAATTTAGCATTTACTATTACCGTTACTTCAATGTCCGGGAAAAAATCATCCCAGTGGTCTTCTATATCTTTCCACAGCTTAGGATATTTTCTGTGTACAGCCTCACCAAAGCCAAAAATATCCGTGTTAAGTTCCTGCGCTTTTTTTAAGGCGGCCTTCACTTCACTGCGAATAGCGGCAGCCTGTTTCCTTTCCAGGTTCATCCATGCTGACAGTGATGTTAAATCTTCAGAGCACATTTGGCTGCCTAAATTTCCTTCTTCATCAACTTTTACCGTAATATGTATTTTATTATCCTTTATTTCCGGGATAATTTTACTGCGGGCCCGGATAATTTCCAAGCTTGCTTTGCCTTTACCGCCAGGACATTCCACAACAATAATACCGCTTTTTATTTCATTGATGACCCAGAGAAGGCCCCGGGTCTCTGTCTTGTCAAGATAACCCACCAATTTGTCTCTTTTGAAAACTGCCGTTCCTGTAAGAATGGCTGTTTTTTCTTTTCCCTGGCCTGAGACCTCAATAAGCGAGGCTACCGGTGCCGTGGTTTTACTCATCAAACGGGTCAAAAACTCGTGCATCTTCACAGCACTTGCTTCCGATGTGGCGGCCCGGGCTTCGATTAAATGGGAAATACTGATGGCAGGTACTTTTTCTAATTCTGCTTTTGTTTCTAAAATTTCACTTGCTGTACCTTTGGTAACTAAAATCCAAATCAGGCGACGGGGCTCGGGGTCACGGTCAAGAAAATCGAGATATTCTTGCACTCCTTCTTTAGCGACATCCTGGCTAAATATAACAATTTCATTATGCGGAAAAAATAACTTACGACTTGACTGGTGGGTAATTGCCCTTATTGTATCGAAGATGGTATCTCCTGTGGCCGATACATTCCAGTAAGGTTTTTGTCCATCACCGCCTCCTCCACTACCACCCCCTGCTTGAGGGACTTTCATCTCCCCCGGTTTAATGATTTGGGCTGTTATGCGAATTTTACCGGGTTCCTCAGCTTTATCAAGTGCTAGACCAGAGACAATGGCTAAAGTATTTAACTCCCGGCGGTTCCAACAGCCGCCTATAATCAGTATTATAAGCAATAAAACCAATATTTTGCTAAGTAAACTACCAGGTTTTATCATAGAACACCTCAAGACAAAATTTCCGTGTAGGCCTGTAATGGGCAACCAGTTACTCATCTTTTTTGGGAGGATGGGGCATTAACCCCCATTCTTGCCGTTGGTAATCATGCCAGCCAATGGTACGGGGACGGGTGAGCATGGCCCACATAGGTACTCTAAAAAATACGTCTTTCACGTCGCCAAGACTTAAGGGAGCCAAAGGTGAGAAATAGGGAGTGCCAAAAGACCTTAAAGCACACAGGTGGATTAAAACACCCATTAATCCAATCATAATGCCGAAGGCACCCAGGAATCCGGCCAAAACGGTAAAGATTAGGCGAAGGAGAGCGGCCACATCAGACTGGGAAGGAACCACAAAGGAAGCTATAGCTGTTAAAGCTATGACAATAACCATGGGGGCACCAATAAGCCCGGCTGATACAGCGGCCTCACCGATTACCAAAGCCCCTACGATGCTTATGGCTGAACCAACAGGGCGTGGTAAACGGACGCCCGCTTCTCGCAGGATCTCAAATACTGTTCCCATAATAAGGGCTTCTGCTACTGCAGGAAAAGGAGTACCTTCCCTGGCCGCTGCCATGGTGATTAATAAGGGTGTGGGGATTAATTCCTGGTGAAAGGTTGTTAAAGCTACATATACTGCTGGGGCTGTGATAGTTATAAAAAAAGCCAGGAATCTCAGCATTCTAACAATGCTTGCATAATAAGGACGAGAATAGTAATCTTCCGCGGTTTGAAAGCTTTCGATAAAAACCATCGGTACAGTTAGCACCATAGGAGTACCGTCAACCAGGATGGCCACCCTCCCTTCCAGTAGTTTTGCCGCAATAACATCAGGTTTCTCACTGTTAGCAACTGTCGGAAAGGGAGAAAAAGGGGCATCTTCAATAAATTGTTCAATATAACCGGACTCCAGGATGGCATCCGTCTTAATCCTCTTTAAGCGGCCCTTCACTTCCTCTACAAGCCGCGGATTTACTACCCCCTTTAAATAGGCAATACAAACATTGGTTTTGGTTTTTTCACCTAATTGCAGCGTTTCAATAATAAAATTAGGGTTGCGAATTTTGCGCCGTAACAGGGTTGTATTGGAACGTAAGGTTTCGGTGAAGCCTTCCCGGGGTCCTCTTACCACGGCTTCAGTCTTAGGTTCTTCTACGCTGCGGGATTCCCAGCCTTTGGTACTAATAACCAGAGCTTCGTGGAAACCATCTATCAACAAAATAGTATCTCCGTATAAACAGTCATTAACCGCTTCATCTAGAGAAATAACTTTTTTAACCTCTCCCACGGAAAGCATTGTTGTTCGGATAATTTCAATATTAATTGTTACCGATAATTCTTGGGGACTGAACAAGTGGCTGTCGTACATCAAAGGCTTAATGATACTTTCATTAATTATAGCTTTATCTGTCATGCCATCCAGAAAGATAAGAGCGGCATTAATCTTTTCTTCGTAACCAAAACTGAATTCGCGTATAATAACATCACTACTCGTACCTAAAATGTTTCGTAAAACTTTTAGGTTCTGTTTAAGGTCACGGGAAATGTTAGCTTGAGATAGTTTTGAGGAAGTACCGTCCTGTTCATGATAATTTGCGTTAAACATTT
The DNA here is from genome assembly GCF_000746025.2 of Thermanaerosceptrum fracticalcis. Classification (NCBI taxonomy): domain Bacteria; kingdom Bacillati; phylum Bacillota; class Clostridia; order Eubacteriales; family Peptococcaceae; genus Thermanaerosceptrum; species Thermanaerosceptrum fracticalcis. Next base: position 1,824,100 of record NZ_CP045798.1, read on the forward strand.
GCCAAAAATGAAGTTTTTTAAATATATGACGAAACATAACGCTCCTCGTTTTCTCAGGATTCCACCTTCTAGGTAGTTTTACTAGAAGTAGGTGGAAATATGTATAGAAGGAAGAACGATTGGAGGATGAGGATATAGCATAGTAAGACATTTTTTCATTCTGGAAAGGCTTTATTTCACGGAATGTCTTTAGCCCAAAACAAATATTTTCTTTAACTTTAGCCTCCCGTAACTGTGACGATGAAATTCTTTTTTTCTTTTGCTCTATAGAGAGCTGCATCAGCAGTTTTAATGAATTGTTCTGTGCCAATATCTGCCCCTTCTTTTATCGAGGTTATGCCGATACTCACAGTAATTTTGCAAGTAATATTTTCATAAGAAAAAAGGTGATTTTCTACTATCGTTCTAATCCTATTGGCAATTTTAAAAGCCTCTTTGACATCAGTTTGGGGAAGAATTACCATAAATTCTTCCCCGCCCCATCGGGCAATTATATCGTTTTTTCTTGTATTGCTTTGCAGAATATCGGCGAACTGCTGTAAAACCTGATCGCCTGCTATATGCCCGTATGTGTCATTTATACTTTTGAAATCATCTATATCTATTAAAATTAATGAGACTGGAGCTTTAGATTTTAGTTCTGACAGTTTTGTATAAAAATATTTCCTGTTGCGCAGGCCAGTTAGCGAATCAGTATGTACCTGTTGGTGCAGTTTTTTAATGAAGATGCCACAGATTGTGCTAATTACCACCTGGATTATTACAAACGGCATCCATACCGCCAGACCTTGATTATGGTTGTAATGTCTATCTATCAAAAATGCGATAAGCCATAAGATCAGCCCACCTGACAATAAAATAACAGGAGCATATTTATACATCTTCTCTTTCATTGAAACCACCCTTTTGGCCTTCACCTTCACGAAAATACTCAACAATATATTTATCGATTTTTTGGCTTATTTTTAAGAGAATTTCTTTGCTCATGTTCATATTTGCTGCATTATTAAGGATATTTCTTGCTATTTCTATTTTATCTTTTATATTCACTCCGTTCACTCTCCCAAAAATAACCACAATCATAATTCTACATCAAATATTGGCATGTTGCAAACAATAAATGTATGCACATTGCAAATTCATCTATGGTTTAAAGTTAGATAAAGTATTTTAAAGTAGGGAGTGAACGAGAAATGGAGAGAAATGTGGAGATAAATAACAAGGCTATCGGGCAAAGAATACGGGAAGAGAGAGAAAAACTCGAACTTTCGCGGGAAGAGTTTGCAGAAATTATAGAACTTTCAGATTACTACGTCGGGCAACTGGAACGGGGAGAGCGGCAAATGAGTCTCCCCGTTTTAGTGAAAGTCGCCAATTGTTTACATGTATCTTTAGATTACCTTATTTTCGGGAAAAACGCTTGTAATGCTTATTATGTTCACGATGCCCGTAATACTTACGATACTTTTGATAGTAACAAAGACACAGAGATAAATGATTTACTTAACAAATGCTCGCCAAAAGAATTAGAGTTAGTCAAAAAGCTTATAAAAACTATCCTTCCTTATATGGGCAAGAACTAAAGTAGCTATTTTATTCATAGTGTCCACCTTGAAAACTAAAGGATGAGGGTATAATATAACCTCATCCTTTTTTGGCAATCTATATTTATAATCGCTTTTATATAAACCAGTAAGCAAATCGATATGCTTACCAAGTTAGCGCTTAAAAGCGTTTTCGTTATCAGCCCAACCAAGTTATTATCCTGTTGTACCAAAAGGACATCTATCCCCCATACCCGTTTTATCATAGATCTATGGACTTGCTAACTTGAAGTATTATATTTACCTGTGCCTTTATAATCATCGATTCGTTAGCAATCTTGCCACCTTCCTCCAAAATTAATGTAACAAGTTTTTCCTGCGGCAACATATTGAGAAGCACTTTTCTTATAACGATAGCCTCAATTGCAGCATGGTCAACCCCTATAATTTCATATTGTTCTGGTGATAAAATATCCACCATCCTTCTTGCGGCTTCTGGACCTATAGGAGCTTTTTTCCCAACGAGCAAAACATCCTGCATCGGGGGCATTTCAAATTCAGATAATCGCATTGTTATTTCCGCTTTTTTCGTACTTTCTATGCATGTATCCATATTCATACCACCTTCCAAGTAATTCAAAAAATATATTATCATATTCTATCTAATTTTTCTATCTTTATAAAGTACGAGCCTTTTGCATAATTGTTGAGGTGTTGTCCAACAAAGGTTTCAAATGACAGAAAAAAGGACTTCACCCCAAAATGGAGAAGATTTCAAGTGACAAAACCCAAATTTCCCTAAAGGAGTGAAGTCACTTGTATATTCTCCAAAACATTGAGCTTCATCATATAATTCTAATTCACCTTTAAACTTTACTGTAACATTGATTGATTTAGGCGGAGGATTTGGCACTCTCCATTTATGCATGTATAATGTACTCTTCTCACCTGCTTCGTTATCGGCCCATTTATAACTCATTTCGCTGCTACCGCAAAAATAAAATGTTCTTTAACAGCCATGATACCCATCATTAATTTTTTTATTCTTTAATCATTTTTAGTATATAATTCTCCGTATCCTGGAAATATTCCTTTTGAATTCCAGCTTACAGCATTAAGTTTTTTCAACAATTCTTTATGTTTTTCCTGCATTATGCCAAAGGGATAGGCTCAAGGATAAATGAAAAAAAGGGATAAGCAACATAAGCCTGTATTTTTCAAGGCTTTGTACTTATCCCTTTTTTATTCCTTATGCCTTTTCCTTTAATCCTTTTCCCTTAATCCTGCCCTAATCGGAATTCCCTTACCCCCCTACTCCACCGTAACACTCTTGGCCAAATTCCTGGGCTGGTCCACGTTGCATCCTCTTTCACAGGCGGCATAGTAAGCCAGGAGCTGGAGGGGGACAATGGCCAGGACAGGACTGACGATGTCGTCTATTTTAGGAATGTAAAGGACTTTATCCACGGTCTTAAGAATTTCCGTATCTCCTTCCATAGCCAAACCAATGACGAAAGCGTCACGGGCTTTTACTTCTTTGACATTGCTCAATGTTTTGTCATAGGTTTTCTGTTGGAGAGCAATGGCAATAACAGGAGTCTCCTCAGTGATGAGGGCCAGGGTGCCATGCTTTAATTCCCCGGCTGCATAGGCTTCAGCGTGTATATAGGAAATCTCTTTCAGTTTCAGGGAACCTTCCAGAGCGATGTGGTAGTCATAGCTTCTGCCAATGAAGAAAAGGTTTTGCGCATCTTTGATGTTTCTTGCCGCTTCCAGGAAGGCATCTTTGTTGGCCAGTATTTCCTGGCACTTCTTGGGAAGAAGCTGGAGGGCGGAGAGAATCTCTTCTGCCTTTCCTTGAGGCATGGTCCCTTTCACCTGGGCCAGGTAAATGCATAAGAGGTACTGGGCAATAAGCATGGTAGTATAGGCTTTGGTAGAAGCCACGGCTATTTCCGGCCCAGCCCAAAGATAGAGGGTATGGTGGGCTTCCCGGGAAATGGAACTGCCCACCACATTGGTAATGGCCAGGGTGACAGCGCCCCGGCTCTTGGCCTCCCTAAGAGCGGCCAGGGTATCTGCCGTTTCACCTGACTGGCTTATAAAAATAGCCAGGGTTTCCTCGTCTACCAGGGGATCCCGGTAACGAAATTCAGAGGCGATATCTACTTCCACAGGTATGCGTAAGAATTCCTCCAAGAGGGGCTTGCCTACCAATCCCGAGTGATAAGCTGTACCACAGGCCACAATGAAGATTTTCTTCCAGTTTTGTACCTGCTCTTTAGTAAATTCAAATTCACTAAACTTAACTTTATCATTCTGGATCCGGCCCGTTAAAGTCTTTTTAAAAGCTTCCGGCTGTTCAAAAATTTCTTTCAGCATGAAATGGTCGAAACCGCCTTTTTCGGCTGCTTCCGCATCCCATTCCACATGATAGATTTCGCGTTTAACCGGAGTATTGTCACGATTAATAATTTGCACATTATCTTTGGTCAGCACCACAATTTCGCCATCTTCAATAAGGTAGACGTCACGGGTATGGTTTAAGACAGCGGGAATATCTGATGCAATAAAGTGTTCCCCGTCACCCAGTCCCACAATCAGGGGACTGTCTTTCCGGGCAGCCACCAGTTTCTCCGGTTCCCGTACCGAAACTACACCAATAGCATAGGACCCGTTCACCTTATCCAGGGTTTTGCGCACAGCTTCCACCAGATCTCCCCGGTAATACTCTTCTATCAAATGAGCAATAACTTCTGTATCCGTCTCCGAAGTAAAAACATGGCCTTTTTCATGAATTAACCATTCTTTTAGTTCCAGGTAGTTTTCGATGATACCGTTGTGTACCACGGCAAAGTCATCGGAGCACCCCTGATGAGGGTGAGAGTTGACATCACTGGGACGACCGTGGGTAGCCCAGCGGGTATGCCCTATACCCACATAACCCTGAGGAGTGTACTCATCCAGCTTTTTCTCAAGGCTTGATAATTTCCCAACAGTCTTAACCACTGCTATACGGTTTCCTTCGATTACTGCCACACCGGCAGAGTCATAACCTCTATATTCTAATTTCTTTAAGCCGGACACCAGAACAGGTGTAACGTCCTTGTGCCCGACGTAGCCAACTATACCACACATTCTATTTCCTCCTCTAGAGACCTCATTTAAGCGGTCCGAAATCCGAACTCCGAATTCCGATATCCGAAGGACCTGATACCAGAAATTACGTTTCAGACAATAACAAATCAGCCGATTCCATTCGGTAATCGGATAACGGTAATCGGTAATCGTAATATGGCACCCGGTACCCTTTGTCCCCGGGATTGCTCCCGGTCTTTTGATACCTTTAACGGTGGTGCTGCACCGGAGGGCATCCGCCGAACACTTCGATAAACCCCCACCTCGTCAACCGCAGAGGCGGTCCTGGCGCTTTCCATGGTTGGTAGTTGTTAGTTGATAGTTGGTAGTTGGTAGTACTCTTCTCTATAAAATCACCTCCTGAGATTTATTATGTATGAGCAGAGGGTAAAAATGTTGCCTGTCCCCTAAACTGGAAACATTTTTCCCATGCTAAACGTAATAATTTTACACTACTTATAACATATCATCAAGAACCTCCCCTTGTTATTTTATGGGAAAGGCTTCCTCCTTTGTGACAAAAGCGGAAGCCCTCTTGTTATTAGTTTTATGATGGTCTTGCTATTACCTACTAAAAGCCCGGTGGGCTATATCCGTACGGTAGTGGGCTTTAGTAAAGTTAATCGCTTTTACCCCTTCATAAGCCTTGTCCACAGCCTGGCGAAGATCCGCTCCTAAAGCCGTTACGGCCAGGACCCGTCCACCTTTGGTGACTATTCTCTCACCGTCAAATGCTGTGCCGCTGTGGAAAACCATCACTCCCTCAGGCACCTGATCCAGGCCGGTGATGGGATAACCCTGTTCATAGTCTCCGGGATATCCTCCCGAAGCCATCACGACGCTGACACAGGCTTCAGGCTTCCACTTTATTTCTATCTCTGCTAATCTTCCTGCGATTACTGCGTCCATAACCTCTATCAGGTCATTTTCCAGGCGGGGTAAAACCACCTGGGTTTCGGGGTCTCCGAAGCGGGCGTTAAATTCCAGTACTTTTGGACCCTCTTCCGTGATCATTAGTCCCGCATAGAGAACCCCCTTAAAGGGGCGTCCTTCCTGGGCCATGGCCTTTACCGTCGGCTCCAGTATAGTCTTTTGCGCTTCTTCCAGGAGACGGGGTGTAGCCACCGGTGCGGGCGAATAAGCCCCCATCCCCCCCGTATTAGGCCCCTGATCACCCGTAAAGACCCGTTTATGGTCCTGGGCAGAAACCATGGGTACCACAGTTTCCCCGTCACAGAAGGCCATTAGGCTTAATTCCTCGCCTTCTAAAAACTCCTCAATGACCAGCCTGTCTCCCGCTGAACCAAAGTTTTTCCCCACCAGGACCTGGTCAATAGCGGCAAAAGTTTCTTCCATGGAAGTGCAGATCAGAACACCTTTACCCGCCGCCAGTCCGTCGGCTTTTACCACCCAGGGCCCTTTCATTTCCCGGGCAAAGTTACGGGCTGTTTCCACATCGGTAAAAACTCCGTAACGGGCCGTGGGTATCCCGTATTTATGCATCAGGTCTTTGGCAAAAGCCTTGCTTCCCTCGATCTCGGCAGCCTTTTGAGAAGGACCGAAAGATCTGATACCCGCTGCCTCTAAAGCATCCACCAGACCTAAGGTAAGAGGCAGTTCCGGTCCCACAACGACCAGATCAATGGACTTTTCCCGGGCAAAGGCCACAATACCCGGGATGTCTTCCACTTTGATGGGAAAGCACCGGGCCAGCCGGCTGATCCCGGCGTTGCCGGGTACACAGTACAGATTTTCCACTTTAGGGCTCTGGGCTATCTTCCAGGCCAGGGCATGTTCCCTTCCCCCGCTACCTACGATTAAAACGTTCATTTTTCTCACCTGTGGTTCCTCCTAGTGTTTAAAATGCCGGATGCCGGTGAAGACCATGACCATTCCCCTGTCATTAGCCGCTTTGATGGAGTCCTCATCACGGATAGAACCACCAGGCTGGATAATAGCCTTAATACCATACTGGGCGGCCAGTTCCACCGTATCGGCGAAGGGAAAGAAGGCATCAGAGGCCAGAACTGCACCTTTCGCCTTTTCGCCCGCCTGTTCCAGGGCAATACGGGCGGCCCCCACCCGGTTCATCTGACCTGCTCCTACGCCAATGGTTTGTTTGTCTTTGGAAAGGAGGATGGCGTTGGACTTCACGTGCTTTACCACCTGCCAGGCAAAAAGGAGCTCAGCGAGCATTTCAGCATCGGGTGCTTTTTCTGTTACTACCTTAAGCTCTTTTTCCAGCACCTGTACAGTATCCAGCTCCTGAATGAGAAAACCGCCGCTCACAGGTTCCAGCCAGTAACCATGTTCCTCAGGCTGATTATCACCTATGGCCAAAAGCCGCAGGTTTTTTTTATCGGCGAGAAAAGCTAAAGCTTCCTGTGTATAGGAGGGAGCAATCACTGCTTCCATAAAAGTCTTGGCGATTTCCCCTGCTGTTTTCCCGTCCACCTGCCTGTTTAGTCCTATGATGCCGCCAAAAGCAGAAACAGGGTCGGCGGCAAAAGCCCGGGTGTAGGCCTCGTAGAGATCGCTCCCTAAGGCAGTGCCACAAGGGTTCGTATGTTTAATTATAGTCGCTGCCGGCTCTTTAAAATCTCTCACCACGGACCAGGCAGCCTGGAGATCCACCAGATTATTATAGGAGAGCTCTTTACCCTGGAGCTGTTTGGCGCCGGCCAGGGTACCCTCCATATTTCCCGGCAGTCGATAAAAAGCCGCCTTCTGGTGGGGATTTTCCCCGTAGCGCAGTTCCTGAACCTTGATCCCCTCCTCAAACCAGTGAACAGGGAATGCATCAGGATTAACAATTTTACTTAAATAACGGCTGATGGCCATGTCATAGGAAGCCGTATGGCTAAAGGCTTCTAAAGCTAAGGCCTGCCTGGTCTCCCTGGTCACTTCACCCTTCTCCCGGAGCTGGGCCAGGATTTCCTGATAACGGTCAGGATTAACCACAATGGCTACCCGTTCATAATTCTTGGCTGCCGCTCTCACCATGGTGGGCCCGCCGATATCGATGTTTTCAATAGCTTCTTCCAGGGTAACGCCTGGCCTGGCTATGGTTTCCCGGAAAGGATACAGGTTAACCACTACGAGATCAATAGGTGCTATCCCCAGCTCCGCCAGCTGCTTCAGGTGTTCCCCTGTTCCTTTGGCCAGGATACCACCGTGAATAAAGGGATGAAGGGTCTTGACCCTGCCTTCCAGGATTTCCGGAAAACCGGTAACGTTAGAAACATAGGTAACATCTATTCCTGCTTCTTTCAACGCACGGGCAGTTCCTCCTGTAGAAATGAGGGTGTAGCCCAGATCCGCCAACCCTTTAGCAAAATCTATCAATCCTCTTTTGTCAGAGACACTGATAAGTGCACGTCTAGCCATCTACTTCACCTTCCCCTGAAATGATAACCTTTCTCCCCACGCACCGTACCCGTCCTTCACTCAAGAGCCGGACGGCCAGGGGATACAGTTTGTGCTCTTCCCTCAGAATACGCATGGAAAGGGTTTCTTCCGAATCGTCAGGAAAAACAGGTACCACGGCCTGCAGAATAATGGGGCCTGAATCCACACCTTCATCGACAAAGTGCACGGTACAGCCACTGTAGCGCACCCCGTAGTCAATGGCCTGTTTCTGGGCATTAAGCCCGGGGAAAGCAGGCAAAAGGGAAGGATGGATATTCAGGATAGGTATGCCGGCCTGCCGGATAAAGGATGGGGAAAGAATGCGCATGAACCCGGCCAGGAGAATATAATCCACTTTATATGTTTTAATCACTTCTAAAACAGCGGCTTCAAAATTTTCTTTACCGGAGAAATCCCGGGGATTTACCCAAAGGGCCGGTATACCGTGCTTGCGGGCCCGCTCCAGGGCTTGAGCCTTTTCTTTATCAGAAATTACCACCACTACAGAGGCATTCATTTGACCCCTTTCACTTGCATCCAGCAGGGCCTGGAGATTGGAACCCCTGCCCGAGGCTAAAACAGCCAACCGCAGATGAGCCATCAGGGTAACCCCCTTACCGTTACGCCCGGCTCACCCTCAACCACTTGTCCAATGGGATAGGACCTTTCACCTCTAGCCGTAAGCCAGCCCAGTATTTTTTCGGCTTCCTCCGGAGCCACAACCAGCATATAACCAATCCCCATGTTAAAGGTGCGGAGCATCTCCAGTGTCTCCACCTGGCCCCCCTGGGCTAAAAGCTTAAAGACAGGAGGAACATCCCAGGAGCCATAATCAAGGAGGATATGGGAGCCTTGGGGTAAGATGCGGGGCGGGTTCTCCAGGAGCCCCCCGCCGGTGATATGGGCCATGCCTTTTATCGAAAAGTTGGCCATGATTTCCTGGATTAACTTCACATAAATACGAGTAGGGCGCAAAAGCTCCTCGCCCAGGGTACAACCCAGCTCGGGCACATACTTGTCCCCTTCCCAGCCCAATAGTTCAAAAAAGATTTTGCGAGCTAGAGAGTACCCGTTGGAATGCAGCCCCGAAGAAGACAATCCTAAAATAACATCCCCGGGGACAATGTTTTTACCGTCAATTATTTTATCCCTGTCTACCACACCTACGGCAAATCCCGCCACATCATATTCGCCAGGGCGGTAAAATCCAGGCATTTCGGCGGTTTCCCCACCGATGAGGGCACAGCCTGACTGGAAACAGCCTTCGGCAATTCCGGCCACAATATCAGCCACCTGCTGCGGTTCTAATTTGCCCACGGCCAGGTAATCCAGAAAAAAAAGGGGTTCTGCACCCAAAACCAGGATATCGTTGGTGCACATGGCCACACAGTCGATACCAATAGTATCATGCCTGCCTATTTTATGGGCTACAGCCAGTTTAGTCCCTACGCCATCAGTACCGGATACTAAGACAGGCTGGGTGTATTTCTTTATATCCAGGGCAAAAAGGCCCCCAAAGCCGCCTAAGCCCCCCATTACTTCAGGCCGCATGGTCCTGGCCACCAGGGGTTTAAAGAGTTCCACGGCCTGGTTTCCTTTGTCTATGTCTACTCCTGCCGCCTGGTAGGTTAATTTTTCAGTCGGGCGCATGCTTTAACCTCCCTCCGCCATTCCGTAGTTTCCAGGATATGTTTGCCCAGTTCTTCCTCGGCCGGAATATCAATACGGTATTCGCCGCTTAAGCACGCGGTACAAAAACCGCCTTCCCGGCCTAAAGCCCGGTAGAGTCCCTCCAGACTCAGGTAATGGAGACTGTCGGCATCAATATATTTACGGATTTCTTCCAGAGGCTTTTGGGCGGCAATGAGTTGAGCCCGTTCGGAGGTATCTATGCCATAGTAACAGGGATGCATGACGGGGGGAGAACTAACCAGCATGTGAACCTCTTTGGCTCCCTTGTCCTTTAGCATTTTCACAATTTTTTTACTGGTGGTCCCCCGTACAATGGAGTCGTCCACCACTACAACCTTTTTGCCCTCAATCAGCCTGGTGACAGGATTGAGCTTCAGGCGTACAGCCAGGTCACGTTCATTTTGTTCCGGATTGATAAAAGTCCGGCCCACATAGCGGTTCTTCATGAGACCCACTTCAAACATGAGCCCCATGGCTTCTGCATAGCCAAGGGCTCCCGCTATACCCGAGTCAGGTACAGGAATCACAATATCCGCTTCCACAGGATGTTCTTTGGCCAGTTCCCGGCCCATGGCCCGCCGTGCCGCCATCACATTAATCCCGTCAATGTTGGAATCAGGCCGGGCGAAATAGATATATTCAAAAATACAGACGGCAGGTTCATGAGCGGTAAGGAAACGGCGGGAACGGAGCCCGTGCTGGTCGATAGTGACAATCTCCCCCGGTTCCATATCCCGGACGAACCGGGCCCCTAGGGCATCCAGGGCACAGGTCTCTGAAGCTATGATATAGGAATCCCCCAGTTTGCCCAAACAGAGGGGCCGGTTGCCATAAGGGTCCCGTACCCCTAATACTTTTTCCTCGGTCATTACGACCAAGGAATAAGAACCCTTAATATCGATCATACATTTCATAAGGGCATCCTCTATAGAACTCTGGCCATAATGGGCAATAAGATTAACGATAACTTCTGAGTCTATCGTGGACTGAAAGACGGAGCCATTGGCAGCCAGTTTATCCCTGAGTTCATTGGCATTGGTAAGGTTGCCGTTATGGGCGACAGCCAGGCTGCCCTGGAGATAACGGCACACCAGGGGCTGAGCATTTACAGCCAGGCTGGCACCTGTGGTAGAATAGCGCACGTGTCCGATAGCCATATGTCCCGTTAATTTGGCTAGAATCTCTTCCGTAAAAACCTCAGACACCAGCCCCATGTCCTTATGCACTTTTATTCCTAAGCCGTCGGATACAGCAATACCTGCACTTTCCTGGCCCCGATGCTGCAGGGCATAAAGGCCGTAGTAGGTCAATTTGGCTACATCTTTTTGGGGTCCGTAGATGCCAAAAACCCCACAAGCCTCCTCCATTTTATCTCTTAACTCATATAACATGGTATAGCCCCCCGATATTTCTCCTCCATGGTTTTAAGGTCCAGGCGCACTTTCCAACCGGTACCCACAATACTAAGCTCTGTATCGCCCACGGTACCTAAAACTTTATAGGGGACCTGTTTTTGACTTAAATGGTTTAAAACATTGTCCAATTCTTCTTTGGGTGTAGTCACAATAATACGTGACTGGCTCTCGCCAAAAAGGATACTGCTGGGACGTATGCTATCAGATAAACTAACTTCTGCCCCTATGCCACCGACCAGGCAACACTCGGCCAGGGCTACGGCCAAACCACCCTCCGAGCAGTCATGGGCGGAATTAATCAATTTCTCTTTGATTAATTCCAGGGTTGTCTGCTGCACCTGCTTTTCCAATTGGAGGTTAATTTCCGGCGGTCTTCCCGCTTCCAGTCCGTGGATGACGCTAAGATAAGTGGAGGCACCCAGTTCGTCTTTATTTTGTCCCAGGAGAATGATAATATCGCCGGCCTTTTTAAAGCCCATAGTGGTCACATGGTCCAGGTCTTCCACCAGACCGACCATACCAACGGTGGGGGTAGGATAGATGGCTTCACCTTTGGTTTCGTTGTAGAAACTGACATTACCCCCGGTAACCGGTGTTTCCAGTTCCCGGCAGGCGTCACTCATACCGGCTACCGCCTCTTTAAACTGCCAGAAGATCTCCGGTTTTTCCGGGTTACCAAAGTTCAGGCAGTCTGTTACGGCGAGAGGCATAGCCCCGGAACACACTAAATTACGGGCTGCCTCAGCGATGGCAATCTGGCCTCCCCGGTAGGGGTCAAGGTAGACATACCTGGAGTTGCAGTCTGTGGTAGCAGCAATCCCTTTCTTCGTACCCTTGACCCGTAAGACGGCGGCATCACTGCCGGGCGGTACCACAGTATTTAATCCCACCATGTAATCGTACTGGCGGTAAACCCATTCCTTACTGGCAATAGTAGGCGTACCTAACAAAGTCAATAACACTTGAGCATAGTCTTCGGGTTCGGGCAAGGTGCTTAAGTCATAGTTTTGAGCCTGAGCTAAATAAGCAGGTTCCACTGCCTCTCTTTCATAGACGGGACAGGATTCGGTCAGGGCCTTGGCAGGAATCCGGGCCACAATCTTGTCCCCCTCTTTGATGGTCATGTAGCCGTCGTCGGTAACATGGCCGATGACTGCTGCCTCCAGGCCCCATTTATCAAAGATCTCCTGGACCTCTTTTTCCTTCCCCTTCCTGGGTACCACCAGCATGCGCTCCTGGGACTCGGAAAGCATTACTTCATAAGGGGTCATGCCCGTTTCCCGGCGGGGTACTTTAGCCACATCGATTTCCATGCCTGTCCCGGCCCGGGAAGCCATTTCACAGGAAGAACTGGTAAGCCCGGCCGCTCCCATGTCCTGCATGCCCACCACATAGCCTGTTTTGATGAGTTCCAGGCAGGCCTCCATGAGGAGCTTTTCCATAAAGGGATCCCCCACCTGGACAGCGGGCCGCCGCTCTTCCGAAGTTTCATTGAGTTCTTCGGAGGCAAAAGTAGCACCATGGATACCATCCCGGCCTGTCCTGGCCCCTACGACCATGACGGGGTTTCCCGGTCCTGCGGCCACACCTTTGGCAATATCCTTATGCTCAATAAGGCCGATACACATGGCATTGACCAGGCAGTTATCCTCATAGGAGGGATGGAAATATACTTCGCCGCCGACCGTGGGAATACCGATACAGTTGCCATAACCGGCAATCCCGGCTACTACACCGCTAAAGAGATAGCGGGATTTTTTACTTTTTAAGCTTCCGAAACGTAAGGAGTCTAAAAGGGCAATGGGCCGGGCTCCCATGGTAAAGACATCACGAATAATGCCCCCTACCCCTGTGGCCGCTCCCTGGTAGGGTTCAATGGCCGAGGGGTGGTTATGACTTTCAATTTTAAAAACAACGGCCTGGCCGTCACCAATATCCACCACACCGGCGTTCTCCCCCGGCCCCTGCAAAACCCGGGGCCCCTTAGTAGGAAATTTTTTCAAAACCGGTTTGGAGTTTTTATAGCTGCAGTGCTCGGACCACATGACACCGAACATGCCCAGTTCCACTTCATTGGGCTCCCGGCCTAATATTTCTTTAATCCGTTCATACTCACTGTCCGAGAGACCCATTTCCCGCCACACAGGCTCTTTCATCGACCAGCACCTCCCATCCACCATTTCACCAGGGATTTAAAAAGTAAGAGGCCATCTTCTCCACCTAAAATTTTTTCGGAGCACCGTTCGGGATGGGGCATCATTCCCAGGACGTTGCCCTCATCATTGATGATACCGGCAATGTTATGCAGGGAACCATTGGGGTTGGCCTCAGGGGTGATCTCCCCCCTGGCATTACAGTAGCGGAAAAGTACCTGACCGTTGTCCTCTATACGCTTTAGAGTTTCCTCATCAGCCACATAGCTTCCTTCCCCGTGGGCAATAGGGATTTGGATGACCTGCCCCCTGGTGAATTCATTGGTAAAAGGAGTATCTGCACGTTCTACCCGCAGGTAAGCATTCTCGCAGCGAAACTGGAGGCTGGGATTTCTGATTAAGGCACCGGGTAAAAGCCCTGCTTCGGTCAGAATCTGAAAACCGTTACAGATACCGAGGATAAGGCCTCCTTTTTTGCCGAAATCCACTACTTTATTCATAACGGGAGAGAACCGGGCAATGGACCCGGTACGCAGGTAATCGCCATAAGAAAAACCGCCGGGCACAATGATGCAGTCTACCCCCTGTAAGTCATCGTGTCCATGCCACAAATAGGTTACGGGTTGTTCCAGGACCTTATCGATGACATGGTAGCAGTCGGCATCACAGTTGGAGCCTGGGAAAACGACCACACCGAATTTCATGCTCCTACCTCCACGATTTCTATACGATAATCCTCAATGACCGGGTTAGCCAGGAGTTTGGCACACATTTCTTTTACCTTCTCTTCGGCTTCCCCTTTATTGGTATCAGCCAAAAAAACCTCAATGTGCTTGCCGACCCGGACTTCTTCCACACCCTGGTAACCCAGGGCTTTGAGGGCCCGGTGAACGGCACTGCCCTGGGGATCAAGGATGCTTTTCTTCAAATGAATGGTGACGATGGCCTTCAACATTTTATTTACCCCCTGTCAGTCTCTGTAAAACTTCCTGATAGGCCTCTTCCACTTTGCCCAGGTCCCGGCGGAAGCGGTCCTTGTCCAGTTTTTCCTGGGTGGCCGTATCCCAAAAACGGCAGGTATCGGGGGAAATCTCGTCGCCTAGGAGAATCTCTCCCTCATGGCGGCCAAATTCCAGTTTAAAATCCACCAGCTGGATATTAAGGGGTGTAAGATGTTCCACCAAAATCTCATTCACCCTTAGGGCCATTTGGCTGATGGTCTTCATTTCCTCTTCCGTGGCAAGCCCCAAGGCCTTCACATGGTACTCGTTAATCATAGGGTCTCCCAGCGCATCGTCTTTGTAATAAAACTCTAAGACAGGAACAGCCAGCTGGGTTCCTTCCGGCTTGCCTATCCGTTTGGCCAGGGAGCCCGCTACAATGTTACGCACAACAACTTCCACAGGAATAATTTCCAGGGTTTTCACCAGCATGCTTCTCTCCCCGGTAAGCTCCACAAAATGATTGGGAATGCCTTTTTCCGTCAGGAGTTTAAAGAAAATAGCTGAAATCTGGTTGTTATAGTAGCCCTTGTCCTGAATGGAACCCTTTTTTGAACCGTTAAAGGCTGTGGCATCATCTTTGTAGTAAACCATGTAGAGTTTGGGGTCTGAAGTCCTATAAACCTTTTTGGCTTTCCCTTCATAGAGTTGTTCAAGAATTTCCACCATATTTATACTCCTCCTTCATTAATTCACGACTTCCGATTTCCGAAGCTAGTGACCAGTGAACCCAGGATCGTTAACCGTGATGACGTGAACCGTAAACCGTATTATAGTTGCACCCTGTGGCCCCTAATGACGGTTAACTGTTAACGGTTAACGTGGTACGATAAAGTGCTGCCAACTGTCCACTGCGCACTGCAAACTTATAGAATGCCTGCCCGCTTCAGAATATAGTCCACATGCTTGGTGTGGTAAGTATAATCAAAAAGATTTTCAACCTCCTCAGGAGTTAAATGGGTCATAATGTCCCCGTCCTCCAGAACCAGAGTTTTGAAATCCTTCTTTTCATCCCAAGCTCGCATAGCATTGCGCTGGGTCATTTGGTAGGCCGTATCCCGGGCGATTCCCTTTTCCACCAGGGCCAGCATCACCCGCTGGGAAAAGATCAGTCCCAGGGTTTTCTCAATGTTTTGCCGCATGTTATCCGTATTGACTTTTAGATTCTTAATAATACCTGTCATCTTGTCCAGCATGTAATGGACGAGAATGGTACTGTCGGGGAGAATAACCCTTTCCACAGAGGAGTGGCTGATATCCCGTTCGTGCCAGAGGGCTACGTTTTCATAAGCGGCTAAAGCGTTGCCGCGGATAACCCGGGCCAGGCCTGAAATTCTTTCGCCTAAAACGGGGTTCTTTTTATGGGGCATAGCCGAGGAACCTTTTTGCCCTTTTGCAAAGGGTTCTTCCACTTCCAGTACCTCGGTGCGCTGGAGATGCCTGAGCTCTGTGGCGAACTTGTCCAAAGAACTGGCGATGACAGCGAGGATAGCCATGTAATGGGCGTGGCGGTCACGCTGGATGATTTGGGTAGATACAAGGGCCGGCTCTAAACCTAATTTACGGCAGACATATTCTTCAATCTGAGGTGGAATATTGGCAAAGGTTCCTACAGCGCCCGAAATTTTACCCACGGAGACCATTTTGATGGCCTGTTCCAGGCGTTCCATGTTTCTTTGATTCTCTGTGTACCAGAGGGCCATTTTCAAGCCAAAAGTAACGGGTTCGGCATGGACACCGTGGGTACGTCCCATCATAATGGCATCTTTGTAAAGGGCTGCCTTTTCTTTTAGCACTTCCCCCAGGCCTTTCATCTTCTGCAGAATTAATTCACCAGCCTGCTTCATCTGAACGGAAAGGGCTGTATCCAGGATATCGGAGGAGGTCATGCCCATATGAATATACTTAGCATCCTCTCCTACATACTCGGCCACGTTGGTCAGAAAAGCAATCACATCGTGTTTTGTTATTTCTTCTATTTCTTCAATGCGCTTTACATCAAAGGCAGCTTTGGCCCTGATGTTTTGGGCCGCCTCCCGGGGAATCATTCCCAGTTCCGCCATAGCCTCACAGGCCAGGATTTCCACTTCCAGCATGGTGGAAAGACGATTCTCTACAGTCCAAATTTTTCCCATCTCCGGCAAGGTATAACGATCTATCATCCTTTAGTCCTCCTATTCCGTCGACTTTCCCACTTCCGACTACCGATTTCCGACTTCCGCTAACCGTTAACCGTGAACCGTTTTCTTACAACCAACTACCGTTAGTAATAGAGATACTTCTGTAGATATAAATATTCTCAGTATGAATTTTTCGGAAAGAGGATATCGGATGTCGGATAGAATTATAATTCCGCCGCCTGCTGCTGCACTTTTTTATGTTTAGCGACTACTTCTTCAGCCATCTGGGCTTTATAAGAGACAAATTTCTCCCGCAAAGCTTTGTCTTTCACACCTAAAATCTGCACAGCCAGCAAAGCGGCGTTTTTCGCCCCGTCAATAGCCACTGTGGCTACAGGAATACCTGAAGGCATTTGCACAATGGCGTACAAGGCGTCAAGGCCATTGAGGGGTGTGGCATTGATAGGAATACCAATCACGGGGAGAGGCGTAACTGCAGCCAGGACACCAGGCAGGTGGGCAGCCGCGCCTGCTCCGGCTATAATGACTTCAATATCCCCGTTCTGCCGCTTCCCTGGCCAAAGTCAAAGCCCGTTCAGGGGTACGGTGCGCAGAAGCCACATGAACCTCATAAGCCACACCAAACTCTTTTAAAGTAAGGGCTGCTTTTTGCATAATAGACCAGTCGGAATCGCTGCCCATGATCATAAGTACTTGTGTGTTCATCTTAACCACCCTTTCAAAATGTATATGATATGGCAAAGAAAACTTGGCTTGTACCGAGCCATAGGCGAAGGTAGAAGCCTTAGTTGCACTTGTGCCTCTTAAAATTTATACTTTCTAAATGGTGCAAAAGAGGGGGACAACCCCTCTTTATTCATTTAATGCAGGAAAAACCTGATGACAAAAAGCACAGATAATACCCACATAGTAGTATTGATCTCTTTAGTTCTCCCCGTCAATATACGGAGAATAGTATAAGAAAGAACACCGGCTACAATTCCTTCAGCGATACTAAAAGTGAAGGGCATAGCCACAATGGTAAAGAAGGCTGGAATAGCTTCCATGAAATCGGAAAAGTCGATCTTTGTGACAGGCTCCATCATAAAAATACCTACAATAATCAGAGCAGGAGCCGTTGCAGCCGCCGGTATGATACCCACCAGGGGTGCAAAGAAAATGGCCACGAGAAAGAGCAGGGCAGTGACCAGAGAAGTCAAACCGGTACGTCCGCCCGCAGCCACACCCGCAGCCGATTCCACATAAGTGGTAACAGTACTGGTCCCCATGGCGGCGCCAAACATGGTGGCTAAAGAATCAGCCAAAAGCGCCTGATTGGCCCGAGGAAGTTCTCCTTTTTCATTTAGCATGTTGGCTTTGGTAGAAACCCCTACCAGAGTCCCAATGGTGTCAAAGAGGTCGACAAAAGTAAAGGCAAAGATGATAGGTATAATGCCGAATTCGAAGACTGAGCGGAAATCGAAAGCCAAAAAAGCACCCAGAGGATTTTCCGGTAGACCGAAAATCTTGAAATCAGCAGGAATCTTCGTTACACCAAAAGGAATGCCCACCAATGTGGTCACAATAATCCCATAAAACAGGGCACCGTTTACCCCACGGATCACCAGAGCACCTGTGAAGAGAACACCAAAAACGGCCAATAAGACACTGGCTACGGTTGTGCCCGGAGGTAACAGTTTGGCTAGTTCAGGATCGGTAAAATGCTGGGGAGAAACTAACTGGACCAGCGTAGCACTGTTAGGTACCACAATTCCCGCGTTCTTGAAACCGATTAAGGCAATAAACAAACCGATACCTACGCCTACTGCCAGTTTTAGAGACATGGGAATATGATTAACGATGGCTTCCCGGGCCTTGGTCAGGGTCAGGAGTAAAAAAATCAATCCTGAGATAAAAACTGCGGCTAAAGCAGCTTGCCAGGGAAGGCCTAGGTTTAAGACAACGGTAAAGGTAAAAAAGGCATTTAAGCCCATGCCCGGCGCCAGGGCAAAAGGATAATTGGCCAGTAAAGACATCAAGATAGTACCTAAAGCCGCCGAAATACAAGTGGCAAACATCACGGCTCCGAATGGTATCTTGGCAATGCTCAGAATGCTGGGGTTAACAAATATGATATAAGCCATAGTCATAAAAGTAGTAATTCCAGCCATTACTTCTGTTTTTACATCTGTTTTATTTTCTTGAAGTCTAAACAATTTCTCTAACATCGATTATTTCCTCCCACGTGCTGAAGTTACTTTCTTGATGGTAGCATTCGCCAAAGAGATTGGTCCTAAACATGCCTCATTTAACGAACTTATATTCTAATGTTATCTACAATAAGCCATGATGTCAAGGTAAATACGAACATTACATACAATATTTATTTTTATAATTCGTATATTTCCATTGTATGGTAAAGTTGGCCGCTAACCAAATTACCTCTCACATCATAAGTTAGAGAGAAGAGATATACTACTGACTAGCTTAGCTAGAGGGGGTTAACTTTGTGATAGAGTATTTAACCAGCCACTTCAGTATTATTACCTTGGGTCTTTTGTCAAGCCTAGCTGCAGGCCTGGCTACCGGAGCGGGTTCACTCCCCATTTTTTTCATAAAAGACTTTCCCAAAAAAATTCTGGATGCTCTCTTGGGTTTTGCCGCAGGAGTCATGTTAGCCGCCACTTCTTTCAGCTTGATCATCCCTGCCATTGAGGCAGCAGGGGGGGGTATCAGGGGAGCCGGCATTACTTTAATAGGAATATTAGGCGGTGGTATCTTTCTCGATATGGTCGATAAGTTTTTCCCCGATACCAATCTTTCCCTGGGCCCCAGTCAAAATCATAATAACCTGAGAAAAGCCTGGTTATTCATTACCGCCATCACCATACACAACTTTCCTGAAGGTTTGGCTGTAGGGGTAGGATTCGGTGACGGAAATATTTCAAACGGTATCAGCCTGGCTATTGCCATCGGGCTGCAAAACATGCCTGAGGGTTTAGCCTGTGCTTTACCTCTCATCAGAGAAAAAGTTCCTGTCTGGAAAGCTTTTTTAGCGGCTTTAGCCACCGGTCTGGTTGAGCCCATTGGGGGCTTATTAGGGGTAGGAATTGTCCAGGTGGCAAGGCCTTTACTCCCCTTTACCCTGGCCTTTGCCGCCGGCGCCATGCTCTTTGTGATTAGTCATGAAATCATCCCGGAAACCCAGAGGGATAAAAGTTCAAAATTAGCCACCCACAGCTTATTGATTGGTTTTGTGATCATGATGTTCCTGGATAATGTACTGGGGTAAACCTTTGGTCTCTCCCCCTATTCTTCAATTTTAGCGAGCTTCTTAGCGAGGCTCTTTTTGTGTTCCAGGTTGGTCTCACGGTAAAGCATAACTCTCATGGCCTGGGGTGAGCCGGCCCCGTGCATGGATTCGGCCAAGGCGGTACCGCCGGTCATGTTTTCCAAGAGTCTTGCCATTCTGATTCTGTGTTCCGTGGGTACTTTGGGATTGGCGGCGAAGTATTTTTCAATGTAGGGCCCGGTGACAGGGGATTTGTAGTCAGCCTCATATGGCAGGGTGGCGATGAAGCCGCCGGCTACGTCATGGGCCAAACGGGAGATTTCGTACATGAATCTGGTACAGTTAAGTTTGACGGTGTTGGCTAAAAGTGTGTTAACGTAGTAGTTCCCGGCCAGGGTCTTCTGGCCTTCAGCAGAGCAGGCGATGGAACAGTTGTACATGGTTTCGGCAAGGTGGATCATTTCGATGATTTTGTCTTTAATGTGAGAGGCGTTGGGCACGCCGTTGTATTCGGCCATGGCGGCAGTGGCACCGATGATGACGTCGGCTACACCTACTTTGCAGCCGCCGTAGTTTTGTCTGTGATAAGCGGCGAAGGTTTCGACGTATTCCTGGGCGTACTGGTATTCACCGCACATGAAGACTCTCTCCCAGGGTACGAAGACGTCGTTGAGGACGGTGAGGGTTTCGCCGCCTACGATGGCGTATTCGGCATTACCGGTGTCGATGTCACCCTGGAGTCTTCTCTGGTCATTGGTCTGGCGGCCAAAGATATGGATTACGCCCGGGGCGTCGACAGGTACGGCACAGGCTACGGCATAGTCTTTGTCATCAGGTCCCAGGTTGGTGGTGGGCAGGATGAGCATTTCGTGGGAGTTGACCATACCGGTCTGGTGAGCTTTAGCCCCGCGAATGACGATGCCGTCGTCTCTTCTTTCCACGATGTGAACATAGAGATCGGGATCAGCCTGCTGGCCGGGTTTTTTGCTCCGTTCACCTTTGACGTCGGTCATGGAGCCGGCAATCATCAGGTCATTTTCCTGGACGTATTTCATGTATTCTACGAATCTCTGGTGGTAGTTGGTGCCACATTCTTTATCGACTTTGTGGGTTACGATGAAGGTGGAGTTAAGGGCGTCAAAGCCTACACATCTCTGGAAGCAGGTGCCGGTCTTCTGGCCGATCATTCTTAGCATTTTAACTTTTTTGACCAGGTCTTCGGTGCTCTGGTGGATGTGGGTGAAGCGATTGATTTTCTTGCCGGTGAGGCTGGAGGTGACAGTCATCAGGTCTTCGTATTCAGGCTGGCAGGCCAGTTCATAAGTCATGGCTGCGGAGTTGACGTGGGGCCTGGTCATAGGATGGTCCACGACGCTCTCGATTCTCTCACCGTTACAGTAGATGATGGGTTTGAGTTTCCTCAAACTTTCTATGTATTGTTCTTTGTTCATCATAAGAATACACCCCTTTCAAATAATAGACTTTCAAAAACCATATCTTTGCCCCATGGTGGCCCATTCTTCATCCCGGTGTTTTTCAATGATGGCTATATGCTCGTCGGTAAGATGTTTAAAACGTTTTTGCTTTTTCAAATATTCCTCAACAGGTTTGAAGGTTTTAGGTACAAGGTTCATTTTTACTTTGTTGTTTTCGTATTCAGCCAGGTACCAGAGGCCTGTTTCTACGGCCAGTCGCCCTATCTCAATAGTCCTGTCAGAGGGGAAACCCCAACCTGTGGGACAGGGAGCCATCACATGGATAAAGGAGGGCCCGTCGGTATCCTTGGCTTTTTCGATTTTATTGAGAAAGTCCACGGGATAAGACACACTGGCGGTGGCACAGTAGGGAATCCGGTGGGCCATCATAATTTCAAAAAGGTTCTTCTTAAACTTACGTTTACCAAAGGAATCTTCATTTTCGCCAATAGGCGTGGTGGTAGTCCAGGCACCATAGGGAGTTAAACTGCTGCGCTGTACTCCCGTGTTCATATAGGCCTCGTTGTCATAACACACATAGAGGATTTTGTCTCCCCTTTCCACAGCACCCGACAGGGCCTGTAAACCGATATCAGCTGTACCTCCATCCCCGGCAATACCTAGGACTGTGACATTCTCCAGTTTTTTCGCTTTCACCGCCGCAGCCATACCTGACAAAACTGCACCAGTAGCAGGAAAGGCCATAGTTAAGGAAGGAACCGCAAAGGCCATCTGGAGATAGATGGTGGATACAGTGGAAATACAACTGGCGGGGTAGGCCAGGAAGGTTCTTTCTCCGGTAATTTTTAAGACCAGGCGTGCTGCCGTTGCCGCACCACACCCCTGACAGGCCTTATGGCCGTAAAACAGCTCCTGGTCCGGCAGATTTCGTACATTTACCATTGCTCCCACCTCAATCCTACAAATTGTATTTCCTCTTCGGCCTGTCCCTGAGCTGCCTTGATCAGTTTCCGGTACATCATTTCCAGGTTTTCCTTGGTGATATCCCGGCCAGACAAACCTGCAATAAAGTTGATGGTCCGGGGGCAAGTTCCTTGAGAATTGTATAAGGCAGCCTTGACATCGGCATAGAGGGCCCCTTCATAACCAAAAGAAATGTCCCGATCAATAACTCCCACAGCTTTTACCTTACTTCCAATACTGGCCAGCTCTTCCTTGGGAAAGGGACGATAGAAGCGAACTTTCACCAGGCCCACTTTCAAGCCCTCTTCTCTCAGCTTATCAACCACCAGCCTGGAAGTTCCTACTACGCTGCCCATGGCCATCAGGACATATTCAGCATCCTCACAGCGGTATTCTTCAATCAGGCCTCCGTGGGAACGGCCGAAATGGGCAGCGAATTCCTTATCAATCCCGGGTATAAGCTTTTTGGCTTCTTTCATAGCTTCGTACTGCTGATATCTAAACTCCGTCTGCCATTCGGGAGGGGCTGTGATACATAAGCTTTTAGGCTTAGCCAGGTCCAGTTTATTTTCCGTCACGAAAGGCGGCAGAAAGGCATCTACTGCGGACTGGTCCGGAATATCTACAAGTTCATATGTATGGGTAAGAACAAATCCGTCCAGGCAGACCATAACAGGTGTTAAGACCTTGGGGTTTTCGGCTAGCTTGTAGGCCTGGATAATTGTATCGAGAGCCTCCTGCCCGTTTTCCACATAAACCTGCATCCAGCCTGAATCCCGCATAGCCAGGGAATCACGATGGTCACCAAAAATGTTCCAGGGAGCAGCCACGGTACGGTTGGCATTCATCATCACAATAGGAAAGCGGCTCCCGCTGACATAATGGAGCATCTCGCACATATAGAGAAGGCCCTGAGAAGAAGTGGCGGTAAAAGTCCTGCATCCCATGAGAGAAGCCCCCATTACAGCACTCATTACACTATGTTCGCTTTCCACATTGAGATATTCACATGCCATTTCTTTGTTCTCAATAAATTCGGACAGCTTCTCCACTACTGTAGTCTGGGGTGTAATCGGATAAGCAGCAATGACTTCCGGCCGGCAGAGCTTAACACCATAAGCCACGGCATCATTGGCTGAGATAAAGTCACGTCTTTTTAATCCTGTACTCTTAACCATTGCTATCACCTTCTTTGACCATGGTTATGGCTTTTACCGGACATTCGTAAGCACAAAGCCCGCACCCTTTGCAGAAATTGTAATCAATCTGGAAATAGGGTTCCCCCCGTTCAATGACCCCGTCCGGACAGAGGAGCCAGCAACGCTGACACCTGGTGCACTTTTCTCCATTAATCACCGGCCTAAAAGTACGCCAGCCGGCATTGGCTTCTACCAAAACTCCGGCCACGGCACTGGGCCCCAGGGGCATTCCCTCTTTCCTTGAGGGAAAAGCAAAGCTTGTAATTTGTGGTTTAGGCATGAATTTTCCCCTCCCGCAGTTTCTCGTAGGCCATTTTTACAACCTTTTTATTCTTTTCTTGAAGTTCTTTGGGCATGGAACGCTCAATGGCCTGTAATACAGCTTCTAAAGAAACAAAATCGGCCACAGCCACGAGAGCCCCCAACATAGCAGTATTAGTTACAGGTACACCCAGAACTTCTAAAGCAAGACTTGTTGCATCTATGGTATGTACGTTATAATCTTCGGAATCTTTAAACTTGTCCGGAGACAAAATGCTGTTTATTAGTAAAGTTCCTCCTTTTTTCAACCCCTCTTTTACATCTATGGTCTCCAGCAAACTCTCATCCAGCACAACTACATAGTCGCAAGTATAAACTTTGCTGTGATCATGGATGGGTTTGTTATCAACCCGGGTAAATCCTAATACCGGGGCACCCCGACGTTCGGGTCCGAAGGAAGGAAAGGCTTGAGCATAATAATTTCCATAGACTGATGCTGCCATTCCCAGGAGACGTGCAGCTGTGAAACCGCCGTGACCTCCCCGGCCATGCCATCTGATTTCTTTCAATTAACTCCCCCCCATTCTTTTTCATACAGTGAAAATATATTTTCATTTAATCTTATGCCTTAATTGTATTTTTAATTCTATAATATGTCAATGACTCAAATGTTCTAAAAAGACAAGATATTTTAAAAAGAACTCTTTCCATCATGTGATAATAACTTTCTATTATGCACCTTTGCCACATCGTGGCGTTGTTCTCTTGTATTCCGGCTCCAAATCACCTGCCGTTAAACACCTTAGTCTAATAAGTTTGTCAACAAAAAAACACCGAAACCTAATGTTTCAGTGTTCAATCTGGACGATATCCCAATTGCTGCGAAATCTTTAATGCCGCCTCTTTAACCAACTTACTATAGACTTGCTCTATGCTTTCCATAGAGATATTTGACTCCACCCCGGAAATACTTAAAGCAGCCACTACATTTTTATTATAGTCAATAATGGGAGCCGCCACACAGCGTACCCCTGGCTCATTTTCTAAGTCGTCAACGGCATAGCCATTTTGACGCACTTTCCTGATCTCTTCCAAGAATTTTGGCAAGCTTGTAATAGTCTTTTCAGTAAGAGCCGTCATCCCTTTTATAGAAAGCAATTCTTTAATTTTCTCGTCACTTAACCTGGAAACAAGACACTTTCCATTGGCCGTGGAATGGATATAGTTGCGTGTACCCACACTGGCAGCAAGCTTAATGTTACGAAGGCTTTCCATTTTGTCCACATAGATAATTTCCCCGTTTTTCTTATCAAGGACAGCTAAATAGATAGTTTCTTTAGTTTCTCTGTTCAATTGTTCCATGTATTTCTGGGCAATATTCCGTATTTCCAAATTATCTTGGACCTTATTACCGAGAGCCAGCAGGGTGAAACCCAGCACATAATTGCCATCATCCCGTTCCCTGATATAATCCCAGGCTACAAGGTTCTGCACTATTCTATACACTGTACTGACGGGCAGGTCTATTTTTTCGGCTATTTCGCTCAAACTTAAACCATGACTTGCTTTACTGAGTTCATCGACTATAGTAAGGGCACGGTTAATAGATTGCACATAGAATTTACCTTCTGTATCCTGTTTTTTTATTTTGGCCATTCTTCTCACCTATTTCTCTCTTACTTATTTAGTTATGCTGATAAAAATTCTACTACTTGTCCACATCTTTGGCTAGATACCCTGCAATGTTAGATTATACCTTTCACATATGGAGTCAAAACAAGGAACAAGGGGCGTATAAACTGATTATACGCCCCTTCCTTACTCATGATAATAAACCCTACATGGGGCAGCAAAATACCGTAGAGGATTGTGGCCAGGAGAGCAATTAAAATCAGGCTCATTAGTCCCAGCCCAATTGCTAAAAAGGTGGGAAAAAACGTCTTTGGATAAACTATCGAGAAATTCCTTAAACTTGTCGGCAGGAGCATAAGCTAAACCGAGGCCGGCCTTCTTAGCAAAGTCCTGGAATTCCTGAGAATCATAACCTTTCTTAAAGGCGCCGGCTAACACCTTCTTCACATTGTCCGGAGTGCCTTTAGGAACGGCCAAACCTCTCCAGGTACCGAAATTGATATCATAATCTAATTCCTTAAAGGTAGGGACATCGGGGAAATTGGGATTACGCTCGGGACTCATGACAGCAAGCATTTTTAACTGACCGGCTTTAACCTGACTCTGAACTTCGGCAGGACTCACCGTCGCGGCCTGAATATGGCCGCCTACCAGGTCAGTAACGGCAGGTGCAGCACCGTTAAATATCAAAAAGAGGCCGGTAAAACCGGCCCTGCAAAGAAAATTCGGCTTGCGCCTAGCCTTGGACGACGGCGGAAGCCCTAGTTGCACCTGTGCTTATTTCCTTTTGAAACTAATATTTTCCGATAAGCATAAAGAATCTTAATATTTTTCCAGCGCATTACTTTCTTATGATAAAGAAAGCTAATAAGTAAATTTCAGGCTAATATCCATGGCTTTAACCGAATGGGTTATTGCTCCCACTGATATAATATCAACACCTGTTTTTGCTATCTCCCTTATATTCGTACGGGTAATATTTCCGGATGCTTCCAGGATTACTCTCCCTTTATTTCTGGAAACTGCCTCTTTCAGCATAGCAATATCCATATTATCAAGTAAGACAATGTCAGCCCCTGCAGCTATTGCTTCTTCCATTTGTCCCAGGGTCTCTACTTCAATCTCTATTTTCATAGTATGGGGTATGTTCTCTTTTGCCTTCTCAATGGCATTTTTAATACTGCCAGTGGCTGCTATGTGATTATCTTTAATCAAAACAGCTTCTGATAAATTAAAACGATGGTTATATCCTCCTCCGATTTTTACAGCATATTTTTCAATAATTCTCAAACCTGGAGTAGTTTTTCTGGTATCTACCAGCCGCACATTTAAATCACGAATCAGGTCGACATATTGAGCCGTTTCAGTAGCTATGCCTGACAATCTTTGCAACAGGTTTAAGGCAAGCCTTTCGCCTTTTAAGATGCTTTTTGTTTTCCCCTTAATACTGGCGATAACCTCTCCTCTTTTTACTCTCTCTCCATCTTTTACGTGAAGATTGATCGATATATGATCATCTAACAGTTCAAAAACCCTTTTCATAACCTCTAATCCGGCTATTATTCCCTCTTCTTTGGCTATAAAATTTCCTGCACAGAGGGACTCCTCATCGACAAGCGAATCCGTTGTAACATCTCCATTATTCATATCCTCTTGAAGCCATTCTTTTATTTTTTCATCTATTAGAAACCAATTCATCGTCGCTTCTCCTCTATATTAGATAATGGGCTCCTATACTTTCTTTCCTTTTCACTGCATGTTCTGTAATGATCTTTGCTGTAGTCAGCATATTAAAGCATTCCATATACTCTTTGTTTGTACTTTTCTTTTTCTCTAAAGATTCCCCTATTTCATTTAAGATTTTATAACATTTTGCCAAACCCATCTCGTTTCTAATAACACCTGCATATTCTCTCATCGTTTTCTGAATTTTTTCTCTTTCGTTTAAAACGTCACAGCTGTTTGGGTATGATATCTCCAATGTATTCTCATTATCTATATCCAGAGAAACAGGCTCCATCTTTTTTATAGAAACCTGAATCAGATAGGCTGCTCTGCGTGCAAAAACTACAGCTTCCAATAATGAATTGGAGGCAAGCCGGTTTGCTCCATGAACACCAGTGCATGCCGCTTCACCACAGGCATATAGTCCGGCAATATTGGTTCTGGCATATAAATCAGTTTTTATCCCACCCATACAATAATGCTGGGCAGGCGAGACCGGGATCATCTGTGCGGTTATATCAATACCTTCCTCCTTGCATTTCCTGGTTATATTAGGAAAACGCCTGGGAATATATTCTCTATTTAAATGGGTTAAATCAAGAAATACAAAGTTTGCTTGTGTTTTTTCCATTTCTTTTACAATGGCCCTTGCCACAATATCCCTTGGCGCTAATTCCAGCCTGTCATCATATTGATACATAAATCTTTCCCCAAATCGATTTCTTAGAACAGCCCCTTCTCCTCTTACAGCTTCCGATATTAAAAACCTCTTATTGTGGTCCTCATTATAGAAAACTGTAGGATGAAATTGAATGAATTCCATATCTTTAATTTCCGCCCCTGCACGATAAGCCATGGCAAGGGCATCACCGGTAGCCGTAAGAGCATTGGTAGTAACACCATAAACCATACCAATACCACCTGCGGCCAAGATCACAGCTTTGGCGCAGTAATAATTTATTTCCTTCCCCTCTAAGGCAACAGCACCAAAACAACGATTGTTCTTTACCAGTAAATCTAGACAAAAGCTGTTTTCGCTGATTTCTATATTGTTCTTCATTTTTACGTTTCGCATTAATCCTTCTATAATACCTCTGCCTGTTGCATCTCCTGCAATATGAAGTATTCTTGCTCTGCTGTGGCCCCCTTCCCTGGTTAGAGAAAGTCTGCCGTTTTCCTGGTCAAAAAGCACACCCATTCTATGTAAAATTTTTATATTTTCCTGCGCTTCCTTAACCAGTATTTGCAAAGCTTCTACGTTACATAGACCAGCTCCGGCAACTAATGTATCATGCAAGTGATAAGCTGGTTTATCTTCCGGATCAATGGCGGCAGCAATTCCGCCCTGAGCCAGATAGGAATTGGACTCAGCAATCTTATCTTTACTTAAGAGCATAACATCTAAGGATGAATCTAATGATAAAGCCGCATAAAGGCCGGCAATTCCTGTCCCGATTATGAGTACATCACATTTTTTAATCAAGATATCACCTTCAATAATCGTCAGTAAATTATCAGCAAAAATCCAGCATCCTATTTAAAGCTAACAGGGCCTTTCTGCGGACTTCAGCATCCACTTCAATTTGATTTTCCAGCGTATCCAGAACATTATAAATGTCTTCTAATCTTGTCTTTTTCATATTGGAACAAACTAGTTTTGGTGATAACAGGTAGATATTTTTATCAGGATTTTCTTTTTTCAGCCTGTATAATATCCCCATCTCCGTACCAACAACCAGGTTTTGTGAAAGGCTTTCTCTTGCATATTTGAGAATTTGGGAGGTACTTCCTACAAAATCGGCTTTTGCCAGAACCTCCGGTTTGCACTCCGGATGAACTAATATTGGAACATCAAGGTTTAGCTCTTTTATTTTTTCAATATCTTGTTCCATAATTCTGTGATGTGTATTACAAAATCCGTCCCATAAGATCATTTTCTTTTCAGGAACATGTTTGGCTACATAGCTGCCTAAATTTCTATCAGGAATAAAGATAATTTCCTCTTCGGGTATATTTTTCACAAGCCTAATGGCATTTGCGGAGGTACAACAGTAATCACTTACTGCTTTCACCTCTGCAGAGGAATTGACATAACATACCACTGCTGCATGGGGATTATTTTCTTTCAGCTTAATAACATCTTCTCTTTCCACCATCTCAGCCATTGGACAGCCGGCATCTAAAGCAGGTAATAAGACAGTTTTAGCGGGAGACAGGATTTTGGCTGTTTCAGCCATAAATTTAACACCGCAAAAAACAATGATTTGAGCCTCTGTCTCCGCGGCCTTTTTACTTAACTCCAGAGAATCCCCTGAATAATCTGCAATCTCCTGCACCTCATCGACTTGATATAAATGGGCTAAGATGATAGCTTTTCTTTTATCCTTTAATTTGTTAATCTCTTCTATTAAGTGCTTCTTTTCCATATATTCTTTCCTCTTTCTTTGTTATGACAGCTGTCTTGTCATTTGTTAACTATTATACGGCATGATTTGTCTTTTTTCAAATTTAAAAAGTGATGGCCTAAGGCCATCACTTTTTTTCTATTCCCATTCATCTATTCCCACTCAATAGTAGCCGGAGGCTTGGAGGTAATATCATATACCACCCGGTTGACCTGGGGCACCTCATTGACTATTCGGTTCGATATTTTCTCCAGGAGCTCGTAGGGCAGCCGGGCCCAGTCCGCCGTCATGGCATCATCGCTGGTCACGGCCCGTAAAACAATGGGATAAGCATATGTCCGTTCGTCTCCCATTACTCCGACACTCTTAATGCTGGGCAAAACAGCAAAAGACTGCCAGATAAACTCATAAAGTCCGGCTTTTCTAATCTCATCCAGCACAATGGCATCAGCTTCCCGCAGGATATTGAGTTTCTCCTCAGTTATTTCGCCAATAATGCGGATAGCCAGGCCCGGGCCGGGGAAAGGCTGCCGGGTCACTATTTCTTCCGGGAGTCCCAGTTCACGGCCTACTTTCCGAACCTCATCTTTAAAGAGAAGGCGTAAAGGTTCTATTAATTGGAATTCCATATCCTCAGGGAGGCCCCCCACATTGTGGTGGGATTTGATAGTGGCGGCGGTCCCTGTCCCGCTTTCAATAACATCGGAATAAAGGGTACCCTGGACAAGGAAATCCATTTTTCCCAGTTTCTTAGCTTCATCCTCAAAAGTTCGAATAAACTCATTACCAATGATTTTGCGTTTTGTTTCCGGATCACTGATGCCTGCGATTTTAGACAGGAACCTATCCCGGGCATTCACGAAAACCAAGTTCATATGAAACTTTCCGGAAAACGTAGCCTTAACCTGTTCTGATTCACCCTTGCGCATAAAACCGTGGTCTACATACACACAGGTAAGCCGGTCACCAATGGCTTTGTGAACCAGCACGGCAGCTACCGACGAATCGACACCACCGCTTAAGGCGCACAGTACTTTCTTATCCCCCACTTGACGGCGAATGCGCTCGACCTGTTCATCAATGAACGAACCCATGGACCATTGTCCGTGACACTGGCAAATATTAAAAACAAAATTTTTAAGTATTTCCATGCCATAATGGGTATGCTTTACTTCCGGATGAAACTGTACGCCGTACAATTTCTTTTCCTGGTGGGCAAAGGCGGCATAGGGTGTGTCTTCTGTATAGGCACAGGCCACAAATCCCTCCGGTACCCCGGAAATAAAATCTCCATGGCTCATCCAGCACTGCTGCGTCTGGGCTAAACCTTTAAAGAGAAGATTCTCTTGTCTGACTTCCACCATGGCTTTACCATACTCTCTCTTCTCTGCCCGCTTGACCTCACCGCCCAAGAGATGAGCAATTAACTGCATACCGTAACATATTCCCAGAATAGGTATACCTAACTCGAAAATTTCCTTATCCACTTTAGGGGCATTGGCGGCATAAACACTGGCCGGTCCACCGGAAAAAATGATACCTTTAGGCTTTTTGGCCTTGATTTCCTCCAGCGGAGTGTTGTAAGGTACCATTTCCGAATACACATTCAATTCCCTTACCCGGCGGGCAATGAGCTGGTTGTATTGACCGCCAAAATCCAGCACTAATATCAATTCATCTTGTATCATCGTACATTTCCTTCTTTCTCCACACTACTTATAAGTAGGCTTCGGGTTTATAACCCCAATGTAGGGAAGGTGACGGTATTGTTCATTATAATCAAGCCCGTAGCCTACAACAAACTCATCCGGTATTTCATACCCGTTGTAATCCGGAGTAATAGCGATCTTCCTGCGACTGGGCTTGTCCAGGAAAGTACAAATTTTTAGACTGCGGGGTCCCCTGGCCAAAAGGTTTTCTTTGAGATAGGTCAAGGTTAAACCGGTATCTACAATATCCTCAACTACCAGTACATCTTTGCCTGCGATATCCAGTTCAAGGTCCTTAAGAAAACGCACTACCCCTGAAGTATGGGTAGAGGTACCGTAGCTGGAAACAGCCATGAAGTCCATTTGCAGGGGAACCTTAATTTCCCGGATAAGGTCCGACAAAAAAACCACAGCACCTTTTAAAATACCAATCACAAAGAGGTCTTTATCCTTATAATCACCGGTAATCTGCTGTCCTAATTCCTTAACCCTTTTTTGGATTTCCTCTTCCTTAAAGAGAATTTTCAAGATATTTTCCTCCATTGACCACATTCCCTTCCGTAAAATATCTCAATATAATACTTACAATTGGGGACATTCCTATCACACAAGGATAACCCGGACTTCAGCAGGTGTGTCCAATACCCATGGGGACATTCCCGTCCCCAAAGAATGACCCACGCTTCAGCGGGTGTGTCCCCTTTCATTAATCAAAAAAAAAATAAGCCTCTGCCAGGCCATATGGTGTCATAATTTCGCTTAAATTATACCAACGGGGGTAATTAGTGTCAATAATCGGCACTTAGGGAAGGGACACGCATTTTATTGTACTTAAGAGCGTATAATATATTACCTGAAATTTTGAACGGAATAAAAAAAACGTTTTTCCTGTCTCTCGTTTTTTGATTAATATTTTTTTGATATATCATTAAGAGAATTTATAAAAATATATGGAGGTATTTACCAAGAAAACGAGAAATATTTTTTAACAATACCATAAATTTTTCTTGTCGTATTGTATTTTAAATTGATTGAATAGTCCCTAAGCTCGAATATTCTGTTTTTCCCTTGCTTCGTATCAAACATTTATCGTATTAACTCAAGAAAGGGGGGAATTTTGGTTATCTTGTGCTTGTGGGTACAATCTCATAAATCTTCTTATGCTAAGGAGGGATCACTGTGAAGATTCACGAGGATTGGTTGGCTGTGATTATTGGTTTAGGTCTCTGCTTCTTAGTTGCAGCTAAAGTGATCGCCAAAGTCCCCTGGTAGGTCATCCCTAATCTTAAGAAGAAAGGAGTAAAAAACCATGAACATGCAGGCGGAAAAAGCACCTCAACAAAAAGCCTCTCCCAATTATGCGGGTATTATTATCGGTCTTATTGTCATCGCGCTACTTGCTTATACCACCAACTGGCTCAGTCATAACTCAGCCAAGATTGTAGGGAAGGATTTCTCTAAAGCCCTGGAATACCCCCTCTGGGCTGCTCTCCTGGGTCTTATCGCCAACGCCGTTGTAACATCTACCGGCACCAAAGAAATGATTAAACCCGCCATTCGAACAGAACTCTTTTTAAAGACAGGCCTTGTACTGATGGGTGCAAGCGTTAACCTGGGTGTTATTGTCAGCATTGGCAGCAAAGGTATCATTCAGGGTCTCATCATGATTACCTGTGTTTTCTTCTTCACTTGGTGGCTCTGTGACAGGTTTGGAATCTCCGAAAGTATGAAAGCCGTTATGGCTACGGCTATCTCTATCTGCGGTGTTTCCGCAGCTATTGCAGCCGCAGGTTCGGTACTGGCTAAGAAAGAAGAACTCGCTTATGTAACAGCTCTGGTTATTTTTACCGCCCTGCCCTTAATGGTCTTAATGCCATGGTTGGCTAACGTACTGGGTCTTGCGCCAGAGGTTGCCGGAGCCTGGTTCGGGGGTAACATCGACACCTCGGCCGCGGTAGTGGGTGCCGGCACCATCCATGGCGAAGCCACAGCTAAGATTGCAGCCGTTATTAAGATGACCCAGAACGCGCTCATTGGTTTTGTTGCCTTTGCCCTGGCCTTCTATTTCACCACAGTGGTAGAAAAGGGCGGGCAAAAACCCAGTGCTTCCGTGATCTGGGAGCGTTTCCCCAAATTCGTTCTGGGCTTCATCTTCACCTCCATTGTCGCCAGTATGGGATTTTTTGATAAAGGCGACCTAACCGCTATCAAGAACTTGCAGCAGTGGGCCTTTAACCTGGCCTTCGTCTGCATCGGTCTGGAACTGACCTTTGTCGACTTTAAACATCTCGGCGGCAAGCCTACTTATGTATTCTTGATTGCTACCGTATTTAATACGCTTCTGGCCCTTTTGGTAAGTTACATCCTCTTCGGTGTGTTGGCATAAATGCAATACTCAAAGGAACCACCTGTCTAAAGGGTGGTTCCTTTAAGTTTAGAATAAAGCTGCCCTTAAGTTTAAGGAGGGCAGCCTTTTGCTTTAAGCTTTTTAACTCCCGGGATATTGTCTAATAAATCCACAGGTGAACAAATCAACCACCTGGTTTAACGCATCCTGTAAAGTTAAACCGTTTTTGAGGGTAAATTCCGGATTGACAACGGCCTGTATTGCTGCCAGGAATGCGGTACTCATGATCCGCGGGTCAATCTCCCTCGTTAAATCTTTATCGCTTTTACTAAGAATAGCCTTAATCAAGTTCTGTGCTTTTTCCATCCTGTAACTATCGATTTTTTTCCAGAAATGGGGGTAGCGGGAGCGCAAGTCCTCCATAATAAGAGGATTGAAAACAAGGTCATGACCATGAAGATAAAGGTTTTGTAAGGCCTGGGCAATGAGTTCAGCCGGAGTATGAGCTTCCGCCATCACCCGGTCCATTTCCCGGGCTACTCTTTGGATAATACTGTCTATGACGGCTTCAATAACCTCCTCTTTACTGGTGAAGTACCTGTAAATCGTTCTTTTACTGACCCCCGCCTGGGCTGACAATTCATCCATGGTAACCCTGTAAAAGCCTTTGGATTTGGACAGTTCTATAAAGGCAGCAATGATGCGTTCACGAATAGGAGACCCTTTCTTTTGTTCCGTATCAGGCATATCATACCTCCTCACCCGCCATACAGGGATTACTCTAGGCGATTTTCTTCTTAAACTTGAGAGTACTTAGCGTTAAAAAGACCAGAGAGAATACCAGGAGGAATAATACCTGACCTGCAAGATAAGAAAAACCGATACCCTTTAAAACAATTCCCCGGATAATATCCAGATAATAAGTAAGGGGTATGACGTTGCTAATGTAATAAATGAGCCGGGGCATAGCATCCCGGGGGAACATAAAACCTGACAAAAGGATGCTGGGCAAGAAAACGAAGTACGCCATCTGCATAGCCTGCATTTGCGTTTTAGCAATATTGGAGATAAGTATACCCAATCCCAAAGAAGCCGTAATGAAAAAAAGGGTTAAAAGATACAGTTCCAGGAGGCTCCCCTTAATGGGAACATGAAAAACAATAACACCTACCAGGAGAGCTATCGTTATCTGGATATACCCCAGGACGATATAAGGTAAAATTTTTCCAATCATCAGCTCATGGGATTTTATGGGTGTAACCATAAGCTGTTCCAGGGTTCCCCGTTCCCGTTCCCTGACGATACCCATGGAAGTCATAATCACCATAGTCATGGTAACTACAATCCCTAAAATCGCCGGTACCATATAGTAAGCTGTAATCCCATCAGGGTTATACCAGGGACGGACCCTTACATCATAGGGAGGAGCGGAGAGATGGAACTTCTGGGCCACGACCTCCTGGGATTTAATGAGGCCAATGGCATTGGCGATGGCAATGGCCTGGTTAGCCACCATATTATCGCTGGCATCCACCAGGACCTGGACAGGAGCCGGTACACCCCTGTTCACACTGGTAGCAAAATCAGGAGGAAAGATGATGCCCACTTTGGCTTTGCCGCTGTCAATCATCCTGTTCACATCGGCATAGCTGTTTACCACATACGTCATGTCAAAATAACCGGAGGCGCTGAAGGAGTCCAGAAGTTCCCGGCTTTCGTAAGAAAGGGACTGGTCAAAGACTACGGTAGGAATATGCTTGACCTCAGTCTGAATGGCAAACCCGAACAGCAAAAGCTGCACCATGGGCAGCATAAAAACCAAGGCTAAGGTCATCCTGTCCCGGCGCATCTGCAGAAATTCTTTATATAATACGGAAAAAATTCTATGCATTCTTCTCACCTGCTCTCTGTCTTTTGGCTAAAGCAAGGAAAACATCTTCCAGAGATGGCTTAATTGGTTTAGGTTCCACCCCGGTAAAGTTTTGCAGATCGGCCATACCGCCTTCACTTTCTAAGAGGACATGAAGAAGTGACCCATGGATAGTACATTCTTTAACAAAGGGGAGCTGTTCAATACTGCTCATCTTTTCCATGGCGTCAGGTACAGACAGTTCCACCAGTAAACCATCGATTGTGCTTTCTTTCAAATTATCGGGCGTATCCATAGCCATCAGCTGTCCCGCGGAAATAAAAGCGATCTTGTTACAACGTTCGGCTTCATCCATAAAATGGGTAGTAACCATGATGGTTACACCCTCCCGGGCTAAACTCTGGATGATGTTAAAAAAATGCCTCCGACTGGTGGGACTGACCCCACTGGTGGGTTCGTCCAGAAAAATAATAGACGGCCGGGCAATAATGGCACAGCCTAGAGCCAGTCTT
The DNA here is from genome assembly GCF_000746025.2 of Thermanaerosceptrum fracticalcis. NCBI lineage: Bacteria > Bacillati > Bacillota > Clostridia > Eubacteriales > Peptococcaceae > Thermanaerosceptrum > Thermanaerosceptrum fracticalcis. The sequence goes on from NZ_CP045798.1 coordinate 1,859,922, forward strand.
TGTTTCCAGCCTCCGCTCAAGTTAGCCGCCAGTTCTTTTTCTCTGCCCGCTAAATGGGCCATCTCTATCATCTCAGCGATACGGGTTTTTCTTTCCCCCAAAGGGACATTGTATATACCGGCGTAGAACTGCAAGTTCTCCAAAACAGTGAGGTCATCATAAAGACTAAACTTTTGGGACATATACCCGATCTTGCTTTTGATTTTCTCCGTATCTTTGACCAGATCATATCCCAGGACCGTACCGTAACCGGAAGTAGGCTCCAGGATGCCGCACAGCATGCGAATGGTGGTAGATTTGCCTGCCCCGTTGGGTCCCAAGAAACCGTAGATTTCTCCCCGCTTGATCCGGATGTTGAGCTTATCGACGGCAATAAAACTGCCAAAAGCTTTGGTAAGGTTATGAGTTTCTACCACATACTCCAACTAGACCACCTCCTCTTTCTGAGCCAGGGAGACGAAGACATCCTCCATGGAAGGTGGGATTTCTTTAATACTTTCTATACTCACTCCAGTTTCCCCCAGGCCCTCAACGACTCTCTCCTGGCAGCCATGGAAATTGTCTATTACCAGGTGAAACTTATCACCGTAAAAATAGGTATCCAATACGCCGGGAACATCTTTAATGATGGACGGATCAGACAGGGCACCACGCAGTTCCAAAATACGATAAGGGAATTTTTCTTTCATCTTGGCCGGTGAATCTGTGTCTACAATACGCCCCCGGTCGATGAAAGCGATCTTCGTACAGAGTTCCGCTTCATCCATATAAGGGGTGGAAACTAAAATTGTCTTCCCTTCCCTGTTCAAACGGTATAGGATTTTCCAGAATTCTTTGCGGGACTCGGGATCCACACCATAGGTGGGTTCATCAAGGATCAAAAGGTCGGGCCTTGTCACCAGGGCACAGGTCAGGGCCAGTTTTTGTTTCATCCCCCCCGATAACTTATCGGCCAAACGGTCCTTAAACTGTATTAAACTGGTGAGCTCCAGTATTTCGTCAGCTCTTTGGGTGATTATTTTACGGTCAAGATTGTACATGGCGCCAAAAAAATAGATGTTTTCCATGACAGTCAGGTCGCCGTAGAGACTGAAACGCTGGGGCATGTAGCCCAGGTTTTCTTTAAGTTTCTCAATATGGGCCAGTGATTTACCAAACAGGGTAATCTCGCCCCGGTCTGGGGTAATGAGCCCGCAGATCATGCGCATGAGGGTAGTTTTTCCAGCGCCGTCAGGCCCTACCAGGCCAAAGATTTCCCGTTTTTCCACATGAAGATCAACATTGCGGACAGCAGTAATACTGCCGAAAGACTTGCTCAATCCTGCTACTTTGATCATCCCGCTCATCTCCTGTCAAAGACCACATCCGCCGGAATACCGGGCTTGAGGATACCTCCCTGGCTCTTTATCCTGATCTTGACGCCAAAGACCACGTTAGTACGCTCTTTCTTGGTCTGAATGGTTTTGGGTGTATACTCGCCGCGGGTGGCAATTTCTTCCACTACCCCCTCAAAGACCTGGAAAACCCCGCTAATGGTGAACCTGACTCTTTGCCCCAGGTAGATATGGGGTAAATCGTCGGTAGGAATGTACACTTTGATCCAGAGGTCCTCCATGTTCACCACCGTGGCCAGAGAGGCTCCCGCCTGGACAAATTCCCCTTCCTGGTAATTTTTCGTGAGAACCACGCCATCAATAGGAGATACAATCATTAAATCTTCCAACATGGCTTCTGTCGCTTTTAATACTGCCTTACTCCGTTCCACCTCAGCCCGGGCAGCGTTGATCAAATCTGGCCGGCTCCCGGAACGCAGCATGCTGAGCCTGGCCTCAGCAGCCTGCAACTGGTTTTTACTTATTTCGACAGCGGCCTGGGCCTTTTCATAGTCAACCTGGGGAATAGCGGAAGCCTGGAAGAGGGCCTCAGCCCGCTTAAAGTCATCGGTAGCACGGTTAAAATTAACTCTGGCCGTATTGGCAGCAGCTTCCGCTTCCTTGATTTCCTGCTCCCTGGCTCCCGAAAGAAGATCGGCCAGAGCTGCTTCTGCTTTTAAGACCGTCAGTTCATCCCTCTCGCGCTGGGCTAAGAGGTCATTCCTGGATATTTCACCCACCAGCTGCCCTTTTTTCACCTGATCCCCCGCTTTTATGGATAAAGTTTTAATGGTACCGGGCGATTTGGCGCTTAATTGCACACTGGTAGCTTCAATGGTGCCTGTAGCCTCAATCACACTGCTTTTGGAGGGGAAATACTCCCTGTAAAGCCAGTAGGCAGCCCCTGCCAACAGTAAAACCACGATAACGGCCGCAATCTTTTTCCTCTTCTCCATCTGCTCCACTCCTTTTGCTGTGCTATGTACGTAATTCCTTATAATTAATAGACAAGTATACTAATGTCATTTTTCTAGTTTACCCGGTTTTTATGTTACCACTATACGATTATTCAGACAAGAGCTAATTTTAAATAAAGTAGGGGAGCGTTAAGCTCCCTCCGGGTAGAATGGTCACCCAATTGGTGGCCTAAACCCCTACAGAACCAAGCGTGCAGATTTCTCCCATCGGGCTCTTCAGAAATTGGTTCACAGGATAGCGTACATTTTCAAGTCCTGATAAGAGATTGAAAGTTCCGGACGCAATAGAGGAAATAATGATTTATAATAATATATGTTGGGAATGCCCGATATCTGCACGGGATTGGCGCGCCCATGGGCGGACCCAATATCGGCTACCGTGGTTAACGGGGGGATCATCTCCGCCGGGTAGATATGGTCCAAATCATAATGATAAATTATTTCAAATTGATAAAGGTCGCGGAATATCTGGCTTGCACGAGAATAAACAAGCCATGGATATTATCATAATGATAAATATTGAGGGTATTTGGAGCAATTGATTCAAGCAAGTGATAATAGACGAATGCTCTAGTTTGAAAGCCAGGGCATTTTCTTATTATATCCGATTAAATTTTGGCATGATTATTGCAAAGTACAGGGAGCGCGGCTGTTATCTAACAGGTCATAGCATGAAAATATAAACAGACAGTCACTGTTAAACAAGAGTATTCCCCGGACTCCAAAAGAAAAGAGGTGATAAACTGAGTGGATATAATGGAAAAAAACCGCCCCGTATGGGCAGAAATCAACTTGAAAAACATCATTCACAATTATCGAGAAGTAAGACGTATAATTGACCCCCATGTGCAAGTGATGGCCATTGTAAAGGCTAACGCTTACGGACACGGGGCGATAGAGGTAGCGAGGTCTTTGAGTAGCGCTGGCGTAGACAAATTTGGTGTAGCCCTCATGAATGAAGCTGTTCAGTTGAGAAAGGCCGGAATTGATAAGCCAATCCTTATCTTGGGTTGGACGCCAGTGGATGATTATGCCAGAGCACTTAAACACCAGATTACCTTGACCCTATTTTCTCTGAAAGAAGCCCAGGCCTTATCACAGTTAGCGTTAGAAAAAAATCAGAAGGCAACCGTACATATCAAGCTTGATACTGGAATGGGTCGTATTGGATTCCAGGCGGATCAACCGGGTTTACAACAGGTGGGAGAAATTTTAAAATTACCGGGCCTTGATGTGGAAGGTATTTTTACCCATTTTGCCAAGGCTGATGAAAATGATAAATCCTATACTCGTAAACAGTTGGAAATCTACCTGGACTTTGTAACCAACCTGGAAAAAAGTACTGGCTTTAGATTCAAAATAAAACATGCCGCAAACAGCGCAGCAATTATTGATTATCCCCAGGCACATTTGGATTTGGTGCGGCCTGGTATCATACTTTACGGGCTAAAACCTTCAGACGAAGTGGATATGTCGAAAGTAGAATTACGCCAGGCTATGGCCTTACGGGCTAGGGTGTCCCATGTTAAACAGGTGCCACCAGGTTGTTCTATCAGTTATGGTGGCAAGTTTGTTACCCGGGAGCCTTCAGTAATTGCTACTTTGCCCCTGGGATATGCAGATGGTTACAGTCGGCTGCTATCAGGAAAGGCACAGGTCCTGTGTAAAGGGGAGAAGGCGCCAGTCGTAGGCCGTATTTGTATGGATCAACTGATGTTGGACGCTACACATCTCAAGGGCGGTGTGAAGCAAGGGGATACTGTTACTTTGATTGGATGGGACCAGGATAGTTCTATCTCTGTCGATGAGATAGCAGAATTATTGGGAACCATCAATTATGAAGTGGTTTGTATGGTAACAGCGCGCGTTCCAAGACTCCATTTTTCCATACCTAGTAATTCCCTATGCAGCGGAAATTGCCAACAAGGGCTGGAAACAGGCTGTTCTGAAAAATGCCAGCCTGGCTAAGGGTCTTAACGTGGTTAACGGCCAGATTACCTACAAGGCTGTGGCTGAGACCCATAACCTGTCCTATACACCGCTGGAGCAAGCCATATAACTATCCGTAACAGATAATTACGTAGTAGTAGATTAAGATGGTTGGCGAATAAAAAAAGGAGGTTCAATATGAGGGCTGTTGGTTTGTTTGATGGAAAAATTATTGAGGTTGATGAACCGGTAATACGTATTGAAGACCGCGGCTACCAATTTGGTGACGGCGTGTATGATGCCTGGGTAGCAATTAACGGTAAACATTTTTTACGGAAAGAGCACCTGGACAGATTAGAAAGAAGCTGTAATCTCATCGGAATCAAACCTTGTTATACACGTAGGGAAGTAGAGGAATTTACAGACAAAATGCTCCAAGAGTCCGGTATAGATTTTGGCATTATCTATCTGCAGTGGACTCGGGGCTGGCAGTCTCCACGAAGCCACATAATCGGCAAGGATGTTAAACCTCTCATATCCGGTATGGCATTCCCTCTCAACCCCTATCCCGAAGAATTTTTTACCAAAGGAGTCAAGACTATTTTTTATCCTGACGAGCGTCATCTTATGTGCCATATCAAAACTCTTAACCTGTTAGGAAGTGTGAGGGGTAAAAATGCTGCTGCTGAAGCAGATGCCTATGAGGTTCTCTTTGTACGTGAAATGAATAACGGTTCGTTTGTAACCGAGTGTAGTCTTAGCAACTGCTTTGCAGTTAAAAACGGGGTTATTTACACTGCTCCCAACGGCAAGTATATTCTGCCCGGTATTACCCGCGGTGTTATCATCGATCTGGCTAAAAATCTCGGATATAAATTAGTGGAGGAATTCCAGACACCGGATTTCTTTAGAAATGCCGATGAGATTTTTATTACCAACGCCACTGCGGTTATGCCCAATACCGTATTGGATGGGAAACCCGTAGGAGACGGTAAAGTTGGACCTGTTACCAAAGCCCTGATAGCAGAATACCAAAAGCTTATTGATAAAGTTTGCTATTGAAAAGGTTCGGATAGTTGTTGAAAGACTATAATCTTTCGACAACTATCCCCCAGTATAGGTTTAATAAAAGGATTTATATTTAGGATTAATATATGCAGTTGCTTTTATTGAAAGGGGGGAAAGGGAGGCTGCAAAGTAAGAAAAAAGTAAAGAAAGGCTAATGTATCACGGGGTAAACTATACACTATTAATTAAAAGGGGGAAATAGAATGACAGAGGGCAAGTCCAGTAGCTTACTAAACATTATCCGTTACGCAGGCGCTTACATCGCACTTATTATCGGCGCCGGTTTTGCATCTGGCCAGGAAGTAATGCAGTTCTTCACTACTTTTGGTTATTTAAGTTTAGGTAGTTTTGCAATTGTAATCGTGTTGTTTGCCTTTTTCGGTGTAGTTTTCGTGAATATGGGCCATCGTTTAAATTGTAATACCCACGGCCCGGTGCTTCGCTATTTTTGTGGGAATCACCTTGGCACTTTTTTCGAGTGGGTTACGACATTCTTTATTTTCGGTATTTTTGCTATTATGATTTCCGGCGGCGGTGCAGCCTTAACGCAGTACTATGGAATTAACCCATACGTTGGTCGCGCTATTATTACTATAGCATCTATAATTACTGTTTTATTAGGCTTGAATGCACTGGTTAATGCTATTAGTGCTATTGCCCCCGTTACTATCATTATTTCTTTAATTATTGGTTTAGCAACATTTATTAACAATCCTGGCGGTTTTGCCAATGTTACAGCTGCATTACAAACAGTTTCTGTTGCTAAGGCAGCTCCAAACTGGTGGCTATCGCCTTTCATTTACGTTTCATATAACATTATGTGTGCTATTCCGCTCATGGTTGCCATTGGCCAAAGTGCGCCTGTTATTGGTGAAGCTCGAAAAGGCGCCATTCTTGGTGGTGTTGCTTTAGGTGGAGCCGCTATGATTCTCAACCTCGGTATGCTCTCAATCATTACCGAAGTATACAATAAAGATATACCCGTTCTTTATATGGCTGATAAGGTTATCCCCGTAATAGGTGCTATCTTCTCTCTCGTTTTGATTGGTGAAATCTACTCGACAGCTGTACCTTTACTCTATACGTTTGCCGCACGTTTTACCAAGGAAGGGACAAGCCAGTTTAAAAGAATGACAATTGGAACTGCTATCGCTGGTTTTGTTGTGGGTTTGTTCCCCTTCGCCAAACTGGTTGGTACTTTATATCCCTTCTTTGGTTACATCGGCCTTTTCGTTATGGCAGCTGTGTTCTTTAAAACATTCATTAAAAGAGGAACGATTCCCGAGTCATCCAACACTGCTTCATAAAAGATAACACGCAAGAGAAGTCTTGGTTATATAAAATTAAGAATATCGCATACACTTGCTTTACTCTTTTGCTGGCCGTTTTAACCATAGGATTTATTCTGTTTCTTAATGGTACTTTTACCTGCAAGATAGATAAGGGATTGACCAAAAAAATGGTCAGTCCCTTTATAGTTACTATTGACATAAAAGGCGGATCCGCAGCACGAGGTGTTCATTAATTCCCGCTTGGCATTTTGGCAGTTACAAGCATCGTCCCAGAGTATTACAGGATAAGAGGAGTGGCGAGGTGAAATCAGGGGTAGTACCGACTCTTCCCGCGGGTGAGATTATTATGAATCCCGCTCACAGGTGCATTATTTGGTATATGAATGGGATATTGTCAGTCACGGGGATCAAGAGGAGCAATCCCGAACTGATAGTTTCTGCCATTCAGGAAGAAGGAGATCGTAGTTTAACGTATAATAAATAACAATAAGGCCTTGAGGGGGATATCACCCCCTCTAAACAGCGTAACCTGTTTTCTAAAAGCATAGACTACACGCATAATGAAAAGAGGGTAAGATTATGACGAAGCTGGGAATGATCAAGGAATTTGTACAGCAGGCTGCAAAAGTTATTGCTGCCACCCTGGAGGTAGAAGTGGTCATTATCGATGACCAGCTCTCCATTGTAGCGGGTACAGGAGTTTATGAAGAGAGGGTTGGTAGCGTATTTGAAAAAAATTCCATTAGTCATCAGGTCCTGGTTACAGGAAAGACCTTTATCATTCCGAATTCCAAGGAACACGAGGCCTGTGAGCTTTGTCCCCATCGCACCCTCTGTCCGGATGCAGCCGAAATTGCCCTTCCCATTATTGTTCAGGGCGATGTGATCGGGATTTTTGGCATTGTAGCCTGTAATAATGAACAAAAAAATATTATCTTAAAGCAAGAGAAAAAACTGGTGGATTTCAGCGCCAAAATTTCGGACCTTATCGGTTCAGCTATAGATGCCAGGCAGTTAAATGATCAATTATCCTTATTGGCTTCGGAATTTCAAACTGTTATTAACTCCGTCACAGATGGTATTATCGCCATCAACGAGTCCGGTATAATCACCCAGGTTAATAATACTGCCCAATCCCTGTTGAGAGTGCCACGGGAACAATTGCTCAACAAAAAGGCGATAGAAATATTTAAAGATCCCGTAGTCAGTTACGCTCTTATGGCACAAAGCGTGTTGAATAACCAGGAAATCTACGCGGAAATTGCAGGAAACAAGCTCTATTTTTTGGCTTCTATGACCCCGATTCTGGGTAAAAACAACGTGGCTGGTAAAGGAAACGTTTTAGTGATCAGAAATATGTCCGAAGTAAAGAAACTGGTTGGTAACTATCTTAAAAAGCAAAGAAAGATTACCTTCGACGATATTAAGGGAAGCGGTACTTCTATTACACAAATCAAGGACAAGGCCAGATTGGTTGCTGCAAGTGATTCTACCATTCTTATTCTGGGCGAAAGCGGAACCGGTAAGGAATTGTTTGCCCGGGCCATTCATTCCGCCAGCTTCAGGGCTGATGGGCCCTTTGTGGCTCTAAATTGCGGAGCCATACCCGAGTCATTGTTGGAAAGCGAGTTGTTTGGTTATGATGATGGCGCATTCACCGGGGCAAGGCGGGGGGGTAAGGCAGGACGCTTTGAACTTGCCAATGGCGGAACTCTTTTTTTGGACGAAGTCGGGGATATGCCACTCCACCTTCAGGTTAAGTTGCTGAGAGTATTGGAGGAAAAAGCAATTATGAGGCTGGGGGGTACTGTTTCTATTCCTGTAGATGTAAGGATCATCACTGCCACAAACAAGGATTTGGAAAAGATGGTGCAGAGGGGAGAATTCAGGCAGGATCTGTATTACAGGTTTAATGTTATACCCTTGTTTATTCCTCCACTACGGAACAGAAGGGAAGATATATCCATTCTTATGGATTACTTCAGAAGAAAATTTAATACTTTACTGGGTAAAAACGTAACAGGTTTTTCTGCCGAGGCTGAACAAAAACTTATGAATTATTACTGGCCAGGGAATGTGCGTGAACTGGAAAATGCCATCGAGTATGCCATCAATATGGAACAGAGCAGTATCATTCAGATTTCCAGCATACCATCCCATATTCTTGTAGATTTCCGGGGAAATACGGCTGGGGACTCCAATTATTTAGATATACCGACTATGGAGGAAATGGAGAAGGAGTTAATTGTCAGGGCTTTAAAAAGATACGGCAACACGGCTATCGGTAAAAAGAACGCTGCCAAAGCTCTTTCAGTTGGATCTGCCACATTGTACCGGAAAATTAAGAAATACAAGATTACCGATGAGTTAATTAAGAGGTATATATAATTTCGAAGGCTGATATAATTTGGATATAATATTAAGTATTTTATCCATTACGATTATTGATCTGGCTCTTTCTGGCGATAATGCAGCAGTCATTGGGTTGGCAATTAAAGACCTGCCGTAATCCCGTTTTTATTCCCGGCAGCATGGGTAAACCCTTCTCCTAATTCACGAAAAGGTTCAGGGGGCATAAAGCTTTTGTACTGAACGTACGGGGGGTTTTTTTTGGGCGGTCTGTTTAAGCTGCCTGTCATTACACATGCTACAAATCTTACAGTTGCAGCGCATTTTCATTATACTTTGTGAAATATTTTCATGGGTGTTTCCTATACGTTGAAAAAAGCAGGCCTCACTGGCCCACTTTCGGTTCTTTTATCTCTATGTTCTCATTAAAATCCGATAGTAAAATACTGATATTGAGAAGATGCTGGGAGTTGCTGCGATGCTCGGCGGAAACCTCGGCCTTACGGATAATGCCCTCGTTCCTGTCAATCCACAATTTATAATTAAAATCCTGCCAGTACAGTTCCAGGAACTTATTTTCTCCCCGGGCCATGACCTCATAGACACGGCAGGTTTTGCCGCCTATTTTTTCTTTACCGGCATATTTGACCTCGATAATCTGGCTGAAATTAAAACTGCCCAGAGGATTAATTTCGGCAATCAGCTGTTCAAAAGCCACCCTTCCCTTGGCCGGAACTTTTAACCAGCCTTTGGAAGTAGTATCTCTCCTGTACATGGTGTCACCTATCTGGTAGATTTCCACTTCCGCTTTGATGACGGGCAATTCCCCTTTGATATGAACGCTCTGGTGATTCTTTTCCCCCACTACCTGGGATAACACGGATTCTTTCCCTTCCAGGGTACGTTTGGCAATGGCTTCATAACGATAACTTTTGGCCCCCAGGGTCTTTACCAGCCCCTGTTTTACAGCTTCCTGGGGATCGGGCTGGGTAACCTCCTCATAGAGATAAAATCCCCCTAATCCCAAGGCCAGGATTAATAATGAAACCAAAAGCCATTTCCAGGGAACCTTTTTGATATTGAAAACAGCTATTGGAAATTTCGGTACTAACCTCATTTCTCCCCACTCCCGCAAGATTCTATCTTATGTAATCTTTACGAGGGGGGAGCGGGAAATATGTCAATTATTTAGCACTGTTCACTCTTTTGTGAGAAGGTCCACGGCCACAACACTACATCATGCATAGCCTCTGCCGCCTCAATAAAAGGACACCCTTGACCATCATGGCCTTGGCCCCTCGCACCCCTTTTTCAGCGGGCTGGAAGATCAATTTAACTTTTCCCTTAAGTTCATCCTTCATACTTACCAGGATCTCGGCCACGGCCAGTCCGATGGCCGTATGTCCATCAGGGCCACAAGCATGCATGCTCCTTTATTGAATGAAGTTAAGCATGCCCCTTCACCTCACTGGTTAGTTTCATTGGCTAAATTGATCACTGTCTCCAAAAGTAATTCAGCCCCCCGGGCTATTTCCTCCCATGAACTGTATTCAGCGGGGTTATGACTGATCCCCTCTTTACTGGGAATAAAAATCATGCCCACCTGAGTTAACTCGGCCATATACATGGCATCATGTCCCGCACCGCTTGGCATAAGTTTGTAGGAATATCCCAGACTACGCGCTGCTTTCTCCAGAGAACCGACCATTTTGGGAGATAACGCCACTGGGGGTTCGTTTGCCAAAATCTCATACTCAATACCCACATGACGTTTTTGAGAAACTCTTTTCAGGAGTGCCAGAACCTTCGTTACTGCCAGGTCCTTGCTGTCTTTCTCTATATCCCGTAAATCTATACCCATTTCCACCAAACCTGGAATCACGTTCATAGCTCCCGGCGAAACACGCACATAACCAACAGTGCCCACAGTATGGGGTCCGGCTTCACTGGCAGCAATCTTCTCCACACCCAAAATAATCTCACTGGCTGCCGTTAAAGCATCTTCCCGCAGGCTCATGGGAGTTGCTCCTGAATGGTCCGCTCTCCCTTTCACCAGCACCTTAAGACGGGTGGGTGCAGCAATAGCAGTGACAATACCGATAGGAATATTTTCAGCTTCCAGGACGCGTCCCTGCTCAATGTGCGTCTCAATAAAGGCGTAGATTTCTCCCGGATTGATACGAACAGTATCCAGAGCTTCAGGATTTAAGCCAAAATTTTTTAAAGCCTCATAAAGGGAAACTCCTCTATTATCCCTGTAACTTTTTAATTTTTCCACAGAGAGATGACCGCACATAGCTTTACTGCCCAATGTACCCACACCAAAACGCCCTGATTCCTCAACTGCGAAATTGATTAGTTCTACAGGTCTTCTGGTCTCTACCTTTAGCTCATTCAAAACACGTATTACCTCTAATGCCGCGACAACTCCTACGGTCCCGTCAAAACGACCGCCCTGGGGAACACTATCCAGGTGGGAACCTATCATGACGGGCGCTAAATTTTCTTTTCCCTGTCTTCTGGCCCGCATGTTACCAAAGGCGTCCACTTTGACAGTTAATCCCTCTGATTCCAGAGCCTTTTCTAGGTAGACTCTGGCTTCCTGGTCCTCCCGGGTAAAAGCGAGGCGGCTCACGCCGCCCCCTTCCAATTTACCGAAACAGGCCAGGTTCTCCAGGTTTTGTTGGATCCTTTCTATCTTAACACGCATAAGCACATCCTCCTTATTACAAGAGCAATAACGACATCATAGTGATATCCTATAATGTCACCTCCATAATTTCATAAGAACTCTACCCTGTATACCCCTTGGCCTACAGCATCGTCCTGTTTATTCTCTGTATGCATAAAACTCCCTTACACTAAATTACATAATTTTTAGGGAATGTACAATAGGACTCACACAAAGTGTATAGAGACCCAAAAGAAATAGAAGACTCTTGGCCTTCTATTCGTACTCCCTATCGTTTTTTATTCCACAGCATCTACTTCCGAGATAATATTTCCCTCTTTCTTATCCTCCTTCTTCAGACACCTGTAAATCTCCTCAAGACGTTTCTGCACCTTGTAGAATACTGTACCCTCGGGATAGTTACCCTCTGCATCGGGTGTACCCGCCGGGACACCGGTCAAAATTTCAATACCTTCTTCGATGGCCTTAACGGCGTAGATATGAAACTTACCGTCTTTTACCGCTTCAATCACTTCGTCATCAAGCATGAGGTTAGCCACGTTCTGATAAGGAATCATCACCCCCTGTTTGCCGTTTAAACCCTTGGCCTTACAGACCTGGAAGAAACCTTCAATTTTCTGATTAACCCCGCCGATGGGCTGGACCTGTCCTTTCTGGTTTACAGAACCTGTAACCGCGATGTACTGTTTGATGGGTATCCCGGAAAGACTGGAGAGGAGCCCGTATAATTCGGTACTGGAAGCGCTGTCACCGTCCACCCCGTCATAGAGCTGTTCAAAACAGATGCTGGCAGAAAAGGAGAGGGGACATTTCCGTCCGAACTTTTCTCCCAGGTACCCGCTCAAGATGAGCACACCTTTGTCATGAATGCGCCCGCTCATTTTGGCTTCCCGTTCGATATTGATAATGCCCCGCTGACCCATATAGGTATTGACGGTGATCCGCGAGGGCTTGCCAAAGGAATACTCCCCCAGATCCAGAACGGCCAGCCCGTTTACCTGCCCCACTACCTTTTCTTGGGTGTCAATGAGGATGACACCTTTTTCGATCATCTCCTGGAGCTTTCTCTCGTACTTGTTGGCCCGGAAAATCTTTTCCTTGATAGCCTTCACAACATATTCCTCGGTGACCAGGTCCGCACCTGCCAGCTCAGCCCAGGTGTCGGCTTCATAAATTATTTCCACCAGTTCGTTAAAACGCGTGGAGAGCTTTTCCTGGCTGTCAGCCAGGCGGGAACTATATTCTACAATCCTGGCTACTGCCATTTTCGTAAAGTGACGGAGTTTCTCTTTCTGGCAATGGTCACTGATAAACTGGGCCAATTTAAACATGTGGCTCTGGGTACGTTCCATTTCCACATCAAAATCGGCACGGATTTTAAAGAGTTTACGGTAGTCCTCATCATAATTGTAGAGAATCTGGTGTTCCAGGTAGCTGCCAATTAAGATGATTTTTACATCCAGGGGGATAGGTTCAGGCTTAAGGGAAGAAGTAGCAATGGTGCCGATATGTTCAGCAATATTTTCAATGGTGATTTTCTCCGTTTTAAGTGCTCTCTTTAAAGCATTCCAGGTAAGGATGTTGGTTAACACATCACTGCACTGGAGAATCAGGTATCCCCCGTTGGCGCGGTGTAATGCCCCGGCCTTGATTTTCGTAAAATCTGTGGTTAAAACTCCCAGCTGGGTTTCATACTCCACCCTGCCGATAAGGTTATAGAAAGTAGGGTTGCTCTCTACAATGACAGGAGCTCCCCGGGTTTTGCTGTTATCCACCAGGACATTGACCATATACTTAAATGTAAAATCCTTAGCCCGTTCATCCTTAATAACAAACATCTCCAGGGGTGACTTTTCTTCCTTACCTTTGAATTCCTTTAGATTTTTTAACAGGAGTTATGCAGTTGGTGGAAATAAATAGAAAATGATAACTCAAAAAATATTTTAAAAAAGATCCTAATTTTCGACAAAAAAGGCTTGACTTTTTCGGAAAGCCCCCATAATCGCTTTGGATGGTATTTTCTACCATCACTCTAGCGATATGGGTGATGCTGATGAAGAAACTGTGTAAACCAACTTTCGAAAAAAAGGATCACGGTCAAGGTGCCGGAATCCCGGTACTCAAGACAATTTGGGATTTATTTGACCTGTCTCTGCTGTTTTCCCAGTCCGGAATACGCAAACACTCCGGAATTCCAGCGTGGCTCCTGGCTTTTGCCTACATCTGCGGCCTTGTTAATCATTCAAGTTCTGCAAATCAAAATGCTAAGTTTTCAACGGAAGCTCCATTTTTACAACAACTGCTTTCCGGGCAAATCATCTCTCAAAGTGCCTTCAGCCGGTTTCTCTCCAAGCCCTTTCAGTGGCTCCGGTTCTCTTTGGGCAGATTTGCCAGGTTACAAGAAAATACGGATAGCAGGCTGACCGACGGCGATATCATTGCCTTAGACGATACCAAAATTGAGCATCCTCACGGTAAAAAAATCCCCTTTCTCTGTTGGCTCTTTGACAGTTCGGATAAGCGCCATGTATGGTGTATTAATCTTGTGTCGACCCTGGCTATCTTAAAGAATGGTCTTGAATATCCCATGTTATGGCGCTTTTGGGTTAAAACCGGTCAGGAGAATGAAAAACAAAGCAAGCTTGATCTTGCTAAACAGATGCTCGCAGAGGCTCGTCAGCTGAACAAGGCCAGACTATGGGTAGCCATGGATCGCTGGTTTTTGTGTAAAAAGTTCCTGAACTGGCTGATGGGTCAAAATTTTGACTGGGTTACCAAAGCCAAACGTAACACAGCGCTATTCAGGAAAATCTACGACCCGGTACTAGGAAAGGAACGCTACATTAAACTTAATCCGAAGCAACTGCTGCGAGAAGTTTATTCCCAGCTTCGGGTCCTTGGCAAAGAATCGGTTCTCAGTATTCCGGACATTTACATCAAAATGCCCTATGAGACCTTAACACGCAAGGGAAAACCCATTACTAGACAACGTTTTTTACCCATAGCTGCCATTGCAGCCACTTATGAGAAGCAGGCTGTCGAGGGCAGCATAGTTCTTCCGGAGGAAGAATGCCCAGCAACCTTCAAGGATGCGTATCTCCTGATAAGCAATCGCGTAGATACGCCGGAAGAAGCTGCAACTGCCTATGTTAAACGATGGAGAATAGAAGTTTTTTACCGCACCGCTAAACAGAATCTTGGTTTAACATCTTGCTATGCTCAGTCTGAAACAGCTCATTTCGCACATGTGGAGCTCTTGTTTACAGCGAAGACCCTTCTTTGTTATGCCTCTTGGGAGTGCAATAAAGAAGGCGCCGAACAAGCCCCCTCCCTCTGCGAAGTGATAAGGTACTTCTTCAACGCCGGTTGTCGGATCCGCTGTTGCGAGCAGTTGATCCAAGTCTATTTTGACACGGCAACCCAGCGTTTTTCAAGGCTTATTGATAAATTCTGGCCACATTCTTTGGAACTTAGGTTATGGGATTGGGAAAATTATCCTGAAACTGCATAACTACTGTTTTTAAAATATCCTTCTTTACTTCTTCGAGAAAATCTCCCACAGGAGGAAAGTCGCTGTATTCTTCCTTCAGGTTTTCGAACAGGTGCCCGATAGCGGCAATCACCAGCTGGCTTTCCAGCCTTTCCACCTGCTCATGGATTTCCTTTTCCAGATCCCTGATTTTTTTGAAGGCATCTAAAACCAGAAAATTAATGGCTTTGGATTTTTCCTCAATTTCCTTGATGGCTTCTCTGGAAAGCTGTTTATACTCTTCTTCATCCATTTGTTTCCCCTCGGCATTGAGGGGAATGGTTAATATTCCTTTTTCCGTATTCTTTAAAGCAAAACCCAATTTTTTCGCGGCCTCATCCAGGGAGTTCCAAATCTCTGCCTGCCGGTCCTGCAGGCTCTGGTATAGCATGGTTTTTCTTTTCCCATATTCCTCCGAAGCCAGGGCTTTGGGGATGTTCAATTTTACCTGGTTAACCAGTTGAGTCATGTCATTTTGGAATTTAACCCCCAGCCCGGGCGGCAGGGTTAGCGCCTTAGGCTGGTCAGGCTTTTCAAAATTATATACATAGCACCAGTCCCAGGGAATCTCTTCCTGCATGGCCACTTCCTTTACCAGGGATTGGGTATAGCTGTTGCGACCGGTTCCCGTAAAACCAGAAATAAAGATATTGTAGCCATGCTTTCTAATTTTTAGGCCAAACTCCATGGCTTTGACGGCCCGTTCCTGGCCAACTATTCCCTCCAGAGGCGGTACCTCTGCGGTAGTCTCGAAGGGAAAAGCAGCACAATTACAGGCGCTTTTTAGTTGTTCGGGAGTTAATTCCCATTGTTTCATGCTATGCCTCCTTGCTCTTCTTCATTTTGTCTTTATTTTTCATCTCCTTCTGTTGTCTTTTCTACATATTTAAGTAATTTCCTGTAGTTGTCTTTATTCTTCAAATAATTTATTCAACCTCTCCTCATTTATTCTCCTGCGTTTTTCCGTCTCTTCCCTGTCCAACTTCCAGGGAGGACCTGCCAGGCAGTCCCCTTCCCGGATGTCAGGAGGCAAATCATTTAATGAATAACTTTCTTTTCTTTCATCATCCCAGATTAAGACTGCTATATTCTTTTCAATCTTATCGATCACAGCATACATTTCCCTCACCTACCGCTGAGCTTTCCTGAATCCGGCCTGCTGGGCTTCCCTCTCCGTCTTGAACCAGGCTTCGGCTTTAACCTGGCTGTAGTATTCCCCGCCGGGCAAGTGGTAAACCTTACCATTGTTGCCAACATTACCCTTGATGAGGCCCTGTCCCCGGCTGTCCACCCACAACTTATCCAGTTCATCACCCGGCTTTGATGGAGGTAGGTATTTATTCAAATTCATGGCTTCTTTATTCACGGCCAGGTTCTGCCCATCCGTCTCCATGACAATAGTACCGGCCAAAGCCGTCCAAAAGGTTTGAATCTTTTCCCTGGCCAGAAGGGCCAGGGTTTCTTTGTGGGGATGCCCGTAATCATTTTCTTTGGCCGCCGAGATTATGGCATAGTTAGGCTTCACCTTGCGGAGAAACTCCGGACTGGTGGAGGAACTGCTGCCGTGGTGCCCTAACTTGAGAACAGCAGCCTCCAACCTTGCACCATTAGCCAGCATATGGGCTTCGGATTCTTTCTCCGCATCACCCGTTAAAAGAAAGGATACCTGCCCATAGGTTACACGTAAAACAGCACTGTAATTATTGAGATCTGCATAATTATCTTTGACAGGCGCCAGGAACTGGGCCTGGACCCCCTGCTTCAGGTCCATACTTACTCCCGCTTTGGCTTCTCTCACCTTTACTTTATTTTTCTCCAAAGCAGAGAGAAACCGGGTGTAGGTTACAGAAGTATGGGCTACCCTGGGTAGATAGGCAGTTTCTACAGGAAATGCCTCCAGCACATCCTTAAGTCCCCCGATATGGTCTTCATGGGGATGGGTGGCCACAAGGTAAGTGAGTTTGGTTACTCCGGCCTTTTTCAGGTAAGCCACAACTGCCTCACCACTATCACCCGGCCCACCGTCCACCAGGAGGGTTTCTCCCCCGGGAAAACGGAGAAAAATAGCGTCACCCTGCCCTACATCCAGGAAATGAACAGTTAGTTTACCCTCTTTAGCTACAGGAGGTGAAGGTAAGGGTGAGACGCCTTCCCGGGAAGCTGTACAGCCCAATAAGAGAGCAGATATAAGATAAATGATTAATAGAAGGACACTGAGCCTGCACTTGCTTTTAGTAAACATATTTTTATTCACCTATTTTTGACCTTTCCTCTGTTGTTGATAGATATTTCCCCTTTCACCTAATCATCAATTCAGACACTTGTTCCGCATGATATGAACTTCTAACCAGGGGAGAAGAGGCCACATATTTAAAACCCATTTCCATACCCAATTCTTTATATCTCTCAAAAATTTCGGGATGTATATATTCAACCACAGGATGATGTTTACTCGATGGTGCCAGATATTGACCTATAGTTACCAGGTCACAGTCAACTTCCCTTAAATCATGCAAGACATGAATAACTTCTTGCTCTTCCTCTCCCAGTCCTAACATGATCCCTGATTTTGTCAATATACTATCATCCATTTCTTTTACGTTTTTTAACAGCTCCAGAGACCGTTGATAGAGAGCCTTTGGACGTACCGCTGGATATAATCGGGGCACCGTTTCTACGTTATGGTTAATTATTTCAGGTTTGGCCCTTACCACTTTAGCTAAGGCCTCATACTCCCCTTGAAAATCGGGGATAAGGACTTCGATCACAATCTTTTTATTTAATTCCTTTATTTGCTCAATAACCCTGGCAAAATGACCAGCACCACCATCAGGCAGATCATCTCTGGTTACAGAAGTTATCACTACATGTTTAAGATTCAGTTCTTTAACGGCTTGGGCTACATGGGAGGGTTCTTCCGGATCTACTGCTTGCACGTGGCCCTTGGTTACGTTGCAGAAGGTGCAATTGCGTGTACATATTCTGCCTAAGATCATAAAAGTGGCCGTCTTTCTGCCAAAACACTCTATAATGTTTGGGCAGTTGGCTTCCTCACACACAGTGTGCAGGGAAAGCCTCTTTAACATTTCTTTAACCTCGGTCAACTTTTCTGCTCCTCGAAGTCTTACCTTTAGCCAGTCAGGTTTTCGTGTATGCATATCATTCTCTCCCTGTTATCTGGTATAGTTTTTGTTTATCTATTATTTCTGGTTGTACATTAAATATTTTACAAAAATACCTTACTACCTGTTCATTAACCTTCTGCAACTCTTCAGGATATCCCAATATCTTCTGTAAGGAAGTTACCCCTCTGTCCGTTATACCACAAGGATTTATCCACCTGAAATGTTCCAATTGGGTATTAACATTAAAAGCAAAACCGTGCATAGTAACCCAACGTTTGACGGCACAACCAATTGCTGTTATTTTTTCTTCTCCTACCCAAACCCCTGGGTATTTAGAATTCCTACCGGCAGTTATGCCATATTCCTCTTTTAGTAATTGTATAAAAGTCTCTTCAATTTTCCTGAAAAAATCGGGTATATCCCTGCCATGTTTGTTGAGGTCTAATATGGGATATCCCACTATCTGGCCGGGACCATGGTAAGTCACATCCCCGCCCCGGTTAACTTGATATATGTTAACTCCCTGAGCTTTTAATACTTCTTCCGGGATAATGATATTGGAGCGGCTCCCCCTTACCCCCATGGTCAATACCGGGGGATGTTCCAATAAGAGCAGCGTATCTTCTATTAAATCCTGCTGTCGTAATTTTAATAAATGTTCCTGTATACTTAAAGCCTCTTTATAATCCATCTTACCTAATAGAGCCACCAGCAGCTTCATTTTTACCACCCCTAAAATTGCCCGTAGCTTTTAGCCGGACTGATAAATTATTGGCCGTCATCAAAATTGACAACGGCCATTGCAGTTTTCTCATTATAAAGATTTCTCTGTTTTTATTCCAATACCTCTCGGTAAAACATAAAATCATAAGGTTTTTTATACCTCTTTTATAGCCCGGATTAAAAAACATTCACTGTTAACATAACCATATTTCAGGTATCCCAGGAAGTTTTCCCACTTAGGAATATTTATCTTTATAACCTCAACTTGAAATCCCAAACCATCGCCCCTTTCCAAATAAAGAAAGGGGCGATTTGTTTAATATTCGGCAGGCAGTTTTTCCAACTCCGCCATACTGAATACGGGACCATCTTTACAGACAAACTTGTTCCCGATATTACAACGGCCACACATCCCGATGCCGCATTTCATCTTCATCTCTAAGGAAGTAAAGATATTCTCCGAAGTAAACCCAATTTTCTTGAGGACAGGCAAGGTAAACTTAATCATCACCGGTGGCCCGCAGACCACAGCTACGGCATTTTCTGAAGATGTTACTACTTGTTCGGTAACAGCAGGAACAAAACCTACTTTTCCCCACCAGCCCTCCACAGGCCTGTCAATGGTAAGATGAATATCAATATCTGCCCGTGCCGACCAGTCTTGCAGTTCTTCCTTGTAGAGAAGCTGGCCGGGATTGCGGGCGCCATAGACTACAGTGAGATTTCCGTAGTTCTTCCGGTTTTCCTCATCCAGGATGTAACGGACTAAAGAACGTAAAGTGGTAAAGGCAAAGCCTCCTCCAATAATCACCAGGTTTTTACCTGCGAACTTTTCTAAAGGCCAACTGTTACCCAGAGGCCCCCTTAACCCTACTATGTCTCCTTTCTCCAGCATATGGAGAGCCGTGGTCACCCGGCCCACCTTTTTCACCGAAAAGCGTACGATACCTTTTTCCGTAGGAGAACTGGCAATACCAAAAGGAGCCTCTCCGGTGCCAAAAACACTGATTTCGGCGAATTGACCGGGGGTATAAAAGAAGGTCTCATTATCATCTTCGTTTAAAAAACCTAAAGTAAAAGTTTTCAGATCTTGTTCCGGGTTCTCCTCGATGACTTCTAAAATCTCCATTTGATAAGGGAGATAGGGGTTTTTTATCTCACATTGACATGTCATCCTGGCATCCCCCCCAATCTTTTAAGAACCTCTCGAATATCAAAATTCACCGGACATTTGGCTACACAACGGCCGCAACCAACACAGGCCACTGCCAGGTAATTTTCCGGGAAATACTTAAACTTGTGCAAGACCCGCTGCCTCATCCTTTCCTTACCCGTAGGACGAGGGTTATGGCCTGAACCGTGCTGTGTAAAATTACCAAACATACAGCTGTCCCAGCTCCGCACCCTCCGGCCTTCCGTATCAGTAGCCTCGTCACTGATATCAAAACAATGACAAGTAGGACACAAATAGGTACACACGCCGCAGTTCAAGCATTTCTGGTGTATCTCATCCCAAAGGGGGAGGACAAATACCTGGGAAAGTTCACCTGATAGAATTTCAGGAACAAGGCTGGCGGCTGCCGCTTGCCGGGAGACCCCTTGTAAAGCCTGGAATTTATCCATGCTTCCGGGAGTAGCCGGACTAAAAGGTCTTTCCTGCAGGATTCCTTCTCCTTCCAGGGTATCGGCCAGGGCTAAAAACTTATCTCCCAGGTCAACCAGGAGAATATCAGAACCCTCCTTAGCCAGAGGACTAATTCCCAAATCCTGACAGAAACAGGTGCTGGCCGGTTCTGAGCAGGCTAAGGAGATGACAAAAGTATTCTCCCTGCGCTCACGGTAATGCTGGTCCTTATACTTAGGCCCATTAAAGACCCGGTCTAAAAGGAGGATACTCCGGGCATCACAGGGCCGGACTCCAAAAAGGATAAGGGGCTTTGTGGCCGGGTTTTCCCCCATAACCTGGACGGACTTGCCTTTATCCATTCTATAGCGGATGAGGGCCTCCCATTGAGGGAAAAAGGCGTCCTTAACAGGCTTTAGGGTGTTGGTATAGCCTGTTAACTCTAACTCCTCACCATCCCAGGGTAAAAAGAGATAGCCTTCTTCTTTTAAACGGGGCGCCAAAATCTCCTTTTGCCCCAACTGCCCTTTGAGCCAGAGAAAAAAGTCATCTTTTAAGATCTCATACATCACGCTTCCCCACCTCCTGCCAGGAATGGCTCCGGGTCCCCAGGGTCATAGGTATTCAAGGGCAATTCCTGCTCTTCTTTCAATCCTGCTTCAAATTGATAGAGTTCTTTCACTTCCAGCAACATTTTGCGGTTCAAAATCCTTAAGTCCACGCCCATGGGACAGGCCCGCTGGCAGGCGCCGCAGTCCACACAGCGTCCCGCCACATGAAGGGCACGGGTCAGGTGGAAAATCAGATTATCAGCAAGCTGGGTAGATTTTCCTACCCACTGGGGCAGGTTGTTTTCCACAAAACATTCCCTGCAATAGCAGGCAGGGCAGGCATTGCGGCAGGCATAACAGCGGATGCACTTGGATACTTCTTTGTAAAAATATTCCTTACGTTCCTGGGGGGAAAGCCGGGCAAATGTTTTTACATCATGAAAATCATCTTCCCCTGTTTTCCCTGCTTTGCCGCTCACCAGATAATCATAGATAACAGGAGACTTGATTTGGCACCCCTCGCAGCCTTCCGTGAGAGGGCAAGGGGCTCCCAGAATCACGACCCTATCCCGTGACAACTGGTTTTCCGTAAGAAGATTAACGAGGGAGCGGCTGTCACACCCTTTTACGATGATGGCCGCCTTGCGTTTTTCCTTAACCAGATAATTGGCCAGGTTGTTTTTACAGCCCTCATCCCAGACCAGTAACTCACAATCTTCCCCTCTGGTGATAAAACAGGGGGTACTTTTACCGGGCAGGGTACCTGCAGTAAAACCTATGACTACTTCTACCTGTCCTGTTTCCAGCAATTCTTGGGCTTTATCCCTTATCTCCAGGATAATTTTATCCATTTTGTCTTCCCCCCCATCTTTCCCAAGGTTCCAGGCCTTTTACGTCTTCTGTCACGTCCTTTATCCTGGCGGCAAAACGGTTTCCTTCGGCCGCCGAGATCCAGTCAAACTGGACCCTTTCCTTTTCCACTCCTACAAAATCCAACAGGCTTTTTAACAAAGCGAACTTGCGTCTGGCTACCAAATTGCCGCTGGTGTAATGACAGTCACCGGGATGACAGCCTGCGGTCAAGACACCGTCAGCATGTTTCAAGGCCGTCAGGATAAACAGGGGGTCAACCCTGCCGGAGCAGGGCACCCTCACGATCCTTACATTGGGTGGATACTGGAGGCGGCTGACACCTGCCAGGTCAGCTCCGGCATAACTGCACCAGTTACATAAAAAGGCTACGATCTTCGGTTCCTTCATTCTCTTCACCCCTTTACCCGATTTGTCTCAGCATGGCCATGATCTGCTCGCTCCGGAACCCCCGCACATCAATGGCCCCGGCGCGGCAAGAGGCGGCGCAAGCACCGCAGCCTTTACAAAGGGCCGGGTTGACTTTGGCTATCCCTTCAGTTCGGTCCACTTCCACGGCTTTGGCAGGACAGATGCTCTCACAGGTGCCGCAGCCGCTGCATTTTAGAGGATTGACCTGGGCCGTAAGTCCTCCCGCAGCCAAAGACTCTTTATTGAGGATGGTACAGGCCCTGGCCGCAGCTGCTTTGGCCTGGGTGATTGTCTCCACCAGGGGTTTGGGTCCATGGGCCAAACCGCACAGGAAAACGCCGTCGGTGCTGAAGTCCACAGGCCTTAGTTTCATATGGGCTTCCAGGAAGAAACCGTCTTCGTTGAGGGGGACTTTTAGGGCCTGAGACAAAGCCTCATTATCCCGTGCTGCTGTAGCAGCGGCCAGGCTTAATAATGAAGCTTCTATCTCTAGCTCCCGGCCTAAGACATGGTCCCGGCAGGTGACGATAAGTTTTCCATTTGCCATCCGTACTTGAGGTTGCTTTTCCAGATCATAACGGATAAAAATAACCCCCTGCCGGCGGGCCTGCCGGTAAAACTCTTCCTGGAAACCATAAGTACGCATATCCCGGTAAAGCACATAAATATTTAAATCGGGATTAAGAGCCTTAGCCTTAAGGGCCAGCTGGATGGACTGGTTACAGCACACCTTACTGCAGTAGGGGTGTTCCTGGTTCCGTGAACCCACACAGTTAATCATGACTAAAGATTCCATCTCTTTTACAACTTCAGACTGTTCTATCAAAAGCTTTTCTAACTCCAGGTGGGTTTTGACCAGGGGATTCTGGCCGTAGAGATATTCCTGGGGTTTGTATTCAGTGGCACCGGTGGCTATAACCACCACGCCATGGGCAATCTCTTCCTGTTTTTCCCCTTTCTCTATAGTCGTGTGGAAATTGCCCACAAATCCCTTGATCTCTTTAATTTCGCTTTCCAGGCAGGTTTTAATCAAGGGATGGCTGGTGACCTGAATTCGCAGATCTTCTAAATATGGGCGGACCGGTTCCCCCAGATGGTTGAAATAAAGCCTGTTGGCCATCCCTCCTAAGACCTTTTCTCTCTCCACCAGAAATACCGGATAATGCTGGGAGGCTATGGCTAAAGCCGCCGTCATCCCGGCTACGCCGCCGCCAATGACCAGGGCCTTTTGTTCCACGGGTACGGACACGGTCTCTACCGGTTCTAAAAGACGGGCCTTGGCCACAGCCATTTTCACCAGGTCTATGGCCTTTTCCGTAGCCTTTTCCGGCTCATGCATGTGGACCCAGGAACACTGGTCTCTGATGTTGGCCATTTCAAAGAGGTAAGGATTGAGGCCCGCCTCTTTTAAAGTTTCCCGGAACAGGGGTTCATGGGTCCGGGGACTGCAGGACGCTACCACCACACGGTTCAACCTGTGTTCAGCGATGATTTCCCTTATCCTGATTTGCGTATCCTGGGAACAGGTATACATATTATCTTCAACGCAGACTACATGGGGCAGACTTCTCGCTATTTCCGCCACTTTTTTCACATCCACCACACTGGCAATGTTAATGCCGCAGTGGCAGATAAACACGCCGATCCTGGGCTTAAGTCCCACTACATCCTTTGCAGGAGGATAGGCTTTGGCTTTGACCAGGGAATTTTTAGCGCCAGCCAGAAGGCATGCAGCTTCACTGGCCGCGGCACAGGCCTGGGTGACGGTATCGGGAATATCCTTGGGCCCGCTGAAAGCTCCTGCCACCAGGATACCTTCCCGGGTGCTGGAAACAGGAGCATAGCCAGAGGTGGCCGCAAAATCGTATTCGTTTAAGGCAAAACCCGCTGCCTGGGCTAATTTTAAGCTGTCTTCACTGGCACAGAGGCCTACGGAAAGTACCGCCAGGTCAAACTCCTCATAAGCAATGGTCCCGTCTTCCCGGGCATAACGGATGCGGATGTTCCCCGTCTCCGGAGCTTCTTCCACTGTATAAATACGGGAACGGACAAAACGGACTCCCTGGTTTTCTGCCCTCCGGTAGTATTTCTCAAAATCCTTACCATGGCTCCGCATGTCCATATAGAAGATGGCGGTATCCAAAGGATAAGGACTGTGCTCTTTGGCGATAACGGCTTCCTTGATGGCATACATACAGCACACACTGGAACAGTATGGTTTATCATCCTTCAGGGTACGGGAGCCGGCACACTGGATCCAGGCAATTTTCTTTGGCTCCTTGTGGTCAGAAGGCCGTACCAGATGCCCGCCAAAGGGACCGGAAGCACTTAAAACCCTTTCAAACTGGATACTGGTCAGGACGTTGGGATAACGGCCATAGCCTAAGTGACTTAATTTCTCTGCAGGAAACTCGTTAAAGCCAGGAGCAAAAAGGATAGCCCCCACGTGGATCTTGAGCCTTTCTTCTTCCTGGAGATGATCGATACATCCGGCTTTACAAACCTTGACACACTGCATACATTCGGAACAAGGACCGCAATCCAGGCAGCGTGCGGCTTCTCTTCGCGCTTCCTCCGCTGATAAACCTAAGACAAATTCGCGAAAATCCTTAATCCTCTCTTGTGGTTCTATCTCTCTCAGTTTAACCCGTTCCACTTTCTCCATTTTCTGAGGAAGGGGCTTAGGGCCTACGGGGGTTCTCCGGTTGGGGCGCCCCAGACGCAAATCTTCTCCCTTTAAATAACGGCTGATGGATTGAGCTGCTTCCTTGCCTTCAGCCACGGCCTCAATGGCAATACCCGGACCGGTACGGACCTCGCCGCCGGCAAAGACACCAGGCAGGGAAGTGGCTAAAGTCACTTCATCGGCAGCCACAGTTCCCCATGTCGTCCGTTTTATGGTTTCAGGCAAGAAGGAAAGGTCCGGCATCTGTCCTACAGCTACAATAACCGTGTCCACGGGGATAAAACATTCCGAATCTGCTTTGGGCACAGGACGGCGCCTGCCGGAGGCATCAGGTTCCCCTAGTTCCATTTCCACACAGGTCATGCCTGTCAACCTTCCTGCTTCCCTGGCAAAAGACAAAGGCGTAGTAAGGAATCTGAACTGGATCCCTTCAGCCCAGGCTGCTTCTACTTCTTCTTCCCGGGCCGGCATTTCTGCCCGGGACCGGCGATAATAGACCGTGACCTCTTGGGCTCCCAGACGTAAAGCACTGCGGGCGGCATCCATGGCCACATCGCCGCCGCCGATGACGGCGACCCTTTTCCCTACGTTTACATCTTCACCTAAATTTACCTTGCGCAGAAACTCCACTCCAGACAGGACCCCTTCTCCATCTTCCCCCGGAACGTCCAGCTTCCGGTTACCGTGGGCGCCTGTGGCTAAAAAGATAGCCTTATATCCCTGGTCCTTTAAATCCTCGATCGTCAAATCAGGACCTAGAGGAGAATTCGTTTTAATTTCTACTCCTAAAGACGTCAGATAAGCTATCTCCTTATTAAGGACTTCCCTGGGCAAGCGATAATCAGGAATCCCCACGGCCAGCATGCCGCCGGCTACGGGTAAGGCTTCAAAAATGGTGACAGGGTAACCTTCCTTGGCCAGTTCAAAGGCTGCGCTCAAGCCGGCCGGACCCGAACCGACAACGGCCACCTTATCGGTTTTCCTTTCCGGTAAGACAAAGGGAGGACGGGGCTCATGATCACCCAAAAAACGTTTCAAGGCAGCAAGGGAGACAGCCCCCTCGGCCTGGGCCCTGCTGCACTTTTCTTCACAGGGATGGGGACAGATCCGGCCCAACGTTGCTGGCAGCAAGAGATCATCATAGACAATCTCCGCAGCTTCCTTAAACTTACCCTGGGACATTAAAGCCACATACCCCTGGGCCCGAACACCCGCAGGGCAATTGCCTTTACAGGGGGCAGGCCCCTCTTTTTCGATGGCATAGGCATGGGGGAAGGCCTGGGCATATTTCTTGTATATAGCTTTTCTTTTGGACAGGCCTTTTTCAAATTCATTGTCTATTTCCACAGGACACACGGCCGCGCATTCGCCGCAACCGGTACACTTTTCCACCTCAATGAAGCGGGGTTTCTTTTTTACTTCAACGTGAAAGTCCCCTGCTTCTCCTTTTACACTGACTATTTCTGCGCCGGTGATAACTTCAATGTTTAAGTGCCGGCCGCATTCCACCAGTTTAGGCGAGAGGATGCACATGGAACAGTCATTGGTAGGAAAAGTTTTATCTAAAGAAGGCATTGTCCCGCCAATGGCCGGGGATTTTTCCACCAAGTAGACCTTGTAGCCCATCTCCGCCAAATCCAGGGAAGACTGGATGCCGGCGATACCGCCCCCTGCTACCAGCACAGCTCCCACTTTTTCTAGATTGTTCACCTTAAATCACTTCCTTCCCCCTATTAATCTAAGATCAGGGCATTACTGACCAGATGGTGAACATGTTTCAGCTTCACTTTAAGCTGATATTCTTTAATAATGTCGCTCAGCTGGTCATAACAGTTATGGCAGGGAGTAACAACAATTTTTGCACCAGTTCTTGCTATTTGCTCTGCTTTCAGCTTTCCTTTTTTCATGCGGTTAGGCTTAATATCCTTACCAAAGGCCAAAAGACCGCCACCGCCGCCGCAGCAGTAGTTATACTCCCTGTTGGGCCACATTTCTCTAAATTCCATGACAGCCTTTGTTACACAGTATCTCGGTTCTTCAACTATTCCTTCTTTCCGCACCATATTACAGGGGTCATGGAAGGTCACAGGCTCGGGATTGCGGGAAGGATCAAGCTTAAGTATCCCCTCTTTAATCCACTTAGCCTGGAGCTCTACAAAGTTATATACCGGATAGTCCCCTTCTTCAGGACTCAGCCAAACCTTCCTGCCCCAGCGCTGGGCCCGGGTAGCATGGCCGCATTCCGTTACCACCAGGTACTGTACTTTCAGCTTTTTCACCTGTTGGGCGATTCGCTTTAAAAGAATAGTTGAGGCTTCATCATCACCACTGAACAAACCATAGTGGGTTGCGTCCCAGTATTCACTGCTGCAGGTCCAATTAGCGCCGGCAGCATGCATGATTTTGGCAATACTCTGTACATCCTGGGGATAGTATTTAATCTCACGGGGATCCCAGAGGAATAAGAAGTCAGCTCCAACTTTATCAACAGGTATCCTTGCCTTGGGGTCAGCAATTTCTGCCTGCAGTTCTTCCTCCATCCACTCTAAAGTTTCCAGGTAGTCCTCCTGGGAGACCGCCATCTGATTGCCGGTGTTTAATTGGTTATCAACTACCTCCTGGAGAAAACCGGGAGACTTAACCCCAAAATTACCTCTAATGGTCCTCACTATGCCGGCAATGTCTACACCCATGGGACAGAGCATGGTACACCGGCCGCACATGGAACAATTCCAGATAAATTGGCCATTTAATACTTCCTCTTTCATGCCTAATAAAACCTTCCGGATAAACTTGCGGGGGTCCATTTCCTCGTGGACATCGCTAAAAGCACAAGCCGCGGAACACATACCACAGGCCAGACAGTGACTAAAATCCAGTTTATCCTGGAGGGTTGCAAAAACTTGGGCAATTTCCTGCCTGAATTTAGGTTCCAGAGCCTTTGTTCGAATGACCGCCATAAGTAACCTCCTCTAACATTCTACTTGCCAAACCGGGATCCCCAGCACCTGGCTGACAATGCTGTCCAAAAAAAACAGGGTGTGAGGCCAGTCGGAAAAGAGAGCAAAAAACTCGCCCAGGGACAGACCGGTCAGGGAACACAGTTCTCGCACAGAAGGGGCCCGTTCCTTTTCCAGGTAATACTTGCGTACATAGTCCATCACCTGGCGATGCCGGGGACTAATGGTTTCAATACCCTCTTTTTTGAGAATTTCTTGGACCATCTCTTCCCAGAGGGAATCTTCTTTAATGCAGTCAGGTCCTATGGCTAAATAACGACGCCGGAGTTGTGAACCCAAAAGATTTAGACCTCTCATAAAATGCACCACCTTTCCTTCTTAACAACCTGATAAAGAAGACAATCCCGCAATACGGCAAGGACCCCGCACAGGACCTGAGGGAAAGAGTCGATAAATTTCCAAGGTATTTAACCCCGTATGGGTGCAAATTTTGCGAAGAGAGGGTATCTGTTGAAAATCTTCATAATAATTGCGGATAAAGGAGATCACCAGCCAGTGTTTTTCCGTCAAATGCTCAATACCCTCATCACGGGCCAACACCTGGGCTACTTCCTCATCCCATTCCGACCAGTCCACCAGGTAACCCTCCCTATCCATCCTTGCCATAGCCATTCCCCCATCCTGTTTTTACTTTTATATAAAGCAAATACCATGCCAACAAAAAAAGTGCCTGAAACCCTTGTTAAATCAAGGTTTCAGGCACTTTCCTCCTTAAAAATACAGGGTAAATATTATACATAGATGTATAATATTTACCCAGATAAAAATGCAAAACATTTAAGGGAAAAAGGCTATCTTTAGTAAGAGGAGGTACTCTTCTGTATAAAGAATTTCCACACTACAAATTACAAGCCGTATTTTTGCATTTTATTATAAAGGGTTTTACGGGTTATACCAAGGAGCTGGGCCGCCTTTTGTTTATTTCCTTCACACTGTCTTAATACTTGTTTAATATGATGTTTTTCCAGGTCATCCAGCCTGATAAAAGCGCTGTCCCCAGTGTTGGCTGTCATAATCATATAAAGGGGCAGGTCTTGCAGCATGATAAAATCCCCCTTACCCTTTATAAAGGCATATTCTAAGGCATTTTCCAGTTCCCGGACATTTCCGGGAAATTCATATTGGAGTAAAAAGTTTAAAGCCTCCCGGGAAACTCCTTTTTTAGCCTTTTGAAAAAAGACATTAAACCTACGAATGAAGTATTCGTTTAAAAGAGGAATATCGTTTTTCCTCTCCCTTAAAGGGGGCAGCTTTATCGGAAAAACATTTAAACGATAAAAAAGGTCCTGGCGGAAATTACCCTTCCTTATTTCCTCAGTTAAATTGCGATTGGTGGCTGCAATAACCCGCACATCGGTTTTTAGTGTTTTCTTCCCCCCTACCCTCTCAAATTCCCCCTCTTGCAACACCCGGAGCAGCTTGGCTTGTAAAGATACCGGAATTTCCCCAATCTCGTCCAGGAAAATGGTGCCTTTGTCAGCCAGTTCAAAACGGCCCTGGTGGGTGGAATGGGCACCGGTAAAAGCCCCCTTCTCGTGTCCAAAAAGTTCGGACTCCAACAGGGTGGGCGTCAAGGCCGCACAATTGACTTTTATAAAAGGTTTATAACGCCTGTCGCTTAAAAAATGTATGGCTTTAGCTACCAGCTCCTTTCCCGTGCCGCTTTCACCTACAATGAGGACACTGGAACGGTAGGGAGCCACAGCTTCGACCATTTCATATATTTCCTGCATTTTATGGTCTTTGCCGATAATATTTTGAAAACTATAACGCCCTTCGAATTCCTGGCGCAGGCGCTGGATTTTACGCTGGTCGGAAAGAATTTCTAAACCCCCGATTATATTCCCAGAGTTGTCAAATAAGGGCATCACCGATATTTCTACAGGAACAAATTCGCCATTCTTGGCTACAATAACCACATCAGTGGAATAACCCTTTTCTCCGCTGTTTACTACTTTTTGCATGAGACAATTTTCTCCGCAGCAATGGGAGCTTTTCAAAAGTTCGTAACACTTTCGACCCAGGGCAGTATCCCGTTTGTAGCCCGTAATATGCTCTGCCGCATTATTAAAGGTAGTTATATTAAATTCTGTATCCACAGTGAAAACCCCTTCAGAAATACTGTTGACTACAAACTCAAAATCTATCTGTGTTGGGCTCATCCCATTCCCCCCCCTTCTTCCTTGACGCTCACACAGGGGCAAGCCCCGTGTAAGCGTTAATTACTTGTGGATTACAATACTATACAAATGATAATTGACAAGAATATTTGCTATGTCGTACCCCTCCATTGCAGCGGTTTTCTTGCAATGTGCAAGCTAAAAGAGACATATAGGGAAAAATTCATAGAGGGAAAAGTGGGCATGAAAATAAATTTAGATCCGATGAACTGAATGCTCACATTTAGGGCACTTTATTTCACGTCCGCATCCTTGTCCAAAAGGAACCTCAAATTCATATTGACAGGCCTCGCACTGAAAAATTCGCGTAGCCAGACGGTAATTGCCGCCCTCTACCTTAATGGCCTTTCCTTCGGTAATGGCCTCAGCTATTTTACTTCTTGCACTCATGAGGATTCTTTGGAAAGTTGGCCTGGAGACGTGCATTCTTTCTGCACATTCTTCCTGTTCCAGCCCTTCCCGGTCCTTTAAACGAATGGCTTCTATTTCTTCTACACTTAACACCAGTTCTTCCAACTGGCATTTAGGTATTCCTGCCGGTTTAAAATAGGTAACCTGGGGCTCAAATTCAACCCTGCGACATTTTGGCGGTCTTGGCATCCCACACACTCCATTCATATTCCTAATTATTTAATATAATACAACACAAGTACGACTCCTTCTATATTATCAGTATAACCGACAGCCCCTTTCGTATGATATACAAAAGGTACCCTCATGAGAGAGTACCTTTACTTGTCCATCAATAACAACCACTACTTTACTTTTGTTATTTTTCCAAAATCTCCAGTAACAGATCCGTCCTTAATAAATCGCTGCTGGCGGATTCTCCGATTTTACCCTGATCACCGAAGGCGCTTACGCTGGGTTCCAGAGGCAAAATCCCCAATAAGGGGACTTTAAATTCCTGACACATGAGCTCCACCTTACCTTGGCCAAAGGGAAATATTTTTTTACCACAATCGGGGCATTGCACATAGCTCATATTTTCCACAATTCCTAAAATAGGTATGTCCATTTTTTCCGCCATCTTAATGGCTTTTCTGACCACCATGTTGGCTAGGTCTTGGGGTGATGTCACAATTACTACACCGTCTAAAGGTAAAGATTGTAAAACAGTGAGAGGCGCATCCCCCGTTCCTGGGGGAAGGTCTACAAAAAGATAGTCTAAATCTCCCCAGATAACCTCTTCCCAGAACTGTTTAATAACCCCGGAAATGATGGGGCCACGCCAAATTACTGGTTCGTCTTCACTGGGCAGAAATAAATTTAGGGACATAATCTCTATACTTTCGGTACTTTTTACAGGTAAAAGACCACACCCTGTACTTTTTGGACTGTCTTTAAGGCCAAAAAGCTTGGGTATACTGGGACCCGTGATGTCAGCATCAAGAATTCCCACCTTAAACCCTTTTTTCCGGAAAGCAGAGGCTAAAAGAGCAGTTACCGTAGATTTGCCAACTCCACCTTTACCACTCATCACCGCCACTACATGCTTAACATGATTCAATTCATTGTTATTTTTTTTATCACTGGACTCTTTACCACAGGTGCAATTTTCATCATTGCAGGACCCTTGACCACATTTTTCCTCGCCACAGCCACACGTAGTGTTACCGCATTCAGTCATGATAAATGCTCCTCCCATTTTTTTAAAAAATTTTTTGCATATATTATAGACATATGCCCAATACTATGATATGTTAGTTTTGAGCATATGTCAATATTATTCTCTACTTACCTGCTACCTGCTATTAGTTGACAATTATCTTACGGGAAGGAGGGATATTAGTGAAAATTGCCCTGAGTTGTAAAGGAAATACCCTGGACAGCCCCTTGGACGAACGCTTCGGTCGTGCCCCTAACTTTATCATTTACGATTTAGAAAAAAACACCCACATGAGCATTGATAATGCCCAAATTTTAAATTCCCCTCAGGGAGCAGGGATCCAGGCCGCTCAAAACGTAGTCAATTCAGGGGCTGAAGTGGTCATTACCGGTCACGTGGGCCCTAAGGCTTACCGCACTTTAAGTGCGGCAGGCGTAGACATTTATTTTGCTAAAGGATCCACGGTAAAAGAGACTATTGAGAACTTCAAACTCGGAAAGTTGTCTAAGGCCGAAGGCAATGATGTGGAAGGACATTGGGTATAGAAGGGGTGATCTGAGCAAATGCAAATCGCCATAGCCAGCGGTAAGGGAGGCACAGGTAAGACTACTGTAGCCAGCAACCTGGCTTATTTCCTTAATAAAATAGGGAAAAAGGTAGCGCTGCTGGATTGTGATGTGGAGGAACCAAATAACCATATCTTTTTCAATCCCAGCTGGTACGCAAAGGAAACAGTAACACTCCCCATACCTGTTGTTGATACCGCCAGGTGCATAGGTTGCGGCAAATGCGGTGAGATTTGTCAATTCGGAGCCATCGTGTGTTTAAAAGGCAAAGTCCTTACTTTTCCGGAGCTTTGCCACAGCTGTGCCGGCTGTATTAAAGTGTGCCCCGTATCAGCCCTTAGCGAAACTAGCAGAGAAGTCGGCCAGGTGGAAATAGGAGTGCAGGAAGGCCTGCAGTTAATTCAGGGTCGCTTACGGATAGGCGAAGCCATGTCTCCTCCCTTAATCAAGAAAGTCAAACTTCATGGAAAAGAAAGAGAAACTGTGATTATCGACTGTCCTCCCGGAACATCTTGTCCGGTCATTCAGTCTGTTAAAGATAGTGATTTCGTGCTTTTAGTAACTGAACCCACCCCTTTCGGCCTTAATGACTTAAAATTAGCTGTAGAGATGGTCAGGGAACTGGGCCATCCTTTTGCCGTAGGAATTAACCGTTCTACCATTGGCGACAGGAAAGTTTGGGATTACTGTCAAGCAAATAAAATCCCTATTATCCTGGAAATTCCTGATGACCGCCAAATCGCCGTAGCCTACTCTCAAGGCCAATTATTACTAGAAGCCTTGCCCCACTATGAAGAAAAATTTACGGACCTTGTCAAAACCCTGGAGGAGGTCAGCTCATGTTGAAAGAACTGGTAGTCATCAGCGGCAAAGGGGGTACGGGCAAAACCAGCATTGTTGCCTCCTTGGCAAGTCTCTTGTACAATAAGATGATAGCCGACTGTGATGTTGATGCAGCCGATTTACACCTGGTGCTGCAACCCCAAATACTAGAGAAGCACGAGTTTTGGAGTGGCAAGACCGCTTTTATCAATAAGGATAAATGCCTTGAGTGCGGGCAATGCCTTGAATTATGCCGCTTTGCCGCCATTAATGAAAATTTTGTGGTAGACAAAGTCTCCTGTGAAGGGTGCGGGGTCTGCGTCTATTTCTGCCCGGCAAAAGCTATCAATTTTAAAGAGAACCTGGCGGGCCACTGGTATATCTCCCAGACACCCTACGGCACCATGGTCCACGCTAAATTGGGTATTGCCGAAGAGAATTCAGGTAAACTCGTAGCCCTGGTTAAAAACCAAGTCAAGAAATTGGCCTTAGAAGAAAAAAAGGAGTTTATTCTCGTAGATGGCCCCCCTGGCATTGGCTGCCCTGTCATCGCCTCTATTTCCGGGGCCAACCTGGTTTTGGCAGTCACCGAACCAACTATTTCGGGAATTCATGACCTGGAAAGGGTAGTGGCTTTGACTAAGCATTTTAAGATTAACACCGCTGTCTGTATTAACAAAGCAGATATTAACCCCGAAGTAACAAAGAAAATTTTGCTTGAGTGCAGAGAAGAGGGCCTAGAAGTGCTAGGAATAATCCCCTATGACAATGCCGTTACAAAAGCCCAGGTTGAAGGGGTAAATGTCGTGGAGTTTTCCCCCACAAGTCCTGCGGTAAAAGAAATTAAGACCATGGCGGAAAAAATAAAAACCTTCCTAAAGACGGAAGAAAAAACATTATGAAAATGCTATGAAGGAGAGGATTAAAAATGATAATTGCCTTACCTGTTGCAGGTAATCAACTTTGTATGCACTTTGGTCACTGTGAATCTTTCGCCTTTTTCGATGTCGATGAAGTGCAAAAAAAAATTAAGGGCAAAAAAATGCTCACCCCCCCGCCCCATGAACCCGGTATTCTCCCCCCTTGGATAAAACAACAGGGCGCAGATGTAGTCATAACAGGGGGGATGGGGGCCCGGGCCCAGAGCCTGTTTCAAGCAGCAGGAGTACAGATTATTACCGGTGCTCAGCCAGGAAACCCTGAAGACATTGTTATGAGTTATCTTAACAATTCACTACAAACAGGTCCTAATGCTTGTGACCATTAAAAAATAAAAGAGGGGCGCGCGACTTTACCGCCCCTCTTCTAATTGACCTCTTTTAGAAAAAAATATTTTCCATCCTTAAATACCCGATTCAGCGAGGCCTGGCATCCAAATACATACTCCACAATAAATTCATGACAAATTCATTTCCCTTATCAATAGCCAGAATAGCCTGCAAGAGAGCGATTGTCTCAGAATTTTTTTCTTTAGAAAAGTCTTCTTTAATCACCTTTAGCAAATAATCATTTTGTTCCAGATAAGAGGCCTCGAAAAATTTTTTTAGTCTTTCTTTATTTTCCCTGCTAAGATTTCTTGCATGCTTTTCAATATCCGTTTCCGGCAGGTATAAGAGGACCAGCAGAAAAACGAACAAACCCAAAACCATGCCAACTTTTATCTCGTAAGAAATAGGCAATCCCTCCTATCTCTGGGGATCTTGTGCTTCTGCCGTATATTTTACAGCAGATTGCTCTATAGTAATAATCTTATCTGATTGTTAATGTTATCACAATAACTTTTGCTAAAAATACCCTATACTATAGTACAAAAAATGAGGCAACCAGTACCAGCATGGCACTGGTTGCCTCATTTTAATTATATGAACATCAATATTAATATTTGGAGATCGGGAAGCGGGTATCAGCAGTCGGACTAGTATAGCGGTATGGACTCTTTAGATGCCGAGGGCATATATCATACTCAAACTAAATACAGCCATAATCAGCGAAGCGATTAAACCTGTAATAAATGGTTTTAAGCCAACTTTCTTCATCTGTTCAAAGTTAGTCAACAGCCCCACACCTGACATGGCCATTACGATCAGGAATTTTGATAATTCTTTACTTTGTTCTAACAATACTGGCCAAAAACTCTGAGCAGCAAACAAGGTATCGCCAATTGTACGTAATACAGCCATAGCAATAAATCCTACTACAAACCAGGGAAATATTTTAATATAGTTCACTTTGTCCTTGGTTCCGATGTCTTGCTTCTTGGTATAGATAATCCCTAAAATGAGCACAAGAGGCGCTAAAAGTACTGTCCGGGTTAGTTTTACTACTGTGGCAATTTTCCCCGCGGCCTCACTGTAAGCGAAGCCGGCAGCTACAACTTGAGAAGTGTCATTGACTGCAACACCGGCCCAGGTACCGAACTGCATATCACTCAACAAAAGAAGTTTACCCAGTATGGGGTAAAGAAAAACGGCAATAACCCCAAAGACGGTGATAGTACCAACTGAAAATGAGACTTCCTCATCTTTCGCAGCGATGGCTGGAGATGATGCCACAATGGCAGTAGAACCGCAAATCGCTGTACCAACACCGATTAAGACTGCTAATTTCTCAGGTAACCCTAATTTCTTCCCTAAGAAGTAGGTTATGGTAAGAGCGAAGCTGATGCAGATCAAAATAATGATGAGGGCTTTACTGCCTGTAGTAATAACCGTAATAAAACTCAAACTCAATCCTAATAAAATGATAGCAATCTTAAGAATCTTCTTCTGACTGAAGTGGACACCTGCCTTAAAAATAGAAGCTAAGCCCACAGAGTTTTCGATAGCCATCCCAATTAAAATTGCTATGGTAACGCCACTTACAGGCTTTTGTCCGCCAAAGGTAATTACACTATGCAGGTACTCAGAAACATAGGCAATTATTGCCGTAAGAAGTAAACCTGGTAAAATACTACTTCGGCTCACTTAACAATCCCCCTTATCATTTTACATTAATGTTATGACATCATGATGTATGTATTTTATAATAAGTGTACGCTATGCTGCCTTATAAAGAAAATTAGAATATTTTAGTGCTGCTTATAAGCTAATATAATAAAACCTTTTTTATTAGTAAAATAATGTTTGTTTTTATAAAAGGAAACGGCATTACTTTATTGAGCAAGGTCCTTATGTAAGAAGATCGATTCTACAGTATTGAGTACGTTTGAAGTTTATAAATATTTCCGAGAAATTGAACGTATTTGGCCCTCCCTGCTCCTATGAAGAAAATATTAAAAGCCATCTCCTTGTCATAGAGGAGATGGCTTTATCTGTTTACATCCTTGGTTGACTGGGGGTGGAAATTTCAGTGAGAGCTTCTTCGGTAGCCCTGTTAAAACGATTGTTGACAGCCATATCGCCTATGGCCACAAAGCCAACCAGCTTGCCATTTTCCACCACAGGCAGGCGGCGGACCTGGACATCACCCATAAGATTCAGGGCCGATTCCACTTCCATGTCAGTTTTGCCCACTACAACATTCTGGGTCATCACTTCCCGGCACTTCACTTGTTTGGGGTCTTTACCGGCACAAACCACCCGTAATACAATATCACGGTCTGTAATGATGCCCTGCACATCCATATTCTCGGTGCAAATAGGCAGTGACCCGATATTTTTGTCTTTCATAATCTGGGCAGCATCAAAAATTGTGGTATCGGGAGAAACGGCGATGACATCTTTGGTCATAATATCTCTGAGCTTCATCATATAACCTCCTTTCCATTTCTCCCATTAGGATTTCCCTAAATACCTTTTTTTTTGCATTTAATTAAGAAAAAATGTTTAAAAAGATTTCAGGAGGAATTTTACCCCGTTTGTAAATTATCTTTGGTCAGACTCTCAGCCGCCTCAATCAATTCCTGGAGCAGTTTGTTCAACTCCTCCATGACGGGGTTAATCTGAACCAGCTTTTCCGCCTGCTCATGGGAAACGTGGCTTACTGTCCGTGTCGCTGTATCAATTGAACGAATAGCCTCCCTGATGGTGCCAATAATGGAACTGATCTCATTGGTAGCATTGCTGGTAACGTGGGACAAATTACGCACTTCATTGGCCACTACATTGAAACCCCGCCCGTATTCACCCACCCGTGCTGCTTCAATAGATGCATTTAAACCGATGAGGTTTGTCTGCTTGGCGATTTGCCTGACCGTCGTAAGTATACTTTCTGTTGCTTCCACTTTGCCGGTGGCTGTTTCCGTCACATGTTTTAATTCCTGGCTGGTAGCAGAAAGCTCCTCCGCTTCGGCAGCAATCTGCTGTATTGTACTCTGGAAATTTTGCAGGGCTACTCCCAGTCTTTTGGATAGATCCAGGAGCAGTTCCTTGCGGTGGGTATTTTCCGATACACCAATAGCCCCGATTACTTCGCCGGTCTCATTAAATAAGGGTAAACCTACGGCAATATAGGGCACACCATAGAGACTGGCATCCACTTCCACCACAACCCTTTTTCTGTTTTTCATGGCTTTATAGACTGCCGTTCCCTCGTAAACCGGGTCTCCCGCTTTTATTTTCAGATCCAGGGTTTGGGCAGGAATATAGGCCAGCCATTTGTCCCTGTCACAAATAGCCACGCCCAAATCGGCCTGGGTAAACTGGTTGATCAGGGGAGCCACTTTAAGAAGGTGGTCTAAAATGGTTAATTCATGCATGGCAAATCCTCCCTCTCACTCTCGCTTTTTCCCACAATCCAGCAATTTTCTGACAATGCCGGTCTTGTCCACACAAATTTTAAGAAACTAACTTCCCCACTATATCACTATATACTATATACTAAAACTTCGCAGCAAATTACATTAATCTTATATATTCGCGTTAAAGTGACCCATCTCCTTCTTTAATATCAGCTTAACGAAAAGAAAAGAACTACAGAATGTAAGAAAAACTTCCCTAGATAACATTTGTCAATACTTTTTACTTATCTTAATACCTTGACTTAAGCTATAATTAGAAATAAAGATTATTTTAACAGTCAGGAGGGATGTGAGGATGTTTAATTGGCTTAGAAAAATATTTCGCGGGCCTGAATTCACCTGTAAAGACTGCGGTTACATATTTTCGGAAAAAGAGGCTTCCACGATTATCCTCAATGCCGGTACTGACAGTGTCTCCTATGTTATTTGCTGCCCCAAATGTAAGAGTGACAGGAAGACAAGGAAGTAGCGCATTAGTTCGCAGTATATTAGTTGGTAGTTGGTAGTGATGCTGTTCGCAATTTAGAGTTCATAAAAATCGGTAGTCAGATGTTGTAACCAGAAACGTCATCTAAAATACAAGGAAAGGCGGAGGATATACGTGATCGTTTCCCATGTTAAGGATGTGCAAAAAATACCCATGAACGCTCCGGGTGTGCTGAATGCCATGAAGCAGGTGCTCATTGGTCCCAGGGAAGGCTGGGATGGTTATGTGATGCGTGTGATGACCCTGGAAAAACAAGGCTACTCCCCCCGGCATACACATAGCTGGCCACATATCAATTATGTTCTCAAGGGCCAGGGTACCCTTTTCATAGAAGATAAGGAATATGTACTGGAAGCCGGTTCCTTTGCCTATGTACCCGGCAATGTCCTGCACCAGTACCGCAGTACCAGTGACGAAGATTTTGTTTTCATCTGCATTGTGCCGGAGGAAGGGGATAAATGAGTTGGTAGTTGGTAGTTCGCAGTTGGCAGATTACAGTAAGTTACCAGTTATTAGTTACTAGTGTCACGAAATGCATTGTATGATTTCTATTACGGGTTAACAGAAAAAGCCTGGCTCGTGTAGCCGGGCTATGTTTTTGGGTATAAGAAATGCAAAAACAACACAAAGTAAAAACGAAGCCTCCTGGCAGGAGGTGAGGTATACTCAATGACAGGAGAAAAGTTTTCCGAAGATGTTTATAAAGAAATTGCCCATTCCATCGATATTCTTTTCTGCAATTTAAAATACAAAACTAGGGAACGCTTCCTCTTGGAAGCGTTCTCCTTGTTGTTATATGCACTTGCACTCGGCGAGTTTGCTGAAGCGGTTGTTCACATCGTCCCAGTTGATCAGGTTAAACCAGGCTTCTACAAAATCAGCCCTTCTGTTTTGATATTTAAGATAGTAGGCATGTTCCCACACATCAACGGTAAGCAAGGGAACCACACCCCATTGGGTCAGATTCTGGTGTTTCTCTGCTGTGAGAATTTCCAGTTTGTTGAATTTAGGATTCCAGCCGAGAATAGCCCAGCCGGAGCCCTCTACAGCCACTGCGGCAGCCTTAAACTGGGCTCTAAAGACAGCGAAACTTCCAAAGTCCCTGGCAATTTGCTCTGCTATAGGGCCAGCAGCTTCTCCTCCGCCATTGGGCTTCATATTTTCCCAGTACAGGGTATGAAGCAGGTGACCGGACCCATGGAAAGCCAGTTCCCTTTCCCAGTGTTTAATCAGGGCATAATCACCTTTTTCCCGGGCTTCCTGGATTTTTTCCTCCGCCTTGTTCAGGCCGTCGACATAAGCCTGGTGATGTTTGTCATGGTGTAATCTTACTGTAGCCTCATCCATGTATGGTTCTAAAGCATTATATGGATAGGGCAATTCGGGTAAAACATGTTTTGTCATAAATATTACTCCTTTCAATCATGTAATATCGTCTTTAGTAAATATTACCTGCCTATTAGTATTCGATACTAATAGCAATGTTCCTCTTATGTCAAAACAAAAAATTTTATGTTGGTGATAAACCCAGTATCTTATACTCTACCAGACTAAAGTTATATAATTTTTATTTTAGCATATTTTGGGGAGAACCTGAATTAAAAACCGCACCTGAAAGTGCGGTTTAAATTAAATAAGGAGGGATTTTATGCTTTCTTCTCCAGTTCACCGACAGCCACATTGGCTACAGTGAGTACAGGGTCCCAAACGGGACTAAAGGGAGGAGCATAACTCAAATCCAGTTCGGACAGAGCAAAAGGCGTTAATCCCAGTTGAACAGCAACAGCCAGCACGTCTATACGCTTACCTGCCCCGGCACCACCCACGATTTGCGCTCCCACTATTTTTTGACTGGCTTTCTCAATTAACAATTTTATCGTCGCCGCCTGGGAGCCTGGATAGAAATGGGCTTTGGTATAAGCCTCCACCTTGATTTCCTGAACTTCTCTCCCTAACTGCTGGGCTTCTCGCTTGCTTAACCCGGTACGACCGATTTCCAGGTCCAGGACTTTGATAATGGCCGTCCCTACAATGCCGGCAAATTCGGCCTTTCCTCCGGCAGCGTTTTCTCCGGCTACCTTACCCTGTTTATTGGCTGTGGTGCCCAAGGGTATATAGGCATCATCCTGATAAAGCAGATGATAAGCCGTGGCACAGTCCCCTGCCGCATAGATATTGGGGATATTTGTTTCCATGTACTTGTTGACTTTAATTGCTTTCTTTACACCCAGTTGAATACCGGCTTCGGCCGCTAACTCACTATTGGGCTGGATGCCAATAGCCAGGATGACTAAATCCGCGGGAATTTCACCTTTATCCGTAACCACTTTCCTAACCTGGTCCTGGCCTTCCAGGGCCAAAACTTTTTCACCTTTTCGTATCTGAACCCCTTCCTTAACCAGGTACTCTTCGACCAGGGCTGCCATATCCTCGTCAATATTGCCGAGAAGTTGGGGAGCCAGTTCAACAATGGTTATCTGTTTTTTCCAGGCGGCAAAGGCTTCAGCCATTTCCAGGCCGATATACCCTCCCCCTACAATGACAATATTCTTAACCTGCTCACTCTGCATCTGTTCTTTAATGCGTCTTGCCGAAGGAATACTCTTAACAGTAAAGACATTGTCCAGTTCCTTTCCCGGTAAAGGAGGAACAAAGGCCCTGGCCCCTGTGGCAATAACCAGTTTATCATAGTTCACTTTCTTTTCTGCGCCTTCACTGTCCACAACAATAATCTGCATTTCCGTGGGTAAAATAGACAGTACCTTATGGTTGGTAAACACTTTAATTCCCTGCCTGACAAACTGTTCCTTAGTTCTGGCTATGAGCTTCCGCTCTTCCTGCACCATACCCGCAACAAAATAGGGGAGGCCACAGCCGGCATAGGAAATGTACTCTTCATCAGTATAAACCTCGATTTCCATGCCTTGATTGGTTCTTCTTGCTTTACTGGCTGCACTCATTCCCGCCGCTACTCCGCCAATGACCACTAATTTAGTCATCCTTACACCTCCATACCCCCATTAGGTATATTTTGTTTTTATCATATTCTTTTTGCTTTCCTAAAGTCAAGGCTTAATTTAGAAAAAACTATGTTAAAAGAGCCTCGTTGTGTCATAAGAACCGTCCCCTTGGCTCGTTGCGACACGGGGACGGTTCTTACTGTCGCACATTGTTGAAAATAAAAAAGAAGCCTCTCAAAAGTTCGGCGAACTAATGAGAGGCATATAATATCTGCTTTATGTGGGCAAAATGTGGTCATACGGGATATAGGAAGAAAGAAACCCTTGATATACAAGGGTTTCTTGTTAGTTTTTACATCATGCCGCCCATTCCGCCCATGCCGGGAGGCATACCCATGCCGCCTTTATTTTCCTCAGGTTTGTCGGCCACTAAGCACTCAGTAGTTAAGAGCATAGCAGCGATGGAAGCGGCATTCTGCAGAGCGGAACGAGTAACTTTGGCAGGGTCAACGATACCGGCAGCGATCATGTCTTCATAAACACCGGTCAGCGCGTTGAAACCAATGCCTTTACCCGATGCTTTTACCTTTTCTACAACAACGGAACCTTCTACGCCGGCGTTGTAAGCAATCTGCTTCACTGGCTCTTCTAAAGCCTTCTTGATGATCTTAATACCTGTCATTTCATCGGCAATATCAGAGGTTATATTTTCAAGAGCAGGAAGAACTTGAATGAGAGCAGTTCCACCACCGGCTACAATACCTTCCTCTACAGCAGCCCGGGTAGCAGCCAGAGCATCTTCGATGCGGTGCTTCTTCTCTTTCAGTTCGGTTTCGGTAGCAGCACCAACCTGGATAATGGCTACACCGCCGGAGAGCTTAGCCAAGCGCTCTTGTAATTTTTCTCTGTCAAATTCGGAAGTAGTCTCTTCCAACTGCTTACGAATCTGAGCTACACGAGCATCGATAGCTTGTTTGGAACCACGGCCTTCTACAATTGTTGTTTCTTCTTTGCTGATCTTAACTGTAGCGGCCTGACCTAACATGTTAAGGGAAGTGTTATCAAGCTTAAGACCAAGCTCCTCGCTGATAACCTGACCACCGGTCAGGATAGCAATGTCTTCTAACATAGCCTTACGACGATCACCAAAGCCAGGAGCCTTAACGGCTACGCAGGTAAAGGTGCCGCGCAGTTTGTTGACAACAAGGGTAGCCAGAGCTTCACCTTCAACATCTTCAGCAATAATGAGGAGCTGTTTGCCAGACTGGACTACTTTTTCTAAAACAGGTAAAATCTCTTGGATGGAGGAAATCTTCTTATCAGTAATGAGAATATAAGGATCTTTGAGGACGGCTTCCATTTTATCGGTATCAGTAATCATATAAGGAGAAATGTAGCCGCGGTCAAACTGCATACCTTCTACCACTTCTAGGGTAGTACCCATGCTCTGGGACTCCTCAACAGTGATAACACCGTCATTACCAACGGTCTCCATAGCCTCGGCAATCAGATCACCGATTTCTTTATCGGCGGCAGAAATAGAGGCAACCTGGGCAATAGCAGCTTTAGACTCGATGGGTTTAGCAACGGCCTTGATTTCGTTGACTGCAGCAGCCACGGCCTTTTCAATACCCTTTTTCAGGATCATGGGGTTGGCGCCGGCAGCAACGTTCTTCAAACCTTCACGAATGATGGCCTGGGCTAAAACAGTAGCTGTGGTGGTACCGTCACCGGCCACATCGTTAGTTTTAGTAGCAACTTCTTTAACCAGCTGGGCACCCATATTTTCAAAAGGATCTTCTAATTCGATTTCCCTGGCAATAGTAACACCGTCATTGGTGATGGTGGGAGAACCAAATTTTTTATCAAGTACTACATTCCGACCTTTTGGTCCTAAAGTAATCTTAACAGCTTCTGCTAATTGGTTAACGCCTTTCTCTAAGGCTTTTCTGGCCTCTTCACCGAAAATAATTTGTTTGGCCATTTTTTTCCCTCCTTAAAAAATTAATAATATGTGCTCTGCGAAATGTTTAAGTAAATTAGATGATGGCTAAGATATCTCTTTCGTTAAGGATCATGACTTCCTGCCCGTCAATCTTGATTTCAGTACCGGCATATTTGGAGAAGATAACTTTGTCGCCTACTTTAACTTCGAGAGGTACCTTTTGGCCATTTTCTAAGGTCTTACCGGTACCAACAGCTAAAACCTCACCTTGCTGCGGCTTCTCCTTGGCAGTGTCAGGCAGGACGATGCCACTCTTAGTTTTTTCTTCTTGAGCTAAGGTTTTAATGACTACTCTGTCGCCGAGAGGCTTAATGTTCATATAAAAACCTCCTTTAATATTAGTTGATATATTGTTAGCACTCAACGTTATCGAGTGCTAATACCCATAAATAATAATAGTAAAGGCCTGATGAGATAGCAACATCGATATAGGGCAAATAATCGCTATTATCAGCCTTTTTCTTTTTGTTAAGCAGTTTTGCTCCTTATTTCTACTTCACACATTTGCTACATTTTGGTTTGTTTGGCCTGGTCTTTGCTGGAACATTAAACCAACAGTAAATATGTTTCCAGTAATTACTGGTTTTTATACATTGCAATAGGTAAAATTTTCTCGTAATGTATTAATATGAATCGATTTAGTGAGAACAAAAACAGTAAGGAGAGAAATGATTTGGATAAAAAAACTTTACGCAAAACCTTACTAAAAAGAAGAGAGTCTCTATCCTGGCTGGAAGTCCAGGGTAAGAGTCACGAAATCACCCAGCGTGTGCTCTTTTTGCCTGAATATAAAAAAGCTGAAACCATCCTTATTTATCTTGCCTATAACAAGGAACTGGACACCTCAGCCATTATGCAAACAGCCTGGCAGCAAAAAAAGAAAATAGTGGTACCTGTCTGCCAGCCCCGGGACAGGAGCCTGCTTCTCTCCGAACTGCTGGATTTTAACGAGTTAGCCCCGGGTACCTGGGGGATTCTTGAACCAAAGGCTGAATTCCTACGCCCTGTCCCCGTCCAGAATATTGATTTACTGATCATACCGTGTGTGGCTTTTGATCGCGAAGGTTACCGGCTGGGCTATGGCGGCGGTTACTTTGACCGCTTCCTGCCCGCCATAAGATCAGACTGCACGAAAGTAGGTCTGGCCTATGATTTTCAATTGCTGGATGAACTCCCCCGTGAACCACACGATACAGCAGTGGATATTATTATAACAGAAAGCAGAACATATTACGTAAAAAAGGAGAGTCCATGACTCTCCTTTTTTAATAAAAATAAGAAAGTATAACTTTCTTATTTTAGGGGTGTTAGGGAACGCAGTCCCCTAAATTAGATAAGGAGGGTAACAGCGGAGCGTCAAAGGGAACGCATGAGTTCCCTTTGAAAGAACAAAAGCACAACATTTTA
Organism: Thermanaerosceptrum fracticalcis; assembly: GCF_000746025.2. Lineage (NCBI taxonomy): Bacteria > Bacillati > Bacillota > Clostridia > Eubacteriales > Peptococcaceae > Thermanaerosceptrum > Thermanaerosceptrum fracticalcis. Next base: position 1,904,915 of record NZ_CP045798.1, read on the forward strand.
ATTTGAGTGTACGTGCGTGCTTTTGTTCTGTACCTATAATAGTTGAGCAGTTCGCAGGATTTTTACCAATTCTTCCTTTTCCTGTGGGTTCAGCGATAGTAACGGCAACCTCACCGCCCCGCCTTTAAACCCTAACATGTCCATGGCCAGTTTCAAACCGGCAATGCCGTAAGTGCCCGTAACAGCGTTATTAACCGGAATGAGACGGCACTGTAAATCCCTCAATTCATCAAACTTACCCTCCTGGTATAACTGGTACATCCGGACACACTCCCGGGGACAACAGTTAGCCAGGGCCATAATCCCGCCTTTAGCCCCCATGGCTAAGCCTGGGTAGAGCACATTGGCCGTGCCCACCAGCACATTGAAATCGGGACCGGTCATGTTTACGTGGAGGGCAAGCTGGGTTACGTCACCTGCGCTATCTTTAATACCGATGATATTGGGATGTTGCGAAAGTATGCCCACTAAATCCGGCGTGATAGTGACTCCCGTAAACTTGGGAACACTGTATAACATAATAGGAATATCAGAATTGTCAGCCACCGTTAGGAAATGTTTCTTTAAAACTTCTTTCGTCATCCTATCCTTATAGTAGTTGGGGGTGAGAATAAGGGCAGCATCTGCACCCAGCCGGGCACATTCATTGGTGAGCTCAATGGTCTCCCTGGTGCTTTCACAGCCGGAACCTACGATAACCAGCTTATCCTGGGCAGCCGCCTCTACCCCCGCCTTTACCAGGTCCAGTTTTTCTTGTTTGTCCAGGTAAGCGTATTCACCATTAGAACCAAAAATAACATAGCCCGCCAAACCGGTTTCATTGTATTTGGCGATATTTTCCTGAAATGCTGCAAAATCCACATCTCCGTCAGCTGTAAAAGGGGTGACCACAGGGGGAAAGGCCCCGGTTATTGGCTTTTTAGTCATATCAATCCTCCTCTTGTCTTTTCATATTTTTATCGTCTTTTCCACAACTTCTAAGTGCTCCTTCATAAGCTGCCTCGCTTATTCGCTATTACCTTCTATGATAGCCGCACTGCTTTATTCCCAATTTATCACAAAAAACACTATTGGAGAATATTTCTGTTCAAAAAAAGAGTAAGCTAACCGGAAATCCGGCGGCTTACTCTTTATGATTAATTATTCCTTTACCTTTACAATCATTTCTACTTCTACAGTGGCATCCAGGGGAAGCTCATTGACCCCGACGGCGCTGCGGGCGTGGAATCCTTTTTCGCCCATCACGGCACCTAATAATTCAGACGCTCCGTTAACAACCTTGGGCTGCATGTTAAATCCGGGGGCACTGTTAACAAAGCCAACAACTTTTACGACCTGCTCGATTTTATCCAGATCACCGATTAAGCCTTTAATGACACTGAGGCAATTTAAGGCGCATACTTTAGCTGCTTCATAACCCTGTTCCAGAGTCATTTCTGCCCCTACTTTACCCTTAAACTTTAATTCACCGTTGACTAAAGGAATTTGCCCGGAAGTGTAGATATATTCTCCCGTTTTTACTGCAGGGACATAAGCAGCTACCGGTTTTGGCGCCTCAGGAATACTGAGACCCATTTCTGCTAATTTTTTTTCTACCATAGACATAAACTTTCACCTCATTTTTAGTTGTTAGTTGCTAGTTGGTAGTGACCGGTGACCAGTGATCGATGACCAGAAAAATATTATTAAAAAACCGGACTCTGGACACTGGACTCTGGTCACTAATTCGGATGTCGGATATCAGAAGCGAAACTATTTGGCGGCATTTTCTTGGGCGCTTTGCACTAATTTTTTGGCATAAACGCCGGTCAAGCCTAATTTCTCAACCCTGGCTTTGATGGCATTTACATCTGTTGTGTAAAGCCCTAATTGTTTCATCCGTTCGAAATAAACGGAACCGGAGAAGGTATATTTAAACTTGAGACCTTCTTCTGTTTTCATTTGCTTGCCCACATAATCGATGGCATCACCGATAGCCAGTTCAGTGGGAAGAGTTAACAATTCCATACCCAGGGCAAAACGTACAGCGTTATGGCCTGCTAATGTACCGGTAACGATAGCTTCCGTATGTCCTACCAGGAGGCCGGCTTTTTCCCCGCCGCAGAAAAGATTCTCTACACCTGCTACTTGCAAAGCATTAGTACGCGGAGACATGGCCAGGTAACGCATGGAGTTCCCCATACCTCCGGCATATGGATCTTCAAAACGGGCGTTTTCAAAGCCCGGAATCTGCCGCAGCATTTCTAGGGGATAATAGGGAGTCATTAACTTGGCATGGCCGGTATCCAGGAGAATAACGTTCTCGGCAAATTCCTTCAGGGCGTACTGCTGGCAGGCCTTGCTTTCCAGAGCTCCTTTCTTCTGTAATTCCGCAGGAATGGGTACGATTTTTACCCCTGTGCGGTTTAATTCCTCTACAATTTCATGGGATAAGGATTCCTTATGCAGCTTGCAGGAACCGCTCATAGCCCCAAATGAACCGTCGGCTTTTTTACCGATAATCTCCTGTACCCCCGCCTTACCGGCCACACTGACCCGGGGACCGAAGGAAGGACAGCGCAGGATACACATTGCGCAGCCGTTGCCGTACTTGGTGCAGTTTCCTTGAGGTCCGGCAGTACCGGTAGCATCTATGAAAACATCACCTTCCACCAGACCTACTCCTTCGGCCGTAACACCGACAATACGGTCTCCCTCTTTTTTCACATCGGTAAAGCGGGCCTGGAAATGAATTTCTACGCCTGCCTGTAAGAGCTTGGCTTTAACGGCAGGTTCTATTTTTGCTACGTCATAAAGGGTAGCGTGTTTATGACCGGGAAACTCCATATTCTTATGACGGGCTGTTTCATCGACGGCATCAAAAAGTTCAGGAGCTCCCAAAGCGATGTTTTCTTCAGTTGCTGTGAAGCGGCCGTTGTTGCGCATAATGCCGCCCACAAGTCCTGTGCCCAGGAGCATGTCTGTTCTTTCCAGGAGGGTTACCTGGGCCCCTGCTTTTCTTGCTGCTAAAGCTGCGGCACTGCCAGCCCAACCTCCACCGATAACTACTACTTTAACCATAATTCTATTCCTCCTCTTTCTTAGTAATGATAATCTTTTCTTCCAAAGCCAGTCCTAATTCTACCCCAGTCTTTCTCTCAGCTGCCTTAATCACAATATTTAGATGATTAGGCATATGGGTTTCATCAAATCCCGCAATTGTTCCTAAAACACTGTTCCCTATTCTGACTTCATCCCCTGCTACCACTACCGTCCCCGAGGTAACCTCAAAGAACCCCCAGTAAGCGATACGGTTCACTTCCTGACCGGGTCCTGCCTGTTCCTCATCGGTGACGATTAGTTCATGAATTTCTCCAGTGCAGAGGGCCCGGGAAATGGGTGTTATGAGTTGAAGCTTGCGGTTTTCCATTTTACCGTCTAGAACAACCACCAGTTCCCCATGGCAAGGTCTTTTCTTGGCATAAGGATTGCGGGAAAATAAGCCTGCTTTATACGGGTCAATCATCTTTACACCCCCCTCCTCATCAATGATGAGCAGTTTTTGATGGTAGTATTATTCGCCAAAAAAAAGCAAATTCCTTCTCGTATCTGAGAATATTTCTCAATTTTTTTGGCGAAATCCACTTTATTAAACTAGAACTGCCCGACAACCAGTTCTTTCCACGAGATCTTGATAGTTTCTCCCGCGCAAATCCCTTCCCCGATCATCAAAGGCCAAACCCGGCAGTACCAGAAGATCAGGCTTCTCTTGATCCTGTACATAATCTTCTATAACCTTCAGGAAATCTTCTACTAATAAGAGCCCGGCGGATTTGATGGTCCCCCCAAAAGTCCTGTTGGGAACAGGAACAATAGTAATATCTATTCCCGGCCTCATGGTTTTATGTAAAGCTTCCCGGAGCAGGGGCTCACCCCATTCTGAAGCCAGAACCAGTACTTTCTCCGCCTTTTTTGTAAGATTCAAAATCTCAGTAGCCAAACTTAAAGGTAAATCATAGTCCATCACCAGACCACTTTTCTCTCCCGGACATACTTCCAGTATAATTATATGCTCTGTCCCGCCGTCAGTAACCTTAATCTCATATTTCCCCGGTTCACTTAAGAGCCGAAAAGCTTCCACCCGGGAAAAAGGAGTAAGGCCATTGATACTGATAATCATTTGTCCCCGCCTTAAACCCGCCGCTTCCGCCTTACTCCCTTTAATTACTCCTGTAATTATTGGCTTTAAATCCAAAAGCCCCGGGGGTTCGATGGTTAGAGGAACACTACACTTTTCCCGGAGGTCTTTCAAGAAAGCCAAAAGTTCCTTTTCCCAACCAGGGGGAGGCTGTAACTTCTCTTCAGTATAGCGGGTAAAACCGGGCAGAAAAACTCTAATGGTCCGAGCACCCTTTTCTTCTAGAAAAAATACAGTCTGGGCCAGGTCTTGCCAACCCGTTATCCAGGGCATGGGTACGATACTGCCGTGATACGAAATTCCCGCAACTTGCAACCTGGCAGGGGCCTTAAGGGCCTCCTCTGCCAGGTTATCATGCATAATGATTTGACGCATACCAGGTGAACAGGAATTGAGGGAGAGATTGATTTCCAGGGGTTCCAGGCTTTTTAACAAACTAACCTTTTTTTCGTCCAGTAACGTACCATTGGTTGTTAGCTGAATACCGGTAAGGGGGAATTTATCCCGTAATAGCCTCAAGATATCCATCATACGGGGATGGGTAAAAGGCTCGCCTTCCATGATTCTGGTAGCGGATTCGCCGATGACAATCTTTTTCTGAGGCGATAAAAACATCACCAGGTCTTCTACGGTTTCCCAGTCCAAAGGCGGTAGAAAATAGGCTTCTATTCCTGCGGGGTTTTGCCTGTGGCTGCAGAAAAGGCAGCTCACATTGCAGCAAGAGGTGAGGGGTAGGATATTGTAATTTTGCACCGACCTGAAAAGAACCTGTTTTACAAGTCTATCTGCCATTGGCCTCTTCCTAACCGAATTTATACTGGATACCATAACCTCCCCGGGGATTGCGCCAGTCTATAATCCCTGGGGGACAGCAGTAACGGCACGTACCGCATTCCAAGCAGCCTTCGTAAGCCGTCAAAATACGGTTTTCTGTCTCATTCCAGGCATAGACTTTAGCCGGGCACATGTAGGTACAGGGTTTAAAATCACACTTGAGACACTCTCCACGGTCTACAATCCGGATATGGCTGTGTTTATCGGCCTGATAGCGGTTAATAAAGAGTTTATCTTCTATTCTCATCCTAATGTCCTCCAGAATCCCAGCATATCTTTCCCTATCTGTATAGGGCTGCGCATTTCTTTAACAAGACGGTAAATTTTCCGCTGTTTTTCCTTCTTGGGAATACTGTCCACGGTCAGAAACTCTTTAGCAGCACGGCTCAGCATTTCTGGATACGTTTGGAAAAATTGAGGGTTGTGGTCGAAGAATTGATTGGCATTGCGGTATTTATGTAAATCCTTTAAGACAAAGGTATCATTCAACCGCTCATGATATTTTTTCAGAAAACCGGCGGAATAATCCCCTGCTTTATGAGCTTCGACAATCACCTCGGCGGCAACCTTCCCGGAGGTCATGGCCAGATTGGCCCCCTCCCGGTGCAGCCCGTTGACAAGCATGGCCGCATCACCCACAATGACCACACCGTCCCCATATAACCTTGGCACCGCGTGATAGCCGCCTTCCGGGATGAGCTTGGCTTCGTATTCCTTTAACTCGCCACCCTCTATGAGGGGCTTCACGGCGGGATGACTTTTCATATGCTCTAACAGGTCATTGGGATTTACTTTTCGGTCGATCATCTGGGACATGAGGGCCCCTACACCTACGGAAAGGCTCTCCTTGTTGGTATAAATAAAACCGGTACCGATCATATTCTTTGTGTTCCAGCCCACCAGCTCGATGGTAGCCCCTTGCCCAGGCTCCAGGCCAAAACGGTCTTCAATCTTTTCCTTGGGTAGAGCGATAATTTCTTTGACGGCTACAGCCAGCTGGTCCCAGGCATGGCGTTTTTTAAAGCCCAGCTTTTCCTGGGTAAGAATGGAGTTACAGCCTTCGGCAAGAACTACCACATTGGCCAGGACTTCTCCCTCGGGTCGTCCCGTTTTTACACCGATGACCCGGTTGTCTTTCATAAGTAAATCTTCAACCGTTGTCTCACAGACCAGAACAACTCCAATCTCCTCGACTTTTTTCCCCATCCAGCGGTCAAACTTGGCCCGCAGCACGGAAAAGTTGTTATAAGGTTCTTCATTGAAAGTCCGGTTGCGATAGCCCATTTTGACCACAGCATCTTCAGTGGTTATCCAGAGATTCTGTTCTACCAGGGGTCGTTCCAGAGGGGCTTCCTGCCAGAACTCAGGGAAGACAGCATTGGTGGCCTGACTGTAAAGGACTGCCCCTGAGACATTTTTGGCTCCGGGATATTCCCCTCTTTCCAGAACAATAACGTTAAGTCCTGCCTGTCCCATCACATAGGCTGCTGCCAGCCCGGCAGGGCCGCCGCCTACCACGGCCACATCAAATTTTTCCGGCAAGATGAACCCCTCCTTCCGCTACTTTACCCGCAATTTTTTGCCGAAACGCCTCCGTCAGCTTAGGGACGATAGTGAATAAATCACCCACAATACCGTAAGTAGCCACTTTAAAAATGGGTGCCTCCGGATCTTTATTAATGGCTACGATGACATCTGAAGTTTGCATGCCTACCAGGTGCTGGATAGCCCCGGATATACCGATGGCGAAATAGACCTTAGGACGTACGGTAGTACCCGTCTGCCCCACCTGATGGGCCACAGGCAGCCAGCCTGCCTCCACAGCGGCCCGGGAAGCACCTAAAGTTCCCCCCAGGACATCGGCCAGCTCTTGTAGATAGGCAAAATTCTCTTTGCTGCCCACCCCGCGACCGCCAGCCACGATAATATCAGCTTTATCCAGGTAAACAGCACTGCCTCCCTCACGAATCAGCTCTACAACCTTCGTCTTAACCTCATTTTCCGTCACGAGTGATTTTTCCTGAATAATTTCTCCCTTCCGTTCCGGGTCTCTTTGCGGCATAGGCATGACCCGGGGCCGCACCGTAGCCATTTGGGGCCGGTAATTCTTGCAGACAATGGTAGCCATAATATTTCCCCCAAAAGCAGGGCGGGTCTGAAGCAGTAACCGGCTGTCTTTTTCGATTGACAACTGGGTGCAGTCTGCCGTTAGCCCTGTGGAAAGGAGGGTGGCTACCCTTCCGGAAAGGTCCCTGCCCAGGGTAGTGGCCCCCAGCAAAAAGATTTCCGGTTTATATTTTTGTACCAGGCTAGCGATGGTTTCCGCATAGGGTTCGGAACGATACTGGGCCAGGACAGGACTTTCCACCAGATAAACTTTGTCAGCGCCGTAAAAAACCCCTTCCTGGGCTATTTTTTCAACTCCTTGTCCCAGGATAATGCCACATAATTCCACTTCCAAAGCATTGGCTAGCTGCCTGCCAGCCCCCAGGAGTTCCCAGCTGACAGGAGCCCCCTCTCCCTCCTGGTGCTCAATAAACACCCATACGCCTTTATATTCACCCGCTTCACCCTGTGTAGGGCCTTTCACCTCTTTAATCCGTTCAATGCCTCTTTCCACAGTATTTTGTGATTTTCGATCTTCGAGAGTCAAGGCCTGGGTTGGACATACAGCCACACAGGCACCGCATTCCGTACATTTTTCGGGGTCCACTTCCACGATGCCGTCTACCAGGGTTAGGGCATCGTAGGGACAAGTTTGGACACAGGCTCCACAGCCTATACAATTTCCCCTTAATACTTTAACAGCCATATACTCCCTCCTAACTGTTGGGGATTATTTTTAAAGGAATTAATTTTTCTACCAGTTGGGCTACAACACGGTCAGGATCCTCCTGCCCGCCTGCAATCATTTCTCCACCGGGCCGCTCCGGGGGAGCAAAAATATTGCGTACCATGGTAGGCGAGCCTTTAAGCCCCAAATACTTATCTTCTACCGGGATATCCTGCTTATTCCAGGTCTCCACTTCATAGCGTGCAGCCCGGATAAGATTAGGTAAGCTGGCATAACGAAGTTCGTTAAGGTCCTTAACCACTGTGAGCAAAACGGGTAACGCAGTTTTTACCACTTCCCGTCCATTTTCCAGCTTGCGCTCTACCTGGATCTCATTTTTCTCCCGGTCAATTTTGTCCACTTTCATCACATATGTAAGCTGGGGAATCCCCAGCCGGGCGGCAATCCCCGGGCCCACCTGGGCCGTATCCCCGTCAATAGCCTGCTTACCGCAAAGAATTATATCCACCTTTTCTTCCTCATTGAGTTTTCGAATGGCCTGGGTAAGCACATAACTGGTAGATAAAGTATCGGCGCCGGCAAAGGCCTTATCGGAAATGAGGATAGCCCTGTCCACTCCAAAAGAGACTGCTTTCCTCAATGCATCGATAGCTAAAGAAGGCCCCATGGTTATGACGGTAACTTTTCCCCCGTACTGATCTTTAAACTTCAGGGCTTCTTCTATGGCATGTATATCATAAGGATTGATAATGGCCGGAACCCCTTCACGAATTAACGTGTTGGTCTTGGGGTCAATTTTTACTTCCGTAGCATCAGGCACCTGTTTCATGCAAACAACATAATGCATTTTTTTACCTCCTTCCTGTTAGTATCATAGTTTAGCATATTATTGATTTTTATGTAAGATTTGCCTAAGAAAGTTCTACCGGAAACTGGCTCTGCATATACTTTAATGGGAATAGTACTGGAAGAACATATGCTCTATATATCCACAGTTTCCACAGACTTATCCACAGAATAAACCCTTAAAGAATATGTCCCTAGTCATTATTCTCCACATTATCCACAGGTAATGTGGTTTTTGTGCTGCTTTTTTATCCACACGAAAATCCTTGATATTTCAGTTATGCACAAAGTTATCCACTTTATCCACAATTTATCCATTCACATGGGACTAAAGGCGCATCTCTTCTGTGACAAAAAAACCAACCAATCCTAATCATAGGAGAGGTTGGTTTTTTCTTTTCTCTAGATGACCAGACTTTACTCTTCTTCTCCGGAAGACTCTGTCTTTTTTAAAAGGACTTTTTCGATCCGGTGTCCGTCCATCTGCTGTACTGTCAGTTTTACACCGTCTAATTGAACGCTATCTCCCGTCAAGGGCACCCGGCCTAATTCGGTAAAAATTAAACCTCCTACGGTGTCAGCCTCTTCGCAAATGAAATTCAAGCCCAGTTTTTCGTTTAATTCGTCTATACGCAAGCTTGCGTTTACCAGGAATGTCTCTCCGTCAATCTGCTGCAAGTCAGGTTCTTCGCTGTCATGCTCATCCTGGATATCCCCCATAATTTCCTCAATAAGGTCTTCCAGAGAAACAAGCCCCGCCGTACTGCCATACTCATCTAAGACAATGGCCATATGAATTTTTTCTTTTTTCATGGTTTTAAAGAGTTCATTAACCTTTTTTGTTTCCGGCACAAAAAGCGTAGAACGCAGATAGTCACAGACATTAAAATCCTTTTGTGCCTGAAGGGCAAGAAAAATCAGGTCTTTAATGTGTACTACGCCCAGGATATTATCTACAGAATTTTCGTAAACGGGAATCCGCGAAAACTGTTCTTCCTGAAAAATTTTAATTAGCTCCTCAAAAGATATGTTTTTCTCCACAGCCACAATGTCCGGTCGCGGCACCATCACATCCCGTACTACCGTATCGGTAAATTCAAAGACTCCATGAATCATCGTCTTTTCTTCCTGGTGAATAATCCCGTCCTCCTGGCCCGCCGCCACCAGGCTGATAATCTCCTCTTCCGTAATACCGTTGCTCTGCTGGGAATCTTTAACCCCGAGAACACCGGTAATCAGGTCAGTAAAGAACGTCAGCATTTTTACCACCGGATAGAGGATAATCATAAAGAATTTAACGAAGCGAAGCAGGGTAAAGGATACGCGTTCCGCATACTGGACAGCTATGGTTTTGGGGGTTATCTCACCGAAGACCAGGATAACCACCGTGAGAAGCAAAGTGGAATAAAGAACACCCATTTTCGGTCCCCAAAGCTGGATGGCCAAAGCAGCGCCAAGAACCGATGCTGTAATATTAACAATATTGTTGCCAACCAGAATTGTTCCTAAAAGCCGGGCAGGATCATCTAAGAGTTTATTTACACCAACGGCTTGGGGATGCAGTTCGGAAACCAGATGACGTAAGCGGTACTTGTTAAATGAAGTAAGGGCCGTTTCCGCCGCCGAGAAAAGGGCCGACAGGAAAACCAAGACTACCAGTATAATTAGCTGATAGCTACTATCAGGGTCCAAGCTAAGACCAACTCCTCATTATATATTGGCTGTTATTCAGCCTGTATCTAATATTTGATTATACTAGATTACCCATAATTTATGAATCACACTTTTCCTCCAGCGCAAGTATCTTCCTAAAGAAAAGGATAATATGAGAGGGGTAAATAACAATAATGGCCTTATCTGTCCCAATATGGGGAAAATAAGGCCGAAACAGCGTAGTTTTTAGTACAGTTTTAAGTTGGGCACAGCATTAAGATACCAGTCCGCCCGTTCCCCCATTTTATAACGGTAATAACCGGCACAGGCAATCATGGCCGCATTATCCGTACAGTAATGGAAGGGAGGATAAAGAAGTTCCAGGTTTTCCTCACTACAACGCTCATGTAAGTATTTTCGCAAGGAACTGTTGGCAGCTACTCCTCCCGCCAGTAAAACTGTCTTCACACCTTGCACCCTGGCAGCTTTGACGGTCTTTTCCACCAAAACTTCTACCACACTGGCCTGAAAACTGGCAGCCAAATCTGCCTTATTCACTTCCTCGCCTTTTTGGGCGGCACGGTTTAAATAATTTAACACGGCCGATTTTAAGCCACTGAAACTAAAGTCATAGTTATCGTCCCCCAGCCAGGCCCGGGGCAAAGCAATAGCCTTCTCGTCTCCTTCCTTGGCCAAGGACTCCAGCAGGGGGCCGCCCGGATAGCCTAAACCCATAGCCCGGGCTACTTTGTCATAAGCTTCCCCTGCAGCATCATCCAGGGTCTGTCCCAATAAACGATAGCGACCATGCCCTTGCATCTCCACCAGGGCCGTATGTCCGCCGGAAACTACCAAACAAACCACAGGAAAAAGGATAGAATCATTGCCTAACCAGTTGGCGTAGATATGTCCTTCAATATGATTAACACCGACTAAAGGGAGTTTTAAGGCGTAGGCCAGGGCCTTGGCCGTACTCACACCCACCAGAAGCGCACCTACCAGCCCAGGCCCGTAGGTAACGGCAATGGCTGTAAGGTCGTCAAAAGTTATGCCAGCTTCTTGCAAAGCCAAATCGACAACCAGATTAACCTGTTCCAGGTGATGACGGGAGGCAATCTCCGGCACAACCCCGCCGTATTTTTGGTGAATCTTGATCTGGGAGGCTACCACATTGGCCAATATGTCCTGTCCGTCAGCCAGAACAGCTGCCGCCGTTTCGTCGCAGCTGGTCTCAATAGCCAGGATGATTTCTCGTTTCTGCATGTTATCATTCCCTCGAATAGTTGTCAGTTGATAGTTGATAGTTTGGTAGTAATTTTTAACGTGAACCGTTAACAGTTAACCGTGAACCGTAAATATGAACCCGCTATGAAATTTTTAAAAACGGTTCACTGTTCACGGTTTACGGTTTACGGTCTACGAATAAGGTTATCTGGACACCACACACTGGGCTCCGGTCATCAATAAATCGGATGTCGGAAGTCGGAAAGCGGACGTCGTCACTTAGTGATGTCCTTCCACATAATAATGGCATCTTCGTTCGTATCTGTATAATATCCCGGGCGGATACCGGCAGCAACGAAGCCCATCCTGTGGTAGAGATGCTTGGCCGGTTCATTAGAAACCCGCACCTCTAAAGTCATGCGGGCAACCTTTTTTTCCAGGGCCAAGCGAATCATCCCATTAATCAGAAACTCCCCCAGGGCCTGTCCGCGTAAAGCCGGAGCAATGGCAATATTCGTAATATGGGCTTCATCAATAATAATCCACATACCTCCATAGCCCAGCACAGTCGAGGGATCTTCTTCAGTCGCTACTACTAAGTAGTGAGCGAACTGATTATCTGCCAGTTCGCATGTAAAAGCGTAAGGCGACCAGGGAGTGGGAAAGGATTTTTTTTCAATGGCAATAACCTGGGTTATATCATCTAAGGTCATGGGTCGCAGAATATATTTCATGCTGTCACCTCTAACTGCACGACTGACCCAGCAATCTCGCTTCCGCTTCCGCCGGGCGTATATAAACCGGTTTAAGACTATATAAATCGACGGTCTCCCCAGCCAGCATTTTCTTCCTGCCTAACCAGGCCACCTGAGAAGCACGGATCTGCCAGTGGATAGGTGGAGGTATCAAAGCCTGGCTACCCATTATTTCCTGCCAAAGTCCCAGGTATACGGGAACACCATCACCTAGCAAAATCACCGGTTCCCGAAAGGCGAGAAGTTCTCGGGCCCATGTTTCCGGGGCAATAGCCCGGGGGGAAACCAGTTCTTCTTCTCCCTTCCCCGTAAAACGAAATAAAGCTGTATAAACCTCGTGCTTCCTGGCATTCATGACGGGAGCCACCAGGGCCGGTTGTGTCTCCATATTGCCTGCCAGGATACGTAAGGTAGAAATACTCACCAGGGGGACTTTACGTCCCTGGGCCAATCCCTTCGCCGTAGCCATACCTATCCGGAGCCCGGTAAAAGAACCCGGACCCCCTCCCACAGCAATCCCCTCTATTTGCTCCAGATCAATTCTGACCTGCTTTAAGAGGTCATCGATGAGGGGCAGTAACTGCTCCGAATGGGTTAACCCAATATTTAAGACGATTTCCCCCATAATTCCCTGCTCCGAAACCAGGGCCACAGAAGCAACCGGTGTGGAACTCTCAATTCCTAGCACAAGCATATTCTGTCATCTCCTCCACCAGTTTTTCTATAGAAGGCCCGTGGGGTTCCAGCCTGATCTGCCTGCCCTCTCCCTTATCTGGCTGGTAAATACGCCGGATAGAGATAAGAAGATACTCCCGGGGCAAATATGACCTGATAAGATCACTCCACTCCACTGCAGTTACCCCAGGTCCGTAAAAGAACTCTTCATAACCCAGTTCCTCCAGGGATTCAGGACTGGGTAAACGATATACATCAAAGTGCGTAAGAGGAATCTCCCCCTCATACTGGTGAATCAGTGTAAAAGTCGGGCTAGTCACGGGTTCCTCCACACCCAGGCCCTGGGCTAATCCTTTGACGAAAAGAGTTTTCCCCGCTCCCAGTTCACCCTCTAAAGCAATGACTTCTCCACCTTTAAGTTTACTTCCTAATATACAGGCTATGGCCAATGTTTCCTCTGGCGAAAAAGTATCAAATTCCAGCAAATTCAACACTCCAAACAGCAAATTACTTTTCCCGATTTCCGTTTACCGACCTCTGAAGTCCTGACATGAATTACTATTAACTAGCAACTAGTAACTGGCAACTAATAACTATTATAACCTAACTGCGGTAGTAATAGGAAAGTGGGGGAAAAGAAAAAACTCCCGAAGGAGTTTTATAGACTACTTATACCCGGCATGTTACAAGACTCATTCTTGAGCAGGCTGCCCAGATACTCTTTTAATTTTATCACATCGAAAGGTTTCAGGATATAGCCTGTACACCCGTACTTGATCAAATTTTTCACGGTATTTGCCTCACCATAGGCAGTCATAATCACTATCTTCACATTTTGGTCGAAAGAACGTATTCTTTTCAGGGCCTCAATGCCATCCATCACAGGCATCTTGATATCCATCAGCACTAATTTAGGTTTTAGGTCGGCGGCTAGTCTCACGCCTTCTTCCCCGTTAGTAGCCGCAGCAATCCTATAATTGTCTTCCTCAAGTACCACAGACAACAAGTTTCTGATTCCCGCCTGGTCATCAACAATTAAGATGTCTACTTTAGCAGTCAAGGATGGCTCACCTACAGTCTATAAGGTTAGGGGGCACATTTTCTTATAACCTTATACTATAAATTCTCACAAATATTCCCTATTTCCTGCGAAGAATTATGTAACATTCATGGATGTTTTGTCGGAATAGACATTTTTACCGTTAATATAGACAGCTTCCACTCTGGTACGCCAATCTAACGGGTCTCCCGACATAACCACCAGGTCAGCGTCCTTCCCTTTTTCCAGGCTGCCAATACGTTCATCAAGTTTTAGGATTTTGGCGGGATTGATGGTAATGGCTTTTAAGGCCTCTTCTTCCGGCATCCCATGCTTAACGGCAAAGGCGGCGCATAAGGGCAGATACTGAATAGGTGTCACGGAATGGTCCGTAGTTAAAGCTACCAATACTCCTGCTTTTTGTAAAACTGCCGCTGTCCGCCAGGTGATCTCCGCCAGTTCAACCTTAGCCCGGTTAGAAAAAGATGGACCTACGACTACCGGGATCTGGCGTTTCACAATTTCCTCCACAATTTTATGAGCTTCCGTGCCATGTTCAATGACAATTTCTACGCCGAATTCTTCGGCGATGCGCATGGCGGTCATAATATCATCGGCCCGGTGGGCATGGGCCCTCAGGGGCATTTGTTTCGTTAAAACCAGACTTACGTTTTCCATACCCAGATCCCGTTCAAAAACATCCTCCTCTTTTTGGGCCTTAGCTTTTTTGGCAAGATAATCTTGGCCATCCATCAGGGTCTGGCGTAAAAGAGCAGCAATAGCCATGCGCGTGGAGGGCATTTTCTTCAGTTCGCTGTAGACCCGTTTGGGATTTTCCCCAAAGGCCACTTTCAAACCGGCCTGGGGGACCAGCACCATTTCCTCCATTGTTCTTCCATAAGTTTTTAAAACCAGGGATGTACCTCCAATGACATTGGCACTTCCGGGACCTGTCATCACCGTAGTCACCCCGCCTTGTAGAGCATCCTGAAAAGCAAGATCGTAAGGATTTACTGCATCTAAGGCCCGCAATTCAGGGGTAACAGGTTCAGTCATTTCGTTAAGATCATCGCCTTCAAAGGCATAGATTTCTTCTAAGATGCCGATATGGGTATGGGCATCGATGAATCCCGGTAAAACCGTTTTACCCCTTGCATCTATAACCTCGGCATCTGAAGGTATAGCTACATCGGGACCAACAGCAAGAATCTTGCCGTTTTGCCAGAGAATGGCCCCCTTTTCCCAAAGATTTCCCGCCATGGTATAGATACGACCGTTTACTAAAGCTGTTTTCTCCAACATTGCCACACTCCTATTTGGGGTCAATTACACCGGAGAAACGTACTACTTCCAACCCGGCTTTTTCCAGTTCCTCAATAATTTGATTGATTCCTACCGAATCACTGGCCATATGCCCGGCGACAATCACGTTGCCGATATTTTGTTCTTTAACCTCTTTCACCACATCATCCGGTACATGCATTACAACCAGGGTACCTATGCCTGCTTCAAAATAAGCTTTAAACACCTTGGCTCCCCCACTGGTACCTCCGGCAAAAGTGACAAAAACCTTTCCGGCGTAGCTTTCCTCACTGCCTACCCTGATTTTTGGCTGGGCATGAGTTTTCTGGTACTCGGGTAATTCCATCAGGGCATTTACTACATCTTTTAAAGTAGCTTTGGGATAAGGACCAATTTTCTCATCCAGGTGTTTTTGCACCACCCTTTGGGCCAGAAAATCGGCCGGGGAATGAATAGCCACAAAGGACATTCCCAAAAGACGGGCTGCCGAAACGGCCCGGTTATAGTTGGAAACATGCAGGTTGCGTTCTACCTGCTCTTTTCTTTCGGACAGCACTTTTTGGGCCTTATTAATGGGCACGCCTGCTTCCACCATCCGGTCTATCTGGTTTTCCATAACCTTAAAAAGATTAACCAGGTGTTCACCTTCGGGATGATGGGTGATGAGGCAGTCTACTCCCAGCTCTTTGGCTAATAGGACTTCACCCACCTCGATATCCACTCCGAAGGCTGCTTTTTTAATATTCTCTCCCGGTACAAGTACGCCGCTGTCCGCGGGTACACAATCCAAACCGGCCTTTTTTACGGCGATATCCAGGATTTGTTCCGTGGTAAACATCATTGTACCTCCTAACGACTTCCGAATTCCGCATTCCGACACCCGACTCTTTTTAATATTTTATTCCGTTAGCTGCCTTCAGGACCCCACTACCAACTACCATATCGCTGCCCGTCACTGCTACCTGCTACCCGATAATATGCTGCTAATTCGGGTATCGGGAAACGGGAAGCGAAAGTCACTAACAACTACCAACTACCAACTACCAACTAATCAATCCCCCGCATGGTAAGGCTGATTCTGCCCCGTATTTTATCCACACTTAACACAGCCACTTTGACAATATCACCCACAGCGACAACTTCCATTGGATGCCTGATATATTTGTCACTCATCTGCGATAAGTGGACTAACCCGTCCTGTTTTATGCCAATATCTACAAAGGCCCCAAAATCAACGACATTGCGCACAGTACCCTGTAAGACCATGCCTTCCTGCAAATCATCCAAAGTTAAAACATCCTGTCTCAATAAAACAGGTGGAAGGTCTTCCCGGGGGTCGCGGCCGGGGCGCTTTAGAGCCTCAATAATATCACGGACAGTGGGAACTCCCGCCCCCAGTTTCCGGGCCATAGCCTGGGGATCAACGTTTTCCAGGGCAGCTCTGATTCTTTCACCCTTTGTCCGTAAATCATTCAGGGCAAAACCTATCTCTGCCAGCAAAAGACAGGCCAATTCATAAGACTCCGGATGAACCGGGGTATTTTCCAGGGGGTTATCCCCTTGGGCGATACGGATAAAACCGGCACACTGCTGGAAGGTCTGGGGCCCTAAACGCGGAACCTTTAGCAACTCTTCCCTCAGCCGGAACTTACCCTCTTTTTCCCTGCGGGCCACAATGGCCTTAGCTACGGAAGCACTTAAACCGGCTACATATTGTAATAACGAAACCGAAGCGGTATTCAGTTCCACACCTACCGTATTCACACAGGACTCCACCACACCGGCCAAAGCCTGGTTTAAATCTTTGGCATTTACATCATGCTGGTACTGCCCTACACCTACCGATTTAGGATCGATCTTGACCAGCTCGGCCAAAGGATCCTGGAGGCGCCGGGCAATGGAGATCCCGCTCCGGTAGGATAAATCCAGCTCGGGAAACTCTTTAGCAGCCAGGGGGGAAGCGGAATACACAGAAGCCCCCGCTTCGCTGACAATAGTGTATTTTACCGGCAAATCATTTTCCCGGATAAATTCGGCCACCACAGCTTCCGTTTCCCGGGAAGCCGTGCCATTACCTATGGCGATAACATGAACATGCCATTTTTTGACGAGAGATTGCAAGAGCTCCTGGGCTTCCTGTTTTTTATTCTGAGGGGGATGAGGATAAATCACGCCAACCTCTAATAATTTACCTGTTTCATCGACTACAGCCAGTTTGCAGCCGGTACGAAAACCGGGATCGATCCCCAGCACAACCTGATTGCGTAATGGAGGCTGCAATAAAAGATTGCGCAGGTTGTGAGAAAAGACTTTAATGGCCTGCTCTTCACCTTTAGCTGTCAGCTCGTTCCTGATCTCCCGCTCCAAACTGGGAAATAAAAGCCTCTTGCAGCCGTCTTCCACTGCTTCCTGCATGGCCCCGGCCCCTAAACTTCTAGGGTTAGTCACGAACCTGTGATAAAGAAGATGAATAATCTCTTCCTCCGGTACCTCGATTCTGACCTTCAGGACATCCTCTTTTTCTCCCCGGTTAATGGCAAGAATACGGTGGGGAGGAATGCTGCGCACAGGTTCCCGGTAAGCATAGTACATTTCATAAGGTGTAGGTTCGGCACTTTCCCCTTTTGTCACTAATTCCCCTTTGGCCCAATAAACTTTTCTGGCCAGTTCCCTAAGCAAGGGGTCATCCGCGACCTGCTCGGCAACGATATCCCTGGCTCCTGCCAGTGCTGCTTCAGGCGAATCAATACCCGCTTCCGGATTAAGATAAGTGCGGGCTATCTCCAGTAAATCTCCCCCCTCCAGGGATTGATCGGCGATGATCAGAGCCAGGGGCTCCAGGCCCTGCTCTTTGGCAATACTGGCTCTGGTACGGCGTTTGGGACGATAAGGACGGTATAAATCTTCTAACTGCTGCAGTGTTGAAGCCTCATTTATTTCAGCAGTTAGTTCCGGAGTAAGTTTACCCAATTCCTCAATAAGGCGCAGGATTTCTTCTTTGCGTTTGGTCAGATTTTTTAAATACTCCAGCCTTTCCGCCAGTTTTCTCAGGGTCTCCTCGTCCATCTCCCCTGTGGCTTCTTTACGGTAGCGGGCGATAAAGGGGATAGTATTCCCTTCTTCCAGCAATTTAATGGCCTGTCCAGTACCGCTGTACGACCAGCCCAGCTCCTGGCTTAGTATCTTCGTAAAATCCATCTCATCTCTCCCCTTACTTTAACGTGAATGCCGGTCGGATTTCACCGATAACTTCTTTACGGAAATTCTGAAGCTCTGTGCGGGTGTGAATGGCAAGGAGTTCTTTTTCCTCACCGGTAATTAGTCCTAGCTGGTCCAGTACTGCAATTACGGCAGGCCCCACGGCCCGGGTATGTCCATCCTCTATCTTCAGGGCAATCCCCCATCCCTTGGCAGGTACACTGATGCAAAAAACACCCTCAGCTCCGTCTTTCGCTACTAACTTATTTCCTACGACTTTCATCAGGTCTGTAGCCAGTCTCCCAGTTCCCGCCACTAAAGAGGGATAGGCAGTCATCGCCTCTCTAAGTTTTAAGGAAGCCTCTTTCCTTTCGGGAGCAAAGCTTTCCGGCTGGGCCAAACGGGCGTAAGAAAAGGCCATCTTTTCTACAGTCATGGCAAAGACAGGTACGCCACACCCATCAATACCAATAGGAATTTCTTCCGGATTAAGGCCGGCAAAATCCGCCATACACTGGAGCATCAACTGCTGAACGGGATGCTCTAATTTATAGTAATCGTCTAAATTCCATTCGTTAAACCGCGTTAAAATCAACATGCCGGCATGCTTACCGGAACAGCTGCAGTGGAGAACAGTAGGTTCTAATCCTTTAGCTATAAGAGCTTTGGCGCTGGGCCTATGTAGAGGTGGATGAGTACCGCATTGTAAATAGGCGGCGGTTAAGCCAATTTTACTTAAGACCTGCATGACAACCCGGACATGTTCTTCTTCACCGCTGTGGGAAGCCGTAAGAACCGCAATTTCCTCCAGGCTTAAAGAATAATGGCTGGCAGCTCCACTCTCCAGGACAGGAATAGCCTGCATCGGTTTAGCCGCTGAACGTATGTACGTTAAATACCGGGGATCTCCCGCAGAGGCTACCAGCTTGCCTTCACTATCTACTACAGCCACAACGCCGCGGTGGACACTTTCCACCACATCCCCGCGTGTCACTTCAACCAGTTTTACTACTTCCATTGATTTCATCCTTTCGTTTCGCCACTCTTACATTATTCACCCGAAGATCAAAAATTCATCTTCTACTCTTTTAGTAACATTAAGAAAGACGAGCATCACTCGCCTTACCACTTAAGTAATATACCATATTTGGAAAATAGTTACCAGTTCTTTGTTAAACACACTAAACCCACGTTGTTCTACAAATGCAAAAAACGTGGCCTTTACCACGTTTCTATTATGTATTCCAACTTACTAACAACTAACAACTAAATTACAGTTCCACCAGCCCGAGGCTGATCTCCAAGGCACGGCTTACTTTACCCATGGTTACTTCATCCAGGCTGGAAACCTTCTCCTGGAGACGCCTTTTATCGATTGTACGAATCTGTTCCGTTAAGATTACAGAATCTTTGGTCAAACCACAGCTTTCACAGGATATTTCCACATGGGTAGGCAGCTTGGCCTTGTCAAGCTGGCTGGTTATGGCAGCAACAATCGTTGTAGGGCTGTATTGGTTGCCTATGTCATTTTGAATGATTAATACGGGGCGTGTACCCCCTTGCTCCGATCCTACCACAGGACTGAGGTCAGCATAGAAGATATCCCCTCTTTTTACTGTAACCATATCAGAGACACTCCACTAATTTGTTTTGGTAAAGGATATCTACCTCTAGTTCGGAATAAAATGCCTCCTGAGCTAAAGTAAGATTGATTTGGGCCATCTCCAGATAGCCTCTGCGCATCTGTTCCCGCAGATTTTTTCTTTTGGTTTCTGCTAAATAAAACCGCATGGCCTCTCTAATGAATTCGCTGCGGTTCTTCTTCTCTATGGTCATTATCCCGTCAACTTCCTCTAAGAGATCTGCGGGGAGACAAATCATGATGCGCTTAGTCTCTGACACAAAAAGCACCTCCCAATGGAAATAAAAAACCCAGCCTAAAGCATAGGTGCTATATCATTATATATATTATGCGTATATATCGTCAATAATTAAGTTATTTAACATAAACTCTGGGTACACGGGCAGAAATCATGCAGGTAATTTCATAATTTATAGTGCCCAATTTTTGCGCCAATTCATCCACAGAGATAAATTTGTCGCCATCATGACCAATAAGGGTTACCATATCCCCCTGTTTTACCTGGGGCTCTAAACCTGTGGCATCAAACATACATTGATCCATGCAAATCCTGCCAACCACCGGCGCCAACTGGCCCCGGTAAATTACTTGAGCCTGGCCCGAAAGCAAACGGGAATAACCGTCAGCATAGCCTAGTGGCAGCGTGGCAATAAGGGAGTTATCTTTGGTAATAAAACGGCCTCCGTAACTAATGGGCGTACCTGGAGGCACTTCTTTCACATGGGAAACCATGGCCCGCAAGGAAATGGCTTGTTTGAGGGAAACCTTTTCCAGTTCTACTTCCCCCGAAGGCTCTAGTCCGTAAAGCATAATACCGGGACGCACCATATCAAAATAAGCTTCCGGATGGTCAATGATGGCAGCACTGTTCGCTGCATGTTTTATTTTAAACTTGAAACCCGTTTTATCTTCTATCTCCTTAACAAATTGTTCAAATAAAGCCAGCTGCTGCCGGGTAAAAGATTTATCTTTCTCGTCAGCCTTGGCCATATGAGTAAAGATACCTTCCACCTCTAAAGCCGGTAAGGATAAAATTTTCTCTATCTCTTTTAGGCTAAGTTCATTGGGGCGTAAGCCAATACGACCCATTCCCGTGTCAATTTTCAGATGGATAACAGCTTTCTTTGCTATTTCTGTAGATATTCGTGATAATTCTTGAGCTTCCTCCAGGGAAAACACGGTAAGTGTAATTCCGTTTAAAAGAGCCCTCCTGTAATCCTCCTTAGGCGTCCAGCCCAAGATGAGGATGGGTTTTTCAATGCCGTTTTCCCTCAACTGGACAGCTTCATTCATGATAGCCACACCAAAACGGTCAGCACCGGCTTTGTCCAGGCTTTTGGCAACTTCCACCGCTCCATGTCCATAAGCATTGGCCTTGACAATGGCCATCACCTGGACGGCCGGGCCTACCAGACGCCTTACTTCCCGGTAATTGTGAATAATGTTTGGCAAGCTTATTTCCGCCCACACCGGACGTTCTAGTATCACAGCTATACACCCCCGATTAGTTACTAGTTATTAGTTACTAGTTACTAGTTATTTGTTGGTAGTTGGTAGTTGTCAGTGACCGATGCCGCCCGTTTCCCGATTCCCGATATATTTACGGGTAGCTGGTAGCGGGTGGCGGGCAGCGAATAACATAGTCGGACTTCGGAAGTCGGATATCGGAAATCGCTTAACTTTTCAGCGTTTTCAGCGCTAAAGGCAGCGTCTCCACGATGTCGCCGGCCAGCACTCCCCGTATTCCTTTACTTTCTGCCAAAAGGTCTCCGGCCAGGCCGTGTACATAAACACCCAGCATCGCCGCGCAGGCGGGCTCTAATCCTTGCGCCAGAAAACTTGCGATCACACCGGCCAGAACATCACCGGAACCGGCTGTGGCTAAGGACGGGCCGCCGCTGGAATTGATAAAAATGTGGCCGTCAGGTACAACAGTTATGGTAGCAGCACCTTTTAAAACAATAATCGACTGAAAAAGATCTGCTGCCAGGCGGGCCGTCTCCACCCTGTTGGCCTGTACTTCTTGCGCGGAAACCCCTAACAGTCTTCCCATCTCCCCCGGATGGGGCGTGAGAATAACTGGAATTTTTGCCGTCTTTAAGATACCCGTATCCTGGGCCAAAACATTAAGACCATCGGCATCGATCACTAAAGGAACGAGGGATTCAGCCAAGAGTTTCTCCAAAAGGTCGCCAATTTCCGGGTGAGTACTCAGCCCAGGTCCAAAAACCACTGCTTTCTTATTGGCTAGGAGCGGGCTCATCTCCCACCAGGCGGCAGCAGCCAAAGTGCGTTCGCGGGTTTCCGCCATTCCTCTGGTGAGCCCTTCGGGGAAGGCTATATCAAATAAATCGGCCAGGGAAGCTGGTAAACACGTGGTAACCAATCCTGCACCAGCACGCAGCACAGCTTTACTGGTCAAAAGAGCTGCACCGGTCATACCTCTGGATCCGGCAATAACCAGAACATGGCCAAAGGAATTTTTGTGCCCCTCCCAGTCACGCTGGGGTAAAAGCTTTTTGGCCAGTTCCCTGTCAATGTAATGTTCCTCCTTATCCAGGAGGGCAAGGGCATCCTGGGGTAAAGATATATCAGCCACCACAAGTTTGCCCACAAAATGTTTTCCCGGGTACAGTACCAATCCTCGTTTAGCCCAGGCAAAAGTCACCGTATAATTCGCCTTAATACAGGGGTCACCGACCCTTCCCGTATCTGCATCCAGCCCTGAGGGAACATCTATGGCTAAAACCGGGCAGGAACTCTCATTCACAACCTGAATAGCCCTGCTCACATGTCCTTGCGGGTCCCCCCGGAAACCGGTACCGAATATCCCGTCAATAATCAAGTCACAGTTGTTAAGGCTCAATTTCAATAAATAAAAGCTGTGGTCATCCTGTAGTTGGTGCCATTTCAGGTCTAAACTCTCAATAAAGTGCCAGTTGGTTTTCACTGCCCCCTGGAATTCCTCGGGCGGAAACAGTAAAAAGAGCTTCACTTCCGCCCCCAGCTGGTGAAGGTGGCGGGCTGCCACCAAAGCATCACCGCCATTATTACCCTTGCCCACCAGGATAATGACATAACGTCCAGAGACAGAGGCAAAAATCTGTTTCACAGTCTGTGCTATAGCATTACCGGCATTCTCCATGAGTAAAACAGTGGGAATACCTCGTTCTTCCACTGCCCACTTATCTAATAATTTCATTTCACTACCCGTTACGATCCGCATCCACATTCACCTTCCCCAATGGCTACAGCCATAGCATAATCGCGGCTGTGGGAAATACTCAGATTAATTTTTTTAATACCTAACTCCTGGCTGCGGTTCAAGAGCTTCCCGTATACACTAACCTGGGGCTGACCCTGCTCGTCCGGTAAAATCTCTATATCCCGCCAGGAAACACCGCGCAAACCTAAACCCAGAGCCTTCAGGATAGCCTCTTTCGCTGCAAATCGCCCGGCCAGGCACTGGTAGCCATTGGCTTTAGCCTGGCAATAACTTTTTTCCCGGGCCGTTAAGACCTTGTCCCACATGGCCGGATGCCGGAGGGCTGCCTCCCTGACCCGGCTTATTTCGATAATATCCGTACCAACGTATAGCATGTAAAACCTCCAAAAAACGCCTACCGACTTCCCACATCCGACTACCGAACCTAAGGTTCCCTAAAACTTGCGAATGAAGGATAGCGATAAGCGGCTAACAGTACATGATTTAACCCAATTCTTTTTCTATCACGTCACTGATTAAATTTACGACAGTTTCAAGCTGTGTTCTATCTTTTCCTTCGGCCATTACCCTTATTAGGGGCTCAGTACCTGAAGGACGCACCAGTATCCTGCCGGAACCGGAGAGAGTATTTTCTCCCCGGGCAATTGCTTCCTGAATGGCTGAATTTTTTTCCCAGCCCTGCTTGCTTTTTACCTTAACGTTACGCAGGACCTGCGGGTATGTTTCCATAGCCTGAGCCAGAGTACTTAAGGGCTGTCCCTTTTCCTTCAGTACCTGGAGGAGCTGGAGAGACGTCAAGATACCATCACCTGTTGTATTATGTTTGAGGAAAATGATATGCCCCGATTGTTCCCCGCCCAGTACAGCACCGGATTCCAGCATTTTTTCCAGGACGAAGCGGTCACCTACCTTGGTTTCCAAAACCTCAACCTTTTCCTTATGAAAGGCCTGTTTCAAACCCCAGTTGCTCATGACCGTAACAACGATTTTTTTCCCTAATTTATTTTTCTCGTGCAGGTTCAAACCACAGATAACCAGGATTTTATCTCCATCCACAAGCTCTCCCTTTTCATCTACGGCAATAACCCGATCGGCATCACCGTCATAAGCTAAGCCTAAGTGGGCCTTATGCTCCAGCACAGCCTTCTGTAAGCCCGCGGGATGGGTAGAGCCACATTCATCATTAATATTGATTCCATCCGGTTCGTTATTGAGGATAATGACCTCTGCCCCCAGCCTCCTCAACAGGATGGGAGCTGCCTGGTAGGCGGCGCCATTGGCACAATCCACCACAATTTTTAAACCCGTAAGATCACCCTTTACGATGTTCTTAAGAAAATTAACATATCTCTCCACGGCATCCGGTAGGGGGATCACTTTACCCAAATCTGCTCCTGTGGGGCGGGGTAATCCTTCCAAATCGCCAAGGACCAGCGCCTCAATCTTTTCTTCCAGCTCGTCATCCAATTTAAAACCCTTATGGTTAAAAAATTTAATGCCATTGTCCGGGGCAGGATTATGAGAGGCTGAAATAACCGCCCCGGCACAGGCCTCCAGCTCCCGGGTGAGAAAGGCAATGGCCGGAGTTGGTATGACTCCGGCTAAATATACGTCCAGTCCTGCGGAACAAATTCCTGCCAATAAGGCACCTTCCAGCATAGGGCCTGAATGGCGGGTGTCCCGGCCAATGACAATGGAACCCCTGCCCCTCTCTGGTTTAAGGAGACTGGCTGCGGCTCTTCCTAATTTAAACGCTAACTCCGGTGTTAACTCACGGTTGGCAACACCTCTTACGCCATCTGTTCCAAACATAACTGCCATATTTATAGCTCCTTCCCCTTTAACCTTCGTTACTTATGGTTACTTCCACTTTATTCGGTTCCACTTTTAATACCTGGAGGTTATTCGAAATATCCACCTTTACTTCCAACTGATAAGTCCCCGATGTTAAGCCCGCCAGATCCACTAGTGCCTTGATATCTTCAGCTTTAAGCTTGGCTATTTCTTCATGAGATCCCCGCACGGTGATACTAATTTTTTCGGGTTTTAGCATTACTTTAGTCCCTGCCTGCTGGTTTTGCTTATTCAGCGGGATTTCGTTAAACTGCTTGCTGACTGGCCCTGTCTCTACCTGGATTAACACCTTGACCGTGGGATCATAAAGCAGGCTTATCCCTTCCGGTGAGCTTAGTGTCACCTGGGTAACAAGATTCTGCTGGATTCCGGAGATATCGATAGGCTGGGTGGGAACATGGTCCACCAGGTTTAATCTATCATAAGGTCCGGTAATCTTCACTGTTTCCGGCTCTAAAATAATTCTCGCCACCTGGAAACCCTCGGCGGGCTTTCCGCTTAATACAGGTTTAACGGGTACGACCTTGGTGGGGCTGTTCTTGATGACAGGAATAAAGACCTGGATACTTTTAGGGTTAATGTCAAGAGAATTACCCTGTACAAGATTCCCCCATTTGTCTACAATATTGACCGGTACATTTAACACCAGGTTGTCCGTAGCCTGGTTCAGATCCACCGTCACCCGGGCGGAATCAAGATTGGCCAAAAGCTGCAGGGGTCCCTTCACCACTACCCTGGAAGGCGTAAGAACCGGTTCAAAACTGGCATAACCCTGGGCCACGGTATTCTCTATTTTAACCTGGACCGCCAGCTGTTTTTCCTGAATGGCATCGATGCGTAAATGAATACTGGGAGTTTTATTGTAGATCAGCTCTACACCTGCCGGAAGCGTAACCTGTACAGGATAATTACCCTCTCCCATTTTAGCCTGGGTTAGATCCACGCTGGCCTTGATATCCTTAGAAGTTAGGGGATTAATTAGGGAACGGGGTCCTTTAACCTTCAGCTCTATATTCTGGGGCCTATCGCCCGTAACCAGTCCTTCTTTTAAGCCATAATAGGAGACAGGCACACCCGAAAGAACTTTCTCAATTGTTGGATTCTGCAAATTGGTAACATAAAACCACAACAGTACCGCCAGTAAAATGGCCGCCGCTTTATAGGCGATGTCTCTTTTTATCAGTTCATGCATACTATGACCTCCAGCTGAACCATGACATGGTATTATTGTGCTTGGTCTGGAGACGTTTACTTAGTATTTCTTTCAAGGTGTTCTCATCCAGGTACCTGGTTAGACGTCCTTCTTCGGCTATGGAAATAACGCCGGTTTCTTCAGAGACGATAATACCTAAGGCATCGGACTGCTCGGTTAGACCAAGACCGGCCCGGTGGCGCGTTCCCAGTTCTTTACTAAGGTTAGGATTTTCGGAGAGGGGCAGGAAACAGCCTGCGGCCATGACCCTGTCACCGCGGATAATCACGGCACCGTCATGCAAAGGACTTTTAGGAATAAAAATATTCACGAGGAATTCGGTGGAAACCAGCCCGTCAATTTTAATCCCTGTTTCAATAAAGTCGTTGACGCCTGTTTCTCTTTCAATAATGATGAGTGCACCAATGTTGTTATTTGATAAAACTTTGACTGCCCTCACCACTTCTTCCACCAAATTACCCAGGGCCTCCTCATTTAACATGGCCATGGGACGGGCAAAAAACCGGCCCCTTCCCAGCTGTTCCAAAGCACGGCGCAGTTCAGGCTGGAAGACAACGGGCAGAGCCACTACGAGTACTGTCTGGACTTGGCCCAGGATCCAGGCAAAAGTGCGAAAACCCAGCCAGTTGCTTAAGAGGGAGGCCATAATTAAGACCACAAGCCCTTTAATTAACTGCACAGCCCGGGTACCTTTAATGATCATCATAACCTTATAGATGACAAAAGCTACAATAGCAATGTCGATTATACTGATAATATTAAACATTTCCAGTTCCTGTTTTAACACCAGGCACCCCTCCTTCTGTACAGCTTATATCTTAAATATATAATCTAGTTTCTACAGTTTAAAGGTAGATTCCTTTTAAAATCTACCTTATCTTTAGTATTTTTACCACACTTTAGGCTTAAAAAGACCAAGAAAATATTTTTTCCCGTTAAGAACCTTCTCCTGCAGATTCTACCTTAGAATTGTACCATTTTTTTACAAATCATTGATAGTAATTTCTTCGAATTTATGATAAGATTTTTTAGGCATAATTTTACATTTTATTCCATGCGGCCATTTTTTATGACTACTTAGTAAACCGTGAAATACCAAAAATATATCCCTTTAAAAAGCATGCCAGTGTGGTATAATGTGATGTAATGTAAAAGGGGGGATCTATATGCGTAAATGGCTGGTACCAATAACCTTAGTCTGTATTATTTCCGGTTTCTTTCTGGCCTTCCAGCTCAAGGTACAGGCCAGCAATACTACTATCAATCCCCTTAGCCAGAAAAATACAAACCTGGTCACCATCATTAAAGATTTGGAAAAAGAAATAAAAATCCAGGAAAACCAGATTGAAAGAACCCGTAACGATCTTAACGCCCTGCAGAACCAGCAAAGCAGCAGAAAACTGCAAGAGCTGAAAAACCAGCTTGACAGATTGAAAGTAATGGCAGGACTGACACCCGTAGTGGGGAACGGAATTATTATTGTTATTGATGATAATAAAGCAGGTCTCAAGGCCAACCCTAATGATGACCCCAATAAATATATCGTGCATTACGAACACATCCTCAATCTGGTGAGTGAACTGAAAGTCGGGGGAGCAGAAGCCATTTCCGTGAATGGTCAGAGACTGATCACAACTTCGGAAATTCGTTGTGTGGGTAACGTAATCCTCGTAAACACCACCAGAATTGCTCCGCCTTTTGAGATTCGTGCCATTGGAAGCCCCAAGCTCCTGGCCGAAATTGTGACCAACGGTGAATTGGAACTTTTAAAATCTTCGAATTATCCTGTAACTTTGCAGGAGGAAACTGAACTCATCATCCCCGCCTACAAGGGAGAACTTCAATTCAACTACTCCCAGCCGGCAAAGGAGGGCTAAACTATGTGGCTTCTGCCTGTTCTAGGTTTAATTATAGGTGCCATGATTGGTTCCGCCATTACCTTCCAGGTACCTCTTATCTATGTTAAATACATGTCTATCGCGGTTTTAGCCTCTCTGGACTCTGTTTTCGGCGGGATACGGGCGGTATTAGAAGACCATTTCGACGGAACCATTCTCTTAACAGGATTTTTCACCAATGCCCTGCTGGCTGCCTTCCTGGCTTATATGGGAGACCGCCTGGGTGTAGATTTATATTATGCTGCCGTGTTTGCTTTTGGCGTACGTCTTTTTCAAAACCTGGCTATCATCAGACACAATTTATTGACAAGGTATCGCAAGAAAAGAAAACCCGAACCGAGGTGAGGAATCCGTGAAAAAAAACCATTGGCAAATACCGATAACCTTGGTTTTCCTGCTTTTGGGTATTTTACTTTCGGTACAATTTCATGCCCAAAGCCGCGTTACCAGCGACCTTACCATGCAGAGAACAGAAGACCTCATTGCCATGGTACGTGGTCTTTCTGATAAGAGACAAAAACTAGCCCTCGAAATTAGCGACCTGAGTTCCCAGTTGTACTCTCAACTGCAAAGTGACCAGGACGAGAAAAAATTAATGACCAGCCTCAGGAACGAGTTGGAAAAGCTGCAGATCGTTACTGGAGGTACAGCTTTAAAAGGACCTGGGTTAGAGGTAACCATTGACCAAAACGCACCCATTCTCTATATCGATTTAATTAGCATTGTTAACGAGTTATGGGGTGCCGGAGCAGAAGCTGTGGAAATAAACGGGCACCGCATGACGGCTAATTCGGCAATTTTTTATGGGGAAGATGAACAGGCCATGTATATTACCGTCAATAATCACCGATTGCAATTTCCCATCGTGATTAAGGCTTTGGGTAATCCTAACAACCTGGAGAAAGGCCTGACTATTCCCGGGGGCATCATGGACAATTTAGCTCTCTTTAAAGCCTTCCCCCGGCTAAAACAGATGGAGTCTCTAACCATTGCTCCATTAAATGACCCGCCTGTTTTTCATTTCCTTCGGGAGTATAAACCTCCAGAAACACCGGGTAATCAGGAGCCCAACAAACCTGCCGCATAATTCGGCACCCGCTCCCCGTTTCCCGACTTCCGGCTTCCGATGTCCGAATCAACAGGGCCGATTCACCAGTATGCTATTAATAAAACGCTAATTAGCTACCCAAATTCAGAGAACAAATTAAAAGAATGCGCCGTAGGCGCATTCTTTTAATTTGTTCTTTTCACCGAACCCAGTTTTTGTGCAATTTCTCTGGGCCTCGGAATGAAGCCCATCCGGCCTATAATACTCTCCTTATGTATGCGGTGTAAGCCTTTATATATTTCCCATTTTCTCTCCTCCGACACAGGCGGGGTAAAGAGGTCATAATAATTTTCTAATTCGTTACCATAAATAATTTCCGTCACCGGTATATCCAATTCCCGGAGTTCTTCCTCCAATGTACCGTTAAAGACATTTACTTTGACCCAATGCTTGGCAAGATAGTATTCAACCTGTTTTGTCATGAGCGTTGCCGGACTTATCTTATCTTTTATCCAGAGGTACCAGGTATGGTTATCCAGCTGCAAACGGTTAATGGTTCTTTGTTGCAGCTGGTACAAACATTTTTTGTAATCTTCCACATAGAATACAGCCCAATTGGCACGCACTTTTCTTAAGGAACCGTCGCTGTAGTTTTCCAGAAGAACCCGGTTCAAACAAGTGTGATAAACAACTGTACGGTAAACATCCTGGACAGGAAGATAATACTTGTCTTGCAAGGTGAGATGCGGGGTTAAACCAGTCTTTATCCTTCCCTCCACCTGGACCAACTCCACGGGATTTTTGGCATAGATAAGGAGTTCCCTTTCTCTGAGGATAAATTCACCTACTATACCATCCGTTATATCATAACTGTTAACTGCGCTTCGCTCCCCCGTCAACCATTTATAGCAGTATCCACTTTCAAATTCACCGGTTAACAGGATATCTTTCTGACTTTCTAACCAATCCTGGATCTTTTTTACACTGGAAATATGATAAGCGGAACAAAATACGCGATAGTTCAGAGGATTATCAGAGTCACTATAAGCTAATTCTTGCCTGCCTATTTCCGAAAATTTATCGACATAATAATAGTTCTTTACCTTCACTAAGGTTAGATCATAGGAAATCTTTACGATCTCATCCTGAGGTGTATTAACAATCACATAGGCCGAGAGCAATATCTTTCCTTGCTCTTTTTCCAGTCCTGTAACCTGGGTCCTTAAGAATGTATAGTTTTTTAACTCTTCACCATAATTAAAAATAAACTGGCTTCTTTCCCCTAAGGCAGCCTGCCTTTCCTGGCTGGATAAATCATAAAGAAGCGCCGCATCCATATTTTTGAGACCTCTTAAATAAATGTTCCCTACCATCCGGGCTGTCAGGTGTGGTGAATAAAATTTATTCATGAGTTCCTGCCGTATTAGGTTCCCTGTTTCGAACTGCAAAAGGGTGCCATAATCGTTAATGCCGGAGGCAGGCTGGGAATTAAAGCGGATATTCTGCCCGTAGGCATCCTGGAGCAAGGCTGCAGCCTCCAGTAGAGTAAGCTCCTGGAAATCATGGGGGGATTCACTTCCCGGCATTGATAATGACAATCGTATACCTTTCCCATAACTCCTGTAACCAGGATATTTTTTACAGTAATAATCTTTTATACCAGCATGATTAAAACTTAGAAGAAAGTGCTGTGCCTCAATCACTGGTTTTGTTTCCCCACTTGTCCAGACAACGGTAAGGGTACACTTTCCTTCAAACCTGTCCCGGGAAGCAAAGGCTTTAAGGAAACGCCTTTCTTGACTAGCAGTTTCCCATCCTGCAGGTCTCTCCGGCGCTAACCGCATTAGGGCATATTCTGCGCAGTCTTTAAGAGGCCCTTCACATTGGCGCACAACTTCCATAAAAAAAGGAACCAATCTTCTATCCCTGGTTTGCGACAATTCAGAGAGAAAAAGAGACCGGTATTCCTCCCGCAATTCTCCCAAGGCTTTCAGACAAGCTCCCATAGCGTCATTCGGTTTAAGCTTTATTAACCGCTGGATAATCTCATGAAGAAAGTCCTGTGGTAACTGAAGACAGATTCTTGTTTGCGTCACTCTTCCACACTCCTTCTGTCGTATATAGATTTCTTCGCCATAACCCCCTCCACTCCTCCAAAAATTTTCCGCCTTTTTCCAGCACTATTCGCAAGACAACTAAATTTTTGTCGGTAAATGACATAATGTTGATAGTACCGACTACCAACTATCAACCACCAAATACCAACTAAAAAGAGCCGAACCTGACAGAAGCAAGTTCAGCTCTTTTATGATTTATAGTATTAGCTTGTAAGCTTAAGAAATTGGCCGCTGGTACTGCCGGTAACCTTCTGCTCATTCCAAGCCAGGACACCGTTAACCCAAACCTTTTCTATCCCTTCGGAGAAGGCAACGGGTTTCTCATAAGTAGCCTTGTCCATAACCCGCTGCTCGTCAAATAATACCAGATCGGCTTTATATCCCGGACGGATTAAGCCCCGGTCCTGCAGTTTTAGGCGCCGGGCAGGCTCATGGGTCATTTTGGCCACGGCCTTTTCCAGTGGCAGTAACCCCTTTTCTCTAACGAAATGCCCTAAAAAACGGGGATATGTACCGTAAGCCCGGGGGTGTGTGGCCCGTCCCCCCGTATAAATGCCTGAGTCACTGGCATAGAAAACATGTGGGTGAATAAGGGCTGCCTCAAGATTCTCCACGCTAATAGAATGACGCAGGGGTTTTGTGCCAATATCATTACCGGAAAAAGTATAGGGATAAACATCGGCTCTCATATCTAAGCCTGATTTATTAGCCTCTGCCAGCATGTCCAGGACCCTGGCAAATTTCGGCCAGTTTTGGGGATAGCCGGCCTTAATATGGCTGTATTGTACAGCTACCCCCGATTTAAGACCGATTTCCACGGTCTCTTCCACCGCTTGCAGCACCTTATCATATTCACTGCGAATATGGGTTGCGTAAAAACCACCATGTTCCTTGACGACCTCGCAAAGGATTATTAAGTCGTGAGTTGTGGCGAAATTCTGCGGCCAGTACTCGAGACCTATTGATAACCCCAAGGCACCTGCCGAAAGGCCCTTATGTAAATGTTCCTGCATCTGTCCAAGTTCCGCGGGGGTAACTCTTCCGGCCCGGGGCACACCCTGTACCAACTCCAGTAAAGTCCTGTATCCTATTAACAGGCCGTAGTTCATGGATCTTCCCTGGCTGCTCTTCAGAAACCCTGCGATATCACGGGGTGAACGCCCGCAGTTTCCGCCCACTTGAGTTGTTACCCCTTGTGATAAAAAAGCAGCCATACTCTCGCCACTGTAGAAATAAGATTCCGTGTGCGTATGAATATCAATAAATCCCGGAGCTAATGCATAATTTTTTCCATCTATTGTTTTCGTACCCGGTGAGGACATAAAGTCACCCACAGCCACAATCTTGTCACCCTTTACTGCCACTTTACCCATAAAGGCAGGGCTACCCGTCCCATCAACTATCCTAACATGGTCAATAATCCAATCACAATCTATAGGTTGTGGTGAAGCTGAAGATAAAGCGCCTTCCTGGGGAATGGCCTCATGGGTATCCCAGCCCATGGTTAAAAGAGTAGCCGCAGCCACAGCCCCCAGACCTAACAAGAACTGGCGTCTAGTCATTTCTTTCATTTTTTGTACCTCTTCGACATGCTGTTAACTTAATTAAGTTATTTCGGCACAAAAAGCAAAAAACCTTCTTATTATTCTTACAGTAATTGTCAAATTAATGTCTTTTTTACTTCTCCGGCGCCGCTTTGTGACTATTTGTTATTGTTTTCACAAAGAAGGATTTATTATAAATGAAGTGAACCATATATTATAAACAGGCCTTATTTATCATTGAAAGGGTGCATTTTAATGCGAAAATTTTCCCTTAAAATGGAACCCGCCCTTCCGCGGGCGGAAATGGAGCTATTAGCCATAGTGAAGGAACAAGGTGACAAGACTCCCGTCAGGAAAGGGCTCTTACAGTCGATTTTAGATAACCTGCCCTTTAACATTCTGGTTTTCGATGAAAACGGCTTTATCGCCTATGCCAATCTTAATTTTTGTAATTTAGTAGGTTATGAGCGTGAAGAAATTCTCGGGCTCCATATCAGCGAATATGCTGAAATACTGGTACCCACCATGCCTTATGACTTTTCCCGGTTACCAAGAATCCTCCAGGGTGAAATTATCGCCGGCTATCACTATAACCTCACTCATTTGGACGGCACCAATATACTGGTGGAGTTTAATTCCTATCCTCTGCGTACAGAGCCAGAAGCCAAACCTATTGGTTGTTTGGTAGTCATTAACCCAACAACAGCAAATGTAAATAGAGAAAAATAACGAGGTGGCCAGATTGGCCACCTTTGTTCTTTGTACCTATCTAACAACCGGCACACCCGCTGCAGCCGCCTGTCCGGGAACACGCCGACTTACCACCGGTAATGTCCCCCGAAACTGAAGATGTACCTCCCAAAACATTGCAGCGTCTGAAAAGTTGTTCTACTTCCTTGCTGCCGCATTTTTCACAGGCGGCATTTTTTCTCTCGCTGAAGGACAGCTTTTGTGAAAATACATGGTTACAAGTAAGACAACGAAAATCATAAGTAGGCATATCATTACCTCCATCCTTTGAGCTATCTACTTTCGTCCAAAGTGGTGACCAGAGACCAGTGTCCAGTGACCAGTGGAGATAAAAACCGGTTTCTGGTCATGTGTCGCCCGCAGCCTAAAAATCCAAACTGCTTCCACTAGTCGCTAATAACTAATAACTAGTAACTAGTAACTTGACCACTGCGAACTGCTAACTGCGAACTATTACAGTTCTATTATAGCAACTTGTTGATATATTTTTAATATGATTAGCTGAACCGGAGAATAGAAAGCAATGCTGCACCGTAAAAAGAAACCGATCAGGAAATTATTACTGGGCATTCTAGGGATTGTTAGTTTGATTATCCTAACTGTTATTTTTAATCCCCTCTCCCCACCTGATTACCAGGCCATCTCTTGTTTGGATGGAAAATTTGTGGTTCGAGCCCAGGAGGCGGAAAAAGTAACAGGTACAGAATGGACCTGGCTTGCTGCCTATTATTATGTGAAAAGAGATTATAAGACCGGCGATCCGGAACCGACCCTTTCCGAACTCATCAGTTCCGCCGAGGTTTTGAAAGATAGCCGAAAGGCCCGGGAAAATCTCGGACTAACCAAAGAACAATGGAAAGCGGTGCAAGATTACCATAAAAGGTTTAAAAGAACGGGGTATTTATTTTCCCGTGCCTATTTCTTTCCTTTGGGAAACGTTCAACCCCGCTATGAAGATACCTGGCAGGCGTCAAGGGAAGGGGGCAAACGAGTTCACGAAGGAACAGACCTCTTTGCACCCCAGGGGACCGAGGTCTTTGCTGTTACCAATGGCCACATCGAAAAAATGGGGTTTAATCCTCTTGGGGGGGAACGCATCGGCCTCAGGGGCGAAGATGGTTTCTACTATTATTACGCCCATCTCTCGGGCTATGCTCCTAACTTAAAAAGCGGCATGAAAATAAACCGCGGGCAGCTCCTGGGTTATGTTGGTCACACGGGAAATGCCCAAAATACTCCCGACCATTTGCATTTTGGTATGTGTACCCCCTACGGCCAGTGGATAAACCCCTATCATTTTCTTGTCTATTGGTCTAATCAATAGAAAGAATAATTTATTAGCAAATCCGGTATCCTGCAGGAAAGTTCAGCAAAAATGTAGAATTTATGCAAAAGCCTGTTAGGAGGTGTCGTGGTTTTGCTGGGTAACCGTCCGCTGCAAAGAGGAGATTTACTACAATTAAAAGTGATTTCCCCCATCTACCGGGATATGTATCAAACAGAGGTATTAGCCGTTGAAGGACAGGCCATGACTGTTTCTATGCCCATGGCCCAAGGTAAGATGGTGCTTTTAAGTGCCGGTACCCCTATGCAGATCACGTGTCCCCGCAGTAATATAACCTTTAGTTCGGAGATAATTTCCCGGGGCTTTAAACCGGAACCCCATCTGGTTATCCAGTTACCGTTCCACCTGGCGGAAGCACGTGGAAATAGACCCCGTGTTATTACTGTTACCAGTGGAAAAGGTGGTGTGGGTAAAACCAGTACTACCATTAACTTAGCCATTACCCTGGCTCAAATGGGTCAGAGAGTATTCATAATTGATGCTGACTTGGGCACAGCTAATGTCGACGTCTTATTAAATCTGCAACCCAAATATAACCTTACCCATATCATTAATAAGGAAAAAGAATTACTGGATATCATCGTGGAGGGCCCGGGTGGTGTATACCTTGTCCCGGGAGGCTCAGGTTTGCAGAACCTGGCTAATATTGAGGAATGGCAGTTTAACCGTTTGATTGCCAGCCTGCAAACACTGGAACAGTATGCCGATATTATCCTTATTGATACAGGGGCAGGACTGGGGAAAAACGTTATTAATTTTGCCCTGGCTGCCGATGATATCATTATCATTACTACGCCTGAACCCCACTCCATTACCGATGCCTACGCCATTATCAAAGTTTTGGACGAACAGCAGCATAAAAAATCACCCCTCCTGGTCTTAAACAGAGTAGAATCCCTCAAAGAATACCAGGAAGTTTCCGGCCGCATGGTCAACGTGGTTAACCGTTTCTTAACCTTGAAGATGTCAAACCTGGGCTATATTTTGGAAGACCCCACTGTTCCCAGAGCCAACCGCCGCTTAGAGCCATTTGCCCTGCATTATCCCAACTGCCCCGCAGCCCAGTGTATTAAAAACATTGCACAACAGCTCTTAAATCCGGGTAATGAACACATCCCTGCTCTCCCCACAAACCAAAGCTTTTTCAGCAAAATCAAAGAACTCTTCTCACGCTAACTCTTTACTTTCGACTTCCGACATCCGACCTCCGACTATGTTAATCGCTTTCAGCCACCCGTAACTATTTCGGAAATCGGGAAAAGAGAGCATCAGTCACTACCAACTATCAACTACCAACTAACAACTAATTCACTGCCCACTGCAAACTATTGCGTGGAGGTATTGAGCCATGAAAGAACGAAGAGAACCATGTCTCTCTCCTTTGGCCCTGAAAATTTTAGAGGAACGTTACCTGTTAAGGGATAAGGAGAGACATGTCATTGAAACCCCCTATGATATGTACAGGCGAGTAGCCGAAACCATGGGCGGCCAGGAAAAAGCACCCGCGGAACAAAAGGAATGGACTGAACGCTTCCTGGAAGGTCTCCTAAACTTGGAGTGGTCCCCCGCCAGTCCGTGCTTGATGAATGCGGGCACACCTTTACAACAGTTGAGCGCCTGTTTTGTTCTGGACATTGAAGACAGTATGGAAAGCATCTTTACTACGCTCAAGGATGCAGCTCTTATCTATAAAACAGGAGGGGGCGTTGGTTTTCACTTCGGTAAACTCCGGGAAAGAGGAGCTCTGGTCAGTACAACCAAAGGTTATTCCAGCGGTACTGTTGCCTGGCTCAAAGTCTACGATACGGCTGTGGAGGCTATCGCCCAGGGCGGTAAAAGACGCGGTGCTGCCTTAGGTGTCCTTCCTGTGCATCACCCGGATATCCTGTCCTGGATTAAAGCTAAAGCGATAGATCGAGAAATAACCAATTTTAACCTCTCTGTAGCCATTACCGATGAATTTATCAGGGCTGTAGACAGGGATGAATATTTTACACTTAGCAGTCCCCTGGGTCACTCCGTAAGACAGATACCGGCTAGAGAACTATGGAATGAATTATGTTATCAAGCATGGTCAACGGGTGAACCGGGCCTATTTTTTATCGACCGGGCCAACAGGGATAACCCCAACCCCCATTTTGGACGAATCTATGGGGGGAACCCCTGCAGCGAATTTCTTGCCGTACCCTACAGTTCCTGTAATTTAGCTTCAATTAATTTGGAAAAACATCTTAGAAAATTAAATGGTGGCTGGGAGTTTGACTGGGAAAAATTCCGGACCACTATTCATACTGTAGTGCGTTTTCTTGATAATATGATCGACGCCAACGTCCTGCCTCTTCCTAAACTCCAGGAAATGGCCCTGGCAACCCGTCCCATCGGCTTAGGATTTATGGGACTGGCCCGGGTCTTAAAAGCCCTGGAACTGGGCTATCATACCGGGGAAGGGCGTAGCTTTGCCCAGTCTATGGCCAGTTTCCTCCGCCAGGAAGCAGAAGCAGCCTCCCGGGCCTTAGCTGGGGAAAGAGGGGTTTACCCCGCCTGGTCCGGCTCCCTGTGGGAGAAAAAAGGCGTGCGCCTCCGCCACTCTAATCTTTTGTCCATTGCTCCCACCGGGACCATCGCTACCCTCACCAATACATCCTGGAGTTTGGAACCCGAATTTGCCCCCGTCTATCAACGCCGCATCCTGGGGGGAAAAGTCTTCTGGGAAATGGATCCCCAACTGGAGGAGAAACTAAAGGAATTGGACCTGGACACACCGGAGCTTCGCCAGGAATTGGAGAAAAAAGGCAGCATTCAGGAGATAAAAGGAATTCCCCAGGAAATAAAAAATGTTTTCGTCTATTCCCTGGATATTAAACCTGCTGACCATCTGAAAATGCAGGCTGTCATCCAGGAATATGTGGATGGTGCCATCAGCAAAACCATCAACCTCCCGGCCAGCGCCACTGTGGCCGAGGTGGCCAAAGCCTACCGGCTGGCTTATGACCTGGGGCTTAAAGGCTGTACCGTCTATCGCCAGGGTACCCGCCTGGACCAGGTGCTTTCCTTGACTAAAACAAAATAAACCATACTGATATGGCTTGTCTACCAAGTTGTATCTAATCACTAAGATATATATATATATTTGGATTCTTGAGTGAACACAGAAAATTTAAAGATGTGATAAGAAAGCCCACTATCATAATGATAATGGGCTTTTGTACTTGGCATACTTTGTTCTAATAAATTATTCGGAAATACCCGCTATTTTTTTGGCTAATTCCTTTTTGGCGTTGAAATAGCAAGCTGCATACCAGCTTCGATGGCTTTTTGGTTGAGAGGTAATAAATCATGTCGATGGACAGGCAATATTTCTTTTAAACTTTCCAGGACCGATTCTGCTTTCAGACATTTGGTGGCAGAAATCAGGGTTCCCAGAAGGATCATATTGGCAATCCGTTCATTACCCAGTTCTTTGGCCATGTCATTGGCAGGTACTTTAATAACTTTAACATCCTGTCTTAACGCTTCGCGTGTAACTGTAGATGAATTAACGATAACCAGGCCGTTTTCACGGATACGTGTTTCGAATTTATCAAAAGAGGGTGCATTCATTACAACCAGCCCTGAGGGCTTACTAACTACAGGGGCATCTATTTCTTCCTCAGAGAGGATAACAGAGCAGTTGGCAGTCCCACCGCGCATTTCGGACCCATAGGAAGGTATGTACATCACTTGTTTTTGCTCTTTCATGCCAGCATAGGCAAGAATCCTCCCCATCAGCATTACCCCTTGACCGCCGAATCCTGCCAGGAGAAACTGGTGCATCATGTTATTCTACCTCCTTGGGTGCCTTAATTACTCCAACCGGATAATAGGCTTCCAAATTATTTTCCATCCATTTGATTGCTTCCACTGGCTCAATACCCCAGTTAGTCGGGCAAGTTGATAATATTTCGACAACGCTAAATCCTTTACCGGCCATTTGCAATTCAAAGGCCTTTCTTATAGCCTTCTTTGTCTTGTTAATAGAAGCCACGCTGCTGATCTTGGTTCTTTCCGCATATACACACCCATCCTGCAGGGCCAGCATTTCCGTCATCTTAATGGGATATCCCGTTAAAGCCGTATTACGACCGTAAGGTGAGGTGGTAGCTTTCATCTCCGGTAAGGTGGTCGGAGCCATTTGCCCACCGGTCATCCCATAAATACCGTTATTTACAAAGATAACACTTATCTTTTCCCCGCGTACTGCGGCATGAATTATTTCAGCAGTACCAATGGCTGCCAGGTCGCCGTCACCTTGATAGGTAAAGACTAAACAATTGGGATGGACACGCTTAACTCCGGTGGCAGTAGCTGGAGCCCTGCCATGGGCTGTGGCCACCATATCAAAATTGAAATAATCGTAATTGAAGCAGGAACAGCCTACGGAGGCCACACCTATGGTTTTGGACATGACTCCCATTTCATCAATAACCTCGGCTACCAAACGGTGAATAATACCGTGAGTGCAACCGGGGCAATAGTGCATTGGCACATCCACAAGGGCTTCTGGATATGAAAAAATCTTATTCACCTATTTTCCCTCCTTAACCAGCTCTTTTAATTTACCCAGTACTTCCTCAGGTAACGGTATAACCCCGCCCAAACGGCCATAATGGTGAACAGGTCTTGCATTACCAATGGCTAACCTTACATCATCAATCATTTGTCCGGTACACATTTCCAAAGCAAGGAAAGCTTTAACCTGGGGAAGAATATCCTGGAAGGGCTTTACTGGGAAAGGCCAGACACTGACAGGTCGCAAAAGGCCAGCTTTAATACCTTCTGCACGTGCCATTTTCACTGCAGCTTTAGCAATTCTGGCAGCAGAGCCATAGGCAACAATTACATATTCAGCATCATCAAGGAGATATGAATCCCACCGCACTTCATTGTTTTTTATCTCATTATACCTCTTGTGCAGACGCAAATTGATTTGTTCTAATACATCTACTTGAGGATAGGAGGAACTTACGATATTACGGGGGCGATTGTGGTTTTCACATACTGCCCATGTTTTTTCCGGTTGTTCTTTATTCTCTTCCGGCAGCTCGACAGGTTCCATGATTTGGGCCAGTATACCGTCACCAAGTATCATTACCGGATTGCGATATTTATCGGCCAGGTCAAAAGCCTCATAAGTCAAATTAACAGCTTCCTGGACAGTAGCAGGAGCCAACACCAGCAAACGATAATCACCATGTCCCCCGCCCCTGGTTGCTTGCCAGTAATCGGGCTGTGCTCCCTGAATTGCCCCCAGACCAGGGCCGCCGCGCATAATATTTACTATGACACATGGCACCTCTGCACCAGCCATGTAAGAAATTCCCTCTTGTTTTAAACTAATACCGGGACTGGACGAAGATGTCATAACTCTGGCACCAGCGGCACCTGCCCCTAATACCATGTAGATAGCGGCTACTTCACTCTCCGCCTGTAAGAATGTTCCTCCTACTTCAGGCAGACGTTTTGCCAGATATTCAGGAATTTCATTTTGCGGCGTTATAGGGTAGCCAAAAAAGTAGCGACAGCCGTTACGAATGGCAGCCTCAGCAATAGCTTCGCTCCCTTTCATTAAAATCTTTTCAGCCAATTTAACTCCTCCTCTTTCCTTAGGCATTATATAACTCTTTACTTTTAACGATAAACTTCTATACATACATCGGGACAGAATGCATAACAAGAGCCACAACCGGTGCATGCCTCTTCATTTGTTAAAGTGGCAGGGTTATAACCTTTGCTGTTAGTATAAGGAGCTAATGAAATTATTTTTTTTGGACAAGCGTTAATACATAGAGTACATCCTTTGCAACGTTCCTCCCGTATTTTGATGTAACCCATTAATTAAACCTCCTTTAGATTAAGGTTCTGTTAGTTAAAATAAACAAACCTAGTGGCTAAACCGAGTAGCAATAAATTTAATATGCAATAAACATGCCAACGGGGAATCTTTAATTTAAACCCTATCATTTAGCAAAATGAGTCAATATTGACTCGCTAATGAACCAATTTTTAAGTCGTAACTTTTATTACGGAAACAAATGCCTGTCTTACTTGCTTAGATGAACTTCCTCCATAAAATGGATAAACATTTTAAGATGATTCATAAATGAATCGTACATCCTGATAGGCCAGACAATAATACGTCTTCAAACCATTTGAATGGCTTGAAGACGCGTAATTGGGGAGGGGAGGTTTGCTTTAGATAGTTTAAATTTTAGTGGATAATATTAACCTGCAGTCCAACCACCATCAATCACCATGTTCGCCCCAGTAATGTAACTCGCTTTAGATGAACAAAGGAAAACTATAAGATGAGCCACTTCTTCAGGGGTTCCGGGCCGCCCCAGCAAAGTACGGGATGTGATGATCTGATTCCATTTGGGGTCAGCCAATACACTCTCAACCAGAGGTGTACTTATAAAAGCAGGAGAAAGGGAGTTAGCACGAATACCATACTTAGCCCATTCAACCGCAAAAGCCTTTGTTAATTGTTTTACAGCCCCTTTAGTACCTGCATAAATTCCCCTTTCTGGCAATACTTCTTCGCTCTGTAACGAACCTATGTTTACAATAACCCCTTTTATTCCCTTCCCAATCATCGTTTTACCTACCTCTTGGCAAGTAAAAAATGTTCCTTTCATGTTAATATCAACCATAAAATTCCAATCATCTTCGGTATATTCTTCTATGGGTTTTCTTTTATTTACTCCAGCGCAATTTACTAGTATATCAATTTTTCCTTGTTCTTTTATAACTCC
Source organism: Thermanaerosceptrum fracticalcis (assembly GCF_000746025.2). Taxonomy (NCBI): domain Bacteria; kingdom Bacillati; phylum Bacillota; class Clostridia; order Eubacteriales; family Peptococcaceae; genus Thermanaerosceptrum; species Thermanaerosceptrum fracticalcis. The sequence continues at coordinate 1,946,840 of NZ_CP045798.1, forward strand.
CTCCACCATTTTCTTGATATCCAAAAGGTTCCCGACATCTGCCTGTGTATAACTTGCCTTTAGTCCCTGAGAAGTTAATTCTTTAACCAATTCCCAACCCTCATCAGCATTTCTACTCACAATAACTGAGTGGGCACCTTCCTTACATAGTTCAATAACTGTCGCTCTTCCTATACCTTTAGTTCCACCTGTTACCAATGCAATCTTGCCATTAAATTCACTCACTACTTATCACCTCCTCCTTATATTTCAAAAAACTTGTCCCCATTGTTCTAAATGGTACTGCCCTGACCTAAGCAAACAACTTTACTAGGAAAAGCGACAATCCAGGCAGATACGTGAACAAAAATAAATCCACGATTAATATCACTAGAAATGGGAAGGAAGCTTTTACAATCTGTTTAAAGGTAACCTCTTTTAGAAGACCACCGGCGACGAACAGATTGACTCCTAAAGGCGGGGTTAAAAGACCTATTGTCATATTGACAACCATTATCACTCCGAAATGGATAAGGTCTATATTCATTTTCATCAGCAGGGGAAGGAATATAGGTCCCAAAATTATGATAGCTGCATTAAGCTCCATCAAACATCCAGTAATAAGCAGTATTATATTTATCAACAATAAAAGAATGACAGGATCCTTTGCAACGCTTGAAATGGCTGTTGCCACTTTTACAGGAATTTGCTCGGTAGTCAATATCCAGCCCATGGCTGTAGCGGTAGCAATAATCAACATAACCATCGCAGAAGTTACCCCAGCTTCAGAAAAGCTTTTAATAGTTTCTTCATATGTCAGCTCTTTGTAAATAAAAATACCTACGAAAAGACTATAAACACAAGCAACTGTAGCAGCTTCTGTTGGCGTGAATACTCCACCGTAAATACCCCCCAATATAATCAGAGGCATTAACAAACCCCAAATTGATTCTTTTAGTGAAGAAAGAAATCCTTTTAAAGTAGGCCTTACAGTTCCTTTATAACCTCGTTTTTTCGCTATAACATAGCACACCGCCATTAAGGAACCACCCATTATAAAACCTGGGATTACGCCTGCCATGAACAATTGCCCGATGGATGCATTCATGGAAATTCCATAAGTAACAAACGGTATACTGGGGGGGATTATAACGCCGATGGTTCCGGCAGCGGCCATTAAAGCTACCGCAAAGTCCTTGTCATAACCTGCTTTAATCATAGCCGGTACCATGATTGCGCCTATTGCAACAACAGTCGCTGGAGCTGACCCCGAAATAGCAGCAAAAAACATACATGCAAGTACGGAGACCAGGGCCAATCCACCGGCCACCGAACCTACCATATTGGTGGCCAGATTAATCAAACGCCTTGATATTCCACCCCGCTCCATTAACCGGCCCGCTATCATAAAAAGTGGTATAGCCAAAAGGGGAAAAGAATCAAGACCTGTAAACATCCTTTGTGCAATTAAGAATAAAGGTACTTTTTGCGTTATTGCTAGCGCTAGCAGTGAGGACAACCCCAAACCGACGGCTAAAGGTACATTCAAGATAACTAATGTTGCAAACGATACTAAAAGTATGTTACCCATTAATAGTTTCACCTCCCGCAATGGCGTTATCCGCTATTACTTGATTTTTATCACTTTCGGTATCTTCTACCGCCTTTAAAGTGAAAATCTGTTCAATTAGAAGCATGAAATACCGTATAGTCATTAATAGACATCCAACCGGTACTGCGGCATAGGCCCAGACTATAGGCATACGCATGGCAGGAGAGAGCTGCCCCGTTTTTAGTAACTTCAATGTGTAATCATAACCAATGTAGCTAACAGCACAACAAAAAATAATACAGAAAACGGTAGTAATGATGGAAATATACTGTTGTACCTTTTTCGGTAAGATCATAACGAACGCTTCAACTCCGATATGCGCACCCTTTTTAACACCTAGGCTTGCACCTATAAAGGCAGCCCAAATACTCAAATATCTTGCAGCTTCCTCAGCCCAAGAGGATGAATCTCTCAAAACAAAACGAGCTATTACTCCCCAAAATGTAATTGCTGTCATAATGATTAACAAGATGGCAATGAGATGGTCTTCAATAAAGGTCAAGATCTTATCTAGCTTTTTTAGAAATCCCATTTCTCATCCTCCTAATTTCTAATTATGTTGATTAAAGAGCAACTGGCTTTTTATAAAATCAGCACATGTAGATTTTATGAAACCAGTTGCTCTTATAGTCTTACTTCTTGCTTTCAGCTTCTTGCACAGCTTTAAGCACCTTATTTAACAATTCCTCTCCCACTTCTTTTTTACCTATTGTGTCATATACTGATTTGGTTGCATCCCTAAATGCCTGAAGCTCTTGTGGTGAAAGTTCTGTTATTTCCATGCCCGCAGCTTTCAGTTTCTCTAAACCAGCCATAATTTGCTTGTTATTTTCCTCTCTCTCCACTTTCTGCCAGACAAGGGCCCCTTCGTCAATGATTTTTCTGATATCTTCGCTAAGGCTGTTGTAAAACTTGTCGTTAATCATTAAAATATAAGGATTGTATACATGCCCGTCTAAAGTCAAATATTTTTGTGCCTCATAGAATCTCATTGAAACAATCAGGGATATAGGATTTTCCTGCCCATCAATTGTCTTTTGTTGTAATCCTGTATATACCTCGTTAAAGGCCATTGGTGTAGGGCTGGCCCCTAATGCCTTAACAATAGCCATATGTGCGGGGTTCTCCATTGTCCTAATTTTTAAACCTTGCATATCCCCAGGTTTTCGGATAGGCCTCACACTGTTGGTATAATGTCTGAAGCCGTTTTCTCCCCATACCAGACCTCTAATACCAGTCTTTGCCTTCATTAAATCTAATATTTCTCTGCCAACAGGGCCGTCCAGCACCTCGTAAGCAGCTTTTTGAGTAGCAAACAGGTAAGGCAAATCAAATACCATTATTGGGGGGAATATTCCAGGTAACGGTCCTGAGCTCAATGCGGCCATTTGAATTGTCCCCAATTGAACACCTTCCAGTTGCTCCCTTTCCGCGCCTAGCTGACTGGCAGGGTACGTGGTAACTTTAACTTTTCCGTTGGTTTTTTCTTCAACGTATTTTTTAAATGCCTGGCACGCAGCCTCCAGCCTGTCATCAACTGCAGGCGAACTGTGAGATAGTTTAATTTCAACTACTTCCTGACCTCCGCTGCTTTTTGGTTGATTGGACACTTGTTGTTTTTCTCCACTACAACCAGCTATTAATCCAATACTTATTAGTGCCATAAGCAAAAATAAACCTAATTTTCGTAATATTCTCATCATAACAAAACTCCTCCTCTTTCCCCTTATAGATTTAATAAGTAATTGATTTAATAAGTAATTGATTTAATAAGTGATTTCAAACATTCTTTCCAACTCCTGAAGTGAAGTAAATAGATAATTGAGACAGGTGGTGACTATCATCCCCCTTTCAAATAAAAAAATGTTTTTCTTCTTGAACCATGGAACTTTAAATACCTCCTCCACCCGTTAAACTCTCATTTGATTAAATCGCCAACAGTATCTCCTCCTTCTTGAAAATCAATTTTCTATGTCAAGTCATTTTTAGCTTAAATGTTTGTGCATTATTGCTTTCAATATACTCTGATAGCCATTAAGAGTTTTTCTAATTCACGTGATATTTTCGATAGTCTATTATTAATATTCTAAAAATTTTATGACTCTCATTCTTTTATCTAAACTTTTTATGTCATATTTCCCTATTTTCCGACATTATTATGGCAAATATTTTTTATTACCTGTACACTTCATAAATTTAACAATGCAATAAACATGCCAACGGGGAATCTTTAATTTAAACCCTATAATATAGCAAAATGAGTCAATATTGACTCGATAATGAACCAATTTTGACTCACTATTCTTATTTATAAAGGTTAAAAGCCCTATCTTACTTAGGACAATTACTATATAATATACATAAATATGAAATATTTTAAGATGATTCATAAATGAATCATACATCCTTATATGCTAAACAATGAAAACCTCTCCATGTTAAACCAGTGTTTAGGAGGCAAAAAGATGTTTTCAAGCTTTAAGTACGAGAAGTATATTCCAAGTATTAATAATCATATGTTACATACTTTTATTATAGATGAGAAAGGAGAAATTAGAGCATTAGATGTAACTGGGGAGAGATTCCTAAATTCAGTAACCATATCTACATTGAAAGACCACTTATCAAAATTAGAATCTGCATCTTTAACGTCAGGTGCTTCTAGTACAAGCTTTAACATAGGTAACAAAAGCTATTCGATGAAATTAATCCCGTTAGATTCTGAAAAAATAGTGGTAATTCAAGATATTACTCTTTTCAAATCCATTATAGAAGATTTTAAAGAAATTAATCTTATACAATCACAATTGAAAGCTATTTTTGAATCATCATATGATGGAATCTTTGTCACAAATGTTCATGGTACAACTATTTGGGCGAACAAAGCTTACGAAAGAATTACTGGCATTAATGTGTCTGATGTTTTAGAAAAAAATATTGTAGATTTAGAGAAAAGCGGTATGTTTACGCCCATAGTTACACCCACTATCTTGCGAACTCAAAAAAGCCTGACAACAATTCAAACATTCAAAACAGGTAAACAAGCCATAATAACCGGCAGCCCAGTTTTCAACGAAAAAGGTGAATTAATATATATAATTACTAATGTTAGAGACATCACAGAGCTTAGTATCCTACGACAACAATTAAAAAAGGCAAATGAGTTAACTGAGCGATATAAAAATGAACTTACTCTACTAAGGACTCACAATCAAAAATATGACGATATCATAGCTGAAAGTCCGAAAATGAAGCATGTAATAACATCTGCTCTTCAAGTAGCACGATTTGATACCACGGTACTTATTTTAGGAAAATCCGGCGTTGGTAAAGAGGTTATTGCTAAATTAATTCATTCCTCAAGTTTACGAAACAATCATCCATTTATTAAAATTAACTGCAGTGCAATCTCGCCCAATCTTCTGGAATCAGAGCTCTTTGGTTATGAAGCGGGTGCTTTTACAGGAGCCTCTAATAAAGGAAAGCCCGGGTTATTTGAACTAGCTGACGAGGGTACACTATTTTTAGATGAAATTGGTGAAATATCACTGGATTTGCAAGTAAAACTTTTACGAGTATTACAGGAACAAGAAATGTATAGAGTGGGGGGAGTTATACCTAAAAAAGTCAATGTGCGAATTATAACGGCAACAAATCAAAATTTAGAAGAGATGGTTGAACAAGGAAAGTTTAGAGAAGACCTATATTACCGGCTAAATGTTGTACCCATAGAAATTCCACCCCTTAAAGAGAGAAAAGAAGATATTGTACCATTATTATGGCATTTCTGCGAAATTTACAACAAAAAACATAATATGGAGAAATATTTTTCCCCTCAAATAGTTGAGTATTTGGAGAACTACAGTTGGCCAGGAAATGTGAGAGAATTAAAGAATGTTGTAGAGCGCTTAATCATCATGAGTCCAGATAACGAATTACTACCAAAACATCTCCCTAAACACATTAAGAACCTGCATAAGGAACATTCAAATGTTAGAGTAAATAAACTTATACCTTTAAAACAAGCTTTAAGAGAACTGGAAGAACAACTGATCCTTATGGCTCAGGAATCCTGTGGCAGCACAAGAAAAATTGCTGATCTCTTAGGAATAAGCCAATCCAGCGTTGTTCGCAGACTCCGCCAAATCCAAAAAACTGGTAGTTAGATTTAAAAAAGAAAAAGACGCACACGTCTTTTTCTTTTTTATAGTATTGATAAATTAGTGTACATCTAGTACCAATGTCCCCAATTTTTTACCGAAGGCAAATGCTTCAGTTTTTAACTATCTGAAGATTTAAATATACTCGTTACCTGTTTTCATCAACTTGTCTGCCTTTTGATATTATTGTTCATAATATTTTGAGCAAGATACTCTATCGGGTGTAAAACCTGTATATGATAGGATGGGGCAAATAATTTTACGCCTCTTGTGATTTGCATAATGCACGAGGGGCACGAAGCCAACACAACATTCGCCGAAGTATCTAAGATATTGTTTATTTTGGCTCTCAAAATTTGATCAGACATCTTAGGCTGCATAACACTATAGACGCCTGCACCACCGCAACACCAATTTGAGTTTTTCATTTCTTTCAGTATCGTCCCAGGAATAGCAGAAACAACTTTTCTGGGTTCAATTGTTATCTTTTGCCCCCGCCCCAAATGACAAGGATCGTGAACAGTAACAATGTCATCTCTTGTTTTATAACTGAAATTGTCAGGTATACCATATTTTATCAGAAACTCATTAATGTCCATCACTTTATCCGAAAATGCCTTTGCTTCAACAGTGTCTAATAACTCGCCGTATTTTTTAAGAATTCCCCCACAGGTAGCACAGTCAGTAATGATTATGTCATAATTATTAAATTCAACATTGTTTATGTTATACTTTGCTAATTCTTCAAAAGTCTGAATATCACCACTAAACCAGTGGGGTGCGCCACAACACTTATTGGACAAATACTCAACCTGTGCACCGGAACCCCTTACTACTTTCAACGTAGCCTGTGCTAAAGAGTTAAAAACAGCCAGATTTGCACAATTTCTGAAATACCCTATTTTCAAAGTAACATGAGCTTTGCCGGGTAATAACGGCAGATCTTCTTTGTAAGCAGGTAAACCTTGTTCTAACCTTCTCACTTCTTCTATAGGATTTAACTTATTAAAAAATCTGAGTACTTTCTTATCCTTTATTTTTAAATAATATCGTGTGAATTCACCTATAAATTTTAGCATTTTAGGATTAGTTAGCATTTTTTTATAGATAAATTGGGATATGGCATGGGGCTTTTTAACTTTATTTATGTCTCTTTTGGCCAAATTCATAATCATGTCGGTTTTTACCGCTGAAGGACAGCTTTCTACACACGCTCCACACTGTAAGCACGTTTCAACAGAATGAACAATTTGAGACTGCCACTTATATTTATTCTCTGCCACCAATCTTGCTAATCTTACTCTTCCCCGGGCAAGATCCATCTCGTTTTTACTCACCTGGTAAGTAGGACATACCTGTTGACAAAGCCCGCACTTAGTACATTTAAGTAGTAACTCATACATGAGCGACATTCTACCACCTCGCATCTACTTGGTATTAATGCCGAAAAGCATATCAGGATCGATTTTCTTTTTAATCTGGAGATAAGTACTGTGAAAGGTATACTGTTCTAACAATTTTGCCGTTGCGCTATTTAGTATCCGAGGCATCTTTTCCCCTTTTTTAAATACTCGTAGATACCTGGCTTTTACATCATATATGAATGCTGGCATTTCGGGCCCCAGGGTTTGAACAACTTCCATTTCATTTATTGTGATATATTCATCGAATTGTGCTGAATTTTCATGTAGTTTATTTAACGCATTCTTTATAATGTCTTTATTTGTGTGGATTATTGGTGTATCATTTTTTGTCAGTTTATCAACTAAAAAATCACGCAAGTAATGTACTGCCTCCTGGCTGCCTTCATAAACCACCGATATTTTACAAGTCTTGTTATTACTACCTTCACTTACAAAATCAACATTATCGATAATTAAAAATGTAAAATAATGCTTAAAAGGATAAATTAGCTTTAGCAAGTTAGGAAGTTCACAAATAGGAATACAGCAAACAATTAATTCCTTATGAGACTTGACTGGTTGCAGTTTAAGGGTTATTTCGGAAATAAATCCTAAAATCCCTCTACTTCCTATAAATATACTTTTGAGGTCATAACCGCTTGCATTCTTAACAGTTTTACCACCGGTCTTTATAATATCTCCGTTTGGCAGGATAGCTTTTAGGCCAAGTATACATTGATTAAATTCTTTATTAAAATACGTTCCTTCAGCAACGACACCACCTATAGTACGATCAGGTCTCAGTAAAGGACTTCGTACAAGAACTAAACCCTCCGGTTCAACAATCTCATCTATTTCATGTAAGGTTATACCGGACTGGACAGTAATAGTTAGGTTCTCTCTCGCAAGTTCAATAACATTTTTCATATTTCTTGAGGAGAGAAATATATGAGAGCCCCTATTTTCTATTTCCTTTCCTCTTAATGTACTGCCTTGACCGATAGGAACTATGGAAATTTTCCTTTCTAACTCCCCAGTATTTTTAATACAAAAAATTATTTCTTTATCAGAAGCAGGAGCGATAATATGTTTCCCACTTTCCATAAGTTTCATTGTCCACCCTCCTCAGGGATCACCTTTCCCTTATTCAAAATACCCTTGGGGTCCAAGCAATCTTTAATGCTCTTCATGAATTTCAAATCATAAGGAGAGAACTCCCAAAGCATGTATTTCAATTTTTCAATCCCTATACCATGTTCCCCCGAAATCGTCCCCCCTAAATCTATGGCCAACTGTAAGACTTCATCACATGCTTTCTCCATGCGTTCAATCTCCTCCTGATCCCAGGGCGAGTAAAGGAATGTTGGATGAACATTACCGTCACCCGCATGAGCCACTTGCCCAATAACAACATTATACTTTTTCGCTATTAATTGGACGGAGCTCAGCATTTCGGGTAACTTATCCCGGGGTACCACAACATCTTGAGCTAATTGTGAAGGTCTAATTCTACCCATAGCACCAAAATTAGATTGGCGCGCTTTCCATAACAGGGTCCTTTCTTCCGGAGACTGGGCCTTGGAAACACTAATACAATGGTTTTTGTGTAGAATTTTTTCTATACGAATTAATGTACCGGGAATCTCAACATCTAACCCATCTACTTCAATAAGAAGTAAGGCTTCAGTGTTAGGGTTTAAACCAAAATTTATGTAATCATTTACTGCCTGCGCCGAGGCACGGTCCATAATCTCCAGGGTTGTCGGTATGATACCCTCAGCAATAATCTCTGAGACCGCTTTACCTACATCCTGAAGGGATGTAAAAAACGTCAAAAGTGTTCCGGTACTTTGCGGCAAAGGAGTCATTTTTACACATATCCTGGTTATAATCCCAAAAGTACCTTCGGAACCACAGAACATGCCTGTGATATCAGGTTCCATACCGTAATTTGGGGATAGTATTCCGGTTGTAATTAGTTCTCCAGTAGGCATAACAACTTCAAGTCCTAAAATGTGATTTTTCGTAACGCCATACCTGACTCCTTTAATACCGCCGGCATTCTCAGCCACATTACCACCTAGACTAGACACACGAAAACTAGCAGGGTCAGGAGCAAACATATACCCATATGGTTCAATAACTTCCTGCAACTCACCATTGGGCAGGCCTGGTTCAACAATAGCGAATTCATGCTCAGTATTTATTTCAAGGATTTTTTTCATCCTGGATAAGACAAGGACAATACCACCATAAATGGGTACAACCCCCCCGCTAAGGCAAGTTCCTGAACCACGGGGCAAGATAGGTATATCTTCACGATTCGCCAGCTTCACCAGTTCAATGATTTGTTCAGTACTCTCAGGGAATACTACTGCTTCGGGCATGTTATAGTAGGGTGAAGCATCATAGGCATATACTTCAAGAGCAATTGTATCAGTAATAACATTCTCCTTGCCAACTATATCCCCGATTCTTTCCAGTAATTCCTTTCTTAACACACTATATCCCCCTTAACTAAACCCCGTATCCGGTAAATCCACTATCAATCATAAAATCTAGTCATAAGTGCTCTAACCTATTAATACTGACTTAAAAACGGCTAAGCGGTCCTTCGAGGCCTGTACAAGTATGCCAGCATCCGTAGAATGCATAATGTACTGTACCCCACGGTCAACCCAATAACGGGCGTCTTCGGGGTCCCGGGCAAAAGTACCGATGGTCACCCCTTTTTTCCGGCAGGCCTCTGTTACCTTCTCCATGACCGTAACAACACTGGGGTGCTTTACTTGTCCCGGAACACCCAATGATTGTGACAAATCCCATGGTCCCAGGAAAATTACATCAATACCCGGAACTGTTATTATTTCCTCGATCTTTTCTGCTACCTGGGCACCTTCAATATGAACCACCGTTAATACTTCCTCATTGGAAGTCTGTATATGTTCAGCCGGTGGAGTAACAGAATAACCGGCGGCGCGGACAAAACTGCACAATCCCCTCTTACCTTCCGGATAATAACGGGCGGCTTCCATCAGGGTCTTTACTTGCTGTGCCGTTTCAATTTGGGGAATCTGTACACCTTCCGCGCCTGTATCCAAAGCCCGCATAACATAGGACACTCTTGGCTCGGCAATTCTGACGAGACCAGTAATTCCGGCACTGCGTGCAGCGCGTAACATATGCTCTAATGCAGGAAAATCGTAAACACCATGTTCCATATCTATTACCACGAAGTCCCAACCTGTAAGACCCAGTATTTCCACAGAAGCCGGACTTAGACGAGCAAAGGTGCCCATACAAACCTTGCCTTCCTTTAACTTTCTTTTTAGCATATTCTCACGCATTCCTATTTTCTCCTTTCTCTTTCAAAGAACTGTAGCATTACGTCACGGTAAGCCTGAAAGTAGGTAGCTCAAGTATCTTAAGAACATTATCCAATTCTCCCCCACCGGCATCATTACCATTAATACCCAAATCTTCAGAAGATATATCCACTACAGCCAGTACCTCACTTATTAAATTTAACATGCAATAAACATGCCAACGGGGGATGCTCCACTTCAAAGTGAAAAAATAAGCAAATGAGTCAATAACGACTCATCTTCGAATCATTATTGACTCATTTGCTTAAGAAAGTTTATGAAACTCTAAATAAGACAGAATAAAAAAACGCAGGCTAAGCCTCGCGTTTTTTTATTCTGCCGTCCATCCTCCATCCATGACTGGTGCTTTCCCTCACCGCTACAAAATCATAATTTATGACATAATTAAATTAGGTATTTGCCTAACCCTTTCGCTGTTTATATCTGATTTAATATAGGCTCTTGTAGATATTATAGACATCGCTCCAGGTAAGGGGTACATAATTGTTCTTCATCAGGCGTTCTTGCGCCATGGCCGCTGTAGTAAACATTTCAATCTCTTCTTCCTTCATGCCGTATTCCCTGAGCTGTTTCCTGCGGATAACCACAGAGAGCAGATTATCCAGGGCAGCCAGGGCATCCTCTCCCTCTTTCAGCCCCATAATTTCTTTAATTAGTTGATTAAAATTCGCTATTTTACCGCTAGGATTATATTGATTATACACCTGCATGACGGCACTGAAAAACGCGTAGTTTGCCTCACCGTGGGACACGTGATACCCACCACCCAAGGGATATGAGAGGGCATGCACTGCCGCTACCCCGGTATTGGCGAAGGCGATTCCCGCATATGTGCTGGCCAGTAAAACCCCTCCAATGTTTTTGTAAGCCGCTTCCTGGCCTTCCTCCGATATTTTCTTATAAACACCCAATATGTCTTGAATAGCTTTTACGCTGAAAAGCTCTGTAAAAGGATTGGATTTGGGCGCCAGGTAGGATTCCACTGCGTGAATCAAGGCATCAATGGAACTGAATGCGAAGAATCTATACGGCAAACCCTTGAGGAGAGACGGAATTAGCACTGCCTGATCCGGGAATAAAACGGGATTGACTATCCCTTTCTTCACACGGGCCTGGGTATCTTCCATAATGGATATATTGGTTACTTCGCTTCCTGTGCCGCAGGTGGTAGGAATCACCACCAGCTTTTTATCCTTGACCACCGGACTTCTCCCATATAATATCTCTAGCACATCTTCCACACCCTGGAGTATCAAGATTTTCGCCACATCTATGACCGTGCCACCTCCCACGGCTATTACCCGCTGGTAATCTTTGCCATTCAATTCAGAAACGATGGCATTGATCATTCAGTAGTTATGCAGTTTCAGGATAATTTTCCCAATCCCATAACCTAAGTTCCAAAGAATGTGGCCAGAATTTATCAATAAGCCTTGAAAAACGCTGGGTTGCCGTGTCAAAATAGACTTGGATCAACTGCTCGCAACAGCGGATCCGACAACCGGCGTTGAAGAAGTACCTTATCACTTCGCAGAGGGAGGGGGCTTGTTCGGCGCCTTCTTTATTGCACTCCCAAGAGGCATAACAAAGAAGGGTCTTCGCTGTAAACAAGAGCTCCACATGTGCGAAATGAGCTGTTTCAGACTGAGCATAGCAAGATGTTAAACCAAGATTCTGTTTAGCGGTGCGGTAAAAAACTTCTATTCTCCATCGTTTAACATAGGCAGTTGCAGCTTCTTCCGGCGTATCTACGCGATTGCTTATCAGGAGATACGCATCCTTGAAGGTTGCTGGGCATTCTTCCTCCGGAAGAACTATGCTGCCCTCGACAGCCTGCTTCTCATAAGTGGCTGCAATGGCAGCTATGGGTAAAAAACGTTGTCTAGTAATGGGTTTTCCCTTGCGTGTTAAGGTCTCATAGGGCATTTTGATGTAAATGTCCGGAATACTGAGAACCGATTCTTTGCCAAGGACCCGAAGCTGGGAATAAACTTCTCGCAGCAGTTGCTTCGGATTAAGTTTAATGTAGCGTTCCTTTCCTAGTACCGGGTCGTAGATTTTCCTGAATAGCGCTGTGTTACGTTTGGCTTTGGTAACCCAGTCAAAATTTTGACCCATCAGCCAGTTCAGGAACTTTTTACACAAAAACCAGCGATCCATGGCTACCCATAGTCTGGCCTTGTTCAGCTGACGAGCCTCTGCGAGCATCTGTTTAGCAAGATCAAGCTTGCTTTGTTTTTCATTCTCCTGACCGGTTTTAACCCAAAAGCGCCATAACATGGGATATTCAAGACCATTCTTTAAGATAGCCAGGGTCGACACAAGATTAATACACCATACATGGCGCTTATCCGAACTGTCAAAGAGCCAACAGAGAAAGGGGATTTTTTTACCGTGAGGATGCTCAATTTTGGTATCGTCTAAGGCAATGATATCGCCGTCGGTCAGCCTGCTATCCGTATTTTCTTGTAACCTGGCAAATCTGCCCAAAGAGAACCGGAGCCACTGAAAGGGCTTGGAGAGAAACCGGCTGAAGGCACTTTGAGAGATGATTTGCCCGGAAAGCAGTTGTTGTAAAAATGGAGCTTCCGTTGAAAACTTAGCATTTTGATTTGCAGAACTTGAATGATTAACAAGGCCGCAGATGTAGGCAAAAGCCAGGAGCCACGCTGGAATTCCGGAGTGTTTGCGTATTCCGGACTGGGAAAACAGCAGAGACAGGTCAAATAAATCCCAAATTGTCTTGAGTACCGGGATTCCGGCACCTTGACCGTGATCCTTTTTTTCGAAAGTTGGTTTACACAGTTTCTTCATCAGCATCACCCATATCGCTAGAGTGATGGTAGAAAATACCATCCAAAGCGATTATGGGGGCTTTCCGAAAAAGTCAAGCCTTTTTTGTCGAAAATTAGGATCTTTTTTAAAATATTTTTTGAGTTATCATTTTCTATTTATTTCCACCAACTGCATAACTCCTGGATCATTTTATCGTTGGGCTCACCGTAGCCATAATTCTCCTGGAAGATGACATGACACGGCAGGTTATAGCCTTTCAGATGGTTATCGAAGATTACAGCGTTAGTGACAAGCAAATCCTCCTCATTGAGGGCAAACTCCTGTATAAACTCTGGGAAAGTGTCATATTGATAAAGCTCTGTAGGCAATTTAAAACTATACAATTTACCATCATCCTTTCTACGAAGGATATATCGTACTTTTACCTATTTGCTTTGGTCCATACTGCTGCTGCAGCCGATATTACCTACCTTAACTTCCTTGACATTAACTTTTTCGGAAGCTGTATACTCAATCAGGAAGTAGAGAATGATACCGCTGGCTAAGCCCCAGGCGGCGCCCTTGATAGCCAGGATGGCAGCCATAGTCATAGCCACTCCCCGCTGCATATTGTTATCAAGCATTTTCATACCGATATATCCACAAGCAAAGGCTTGCACCACCATAGTAAGGGCAAAGAATATACCAAAGGCCGGTTTAATCAGGGTAACCAGGGGCATTAACATAACAGCAATAACGGTGGCAGCCCGGAAGGTACCTACGCCTCCCCAGTAGGAAGGTAATGTCTTATATCCCATCTTATACCGTTCTGTTATTGTTAGCAGACCGGAAGCCCAGAGAGGACCATTCAAGGGCACCCAGGGCGCGAAGAGACCCATAATACCATTTCTGATGGCTGATACCAGGTTGGAGCGGGAAGCATCAAATTCCACAGTTTCATCTTCCCTGGCTGCAGTGGCATCATTAACGATCTCTTTAGCCAAAATAAAGTCGCCGAAGGCGATGATGTACGCGGTCAATGCCATGGGCAAGGCATTAATAAAGAACTTTAATTCGGGCCAGCCCAGGCCGAAGACTGTATAATTCTGCAGAACATACCCAAAATTAACGGGTGTCAAAGACCAGACGATCTGGGGCACAGGCAATTCTTTCAAGAGATAAGGTCCAACAATAATGGCAAAAAGTTGGGCAGGGACAATTCCCTGATTTCTCAATATCTTAATCCACCTGTTCTTTTCGGCAGCTTTGGCAAATGTACCCGAGAATAAGAAGAAATAGGCGATTAAGGTGGAGAGGATAATAGTCATCGGTGCTAACTTTAATCTAACATTTATTACGTTGAGAGCGGCCGCGAAACCGGCGCCTAGAATAATGCCTCCCCTTACGGAGATGGGGATTCTATCGATTAATTTCTTTCCTACCCCAGTAGCCCCCATGACGAAAAAGAGCAAGGCTACAAGCAATTGTAAGGCAATCATCGCATGGATTCGATCAGGACCGATGGCATATGCCGATAGATAACCTATGGTTAAAGGTAAAGCCGGAGTTATCCAGCCTGGTACAACCGGGTCGCCCAGATGAGCCGGGAGTGCATAGCAGATGGCATTTAAAACACCGAAGGTAAGGGCTATCTAGAAACTATTAACACCTAAAACCTCCATGGTTGTGGCCACACCGGCGCCTAAACAAGCAACGCCCAAGAACATTGCTGCGAAACATTCTGTCCATTCCCATTCATAATGTAATAAAGGCAGCCTTATTTTGAAAGGACCAAAGGGTATATAGGGTTGGATTCCTCCATAATCCCTCTTCAAGATAGGAAAAGTTCCTGACGGTAGTTTTTGCCCTTTTAAGGGTACTTCGCTCGACATCGCATTACCTCCTTTTTGTTGTTAATCAACTTAATGTTTAAAGCACTTTTATTTTATAATTAGTAAACTGCCAAATCCCCCCTTTTTTATTAGTTTTTATGATTTAGAATAAAACCACTATACAACATAGTTACAATTGCAAGTTCTATGCCAATATAATTCCTTTAGTTAGTCATCGTTTTATACATGATATTCAACCGCCAACCCTGTAAAACCAAACAATAAAAAATCACCGACACATATGAGAATAATTACTTTTGCCTCTACAGGATTAAAAAACAGTGTACCATTGCACTCTTTTGTGCGTTGTTGCACTGTTTCCCATTCAAGTTTGATTCGTTTTATTTTTTCAGTCTTCTCTAACTGAAAATACTTGTGCAAAAATGCACATCACCTGTTTTTGCCTTCCTTTTAACCTTACGAAATAAAATTACCCAAGGAAAATTATTATCTATATTTAATTTAGTTTGGTTAAAATAGTTCAATACTTGGCACACAATTTGCATGAATATGATTAATGACCATTATAGAATAAAAACTTATTGAGGAGGTATTTGTATGCCCTTAAAAACAAAAGAAGAGTATATTGAATCTTTGCGAAAAATGAAGTTTAAGCTTTATCTCTTCGGTGAAAGGGTCGAAAACATTGTAGACAATCCCATCGTCCGCCCTTCCATGAATTCGGTGGCTATGACCTATGAACTGGCCCATGACCCCCAATATGAAGACTTGATGACGGCTACCTCCAGTCTCACCGGAAAGAAGATAAACCGCTTCTGTCACCTGCATCAAAGCCATGATGACCTGGTTAAAAAAGTAAAAATGCTCCGTCTCTTAGGTCAAAAGACAGCCTCCTGCTTCCAGCGCTGCGTGGGGATGGATGCCATAAATGCCGTAGACAGCACTACTTACGAAATAGATCAGAAATACGGCACAGAATACCACAAGCGTTTCCGCAACTGGCTATTAAAAATGCAGGAAAACGACTGGACAGTGGACGGGGCCATGACTGATCCCAAAGGAGACCGGAGTCTTTCTCCTTCGCAGCAGAAAGATCCCGATATGTTTGTCCATGTTATAGAAGAAAGAAAAGACGGTATTATTGTGAGAGGCGCCAAGTGCCATCAGACCGGAGCCCTAAACTCCCACGAAATCCTGATTATGCCCACCATTGCCATGGGTGAAGCAGACAAGGACTATGCCATATCTTTTGCCCTTCCTGCAGACAGCGAAGGCATAATCTATATTTACGGACGCCAATCCTGCGACACCCGGAAACTAGAAGAGGGAACCATGGACTTGGGCAACGCCCAATTCGGGGGACATGAATCTCTGGTAATTCTGGACAATGTATTTGTACCCTGGGAAAGGGTCTTTATGTATAAAGAATATGACTTCTCCGGGATGCTTGTAGAGCGTTTTGCCGGCTATCACCGTCAGAGCTACGGCGGCTGCAAGGTAGGTGTAGGCGATGTCCTCATCGGGGCAGCAGCCCTGGCCGCAGACTATAACGGAGCCAGCAAAGCCAGCCACATTAAGGATAAGCTTATTGAAATGACCCACCTGAATGAAACTCTCTACGCCTGTGGTATCGCCTGCTCCTGCCAGGGCCGCCCCACAGCTACGGGAACCTATCTCATTGACCTGCTCCTGGCCAATGTTTGTAAGCAAAACGTTACCCGCTTCCCCTATGAAATTGCCCGCCTGGCTGAAGATATCGCCGGCGGACTGATGGTCACCATGCCTTCGGAAAAAGACCTGAAAAACCCGGAAATTGGCCACTATGTGGAAAAATACCTTAGAGGCGTTTTTGAAATTCCTACAGAACACCGGCTCCGTATCCTGCGCCTCATCGAAAACCTCACTTTGGGAACGGCGGCCGTGGGCTATCGTACTGAATCCATGCATGGCGCCGGGTCTCCCCAGGCCCAACGTATCGTCATCTCCCGCCAGGCCAATTTCAATGCTAAAAAAGAACTGGCCAAAAAAATAGCAGGTATTACGGAGTAGCAATAAAACAGGGCCAAACAGATTAAAAGTTAAACAAGCAACTGTTTGGCCTCTTCCTGTCTTCAGGCTATTATTTGTATTCACAAGCAATTTATTTTATTTCGCTGGGGAGTGAGCGTATGTTTTGGAGAAACAGAATTACTTCAGCAGAAAATGCCATTAAAGCCATTCAATCAGGGTCTCGGGTGGTCATCGGTCATGCTTGCGGCGAACCCCAAACCCTGGTTGAAGCCATGGTAGCCCAGGCTGAGCGCCTGGAGAATGTGGAAATCGTCCATATGGTAGCAATGGGTAAAGCCAAGTACTGCCAGCCCGGAATGGAAAGGCACTTTCGCCATAATGCCCTGTTCGTAGGCGGTTCTACCCGGAAAGCCGTACAGGAAGGCAGGGCAGACTATACTCCCTGCTTCTTTTCAGAAATACCCCGCCTCTTTACTAACGGCTGCCTGCCCGTTGATGTAGCTCTTATCCAAGTCTCCAAACCTGATAATCACGGCTACTGCAGTTTCGGCGTCTCGGTAGATTATACCCGGCCTGCGGCTCTGGCTGCCAAAACCGTCATCGCCGAAGTTAACGAAGAGATGCCCCGGACCTTAGGAGACTGCTTTATCCATGTTTCCCAAATAGACTATATTGTAGAAACTTCTGTTCCCCTCATTGAGCTTCCCAAACCCGAAATTTCCCAAGTGGAAGAAAAAATCGGCTACCACGTGGCCCAGCTTGTAGAAGATGGTTCTACCCTGCAGTTGGGAATTGGGGCCATACCTGATGCCGTACTTCTCTTCCTCAAGGATAAAAAAGATTTGGGCATCCATACAGAAATGTTTTCTGACGGAGTAGTGGAACTGGTTGAAGCAGGGGTCATAACAAACGCCGCAAAAACTTTGCACCCAGGTAAAATCGTAGCCAATTTTCTGATGGGCACAAAAAAACTTTACGACTTTGTAAATGACAATCCCATGGTGGAAATGTATTCGGTAGATTATACCAATGATCCCTTCGTGATTGCAAAGAACCATAAAATGGTTTCCATCAATTCCGCTCTCCAGGTGGACCTGACAGGTCAGGTCTGTGCAGATACTATTGGGTATAAGCAGTACAGCGGCGTGGGAGGTCAGGTGGATTTCGTACGGGGCGCCAGCCGTTCGCCTGGGGGCAAATCAGTTATTGCTCTTCCTTCCACTGCCATGGGTGGGAAACTCTCCCGGATTGTCACCTCTCTAGACGAGGGTGCCTCCGTCACCACATCCCGTAATGATGTACATTTTGTAGTAACCGAGTACGGCATTGCCGATTTACGCGGCAAGAGTTTACGTCAAAGGGCGGCAGCATTAATACAAATCGCCCACCCGAATTTCCGGGAAAACCTCTCTAAAACCTTTAAAAACAGGTTTAACTAACTTAGATTCTACACCGATCTCCTTCCCCTCAAGTCCTTTGAGGTTTTTTTTACCCCCGAGAACTTTTCCGGAACAGGATTTCTCTTGGCCATGCAGAACTAAGAAGACTAGGCGACCAGTAATACGTATTTACCGAGGGGTGTGGCTATGCCAGAAAAAACCTACCTGAATTCCGGAGAATCCCTTACCGAAGAACTCCTTACCATTCTTGAATCCACCTATAATGGCATCATTGCTATCAACAAGGAAGGAATAGTCACCATCATAACAAGTCTGCGGAACGCTTTTTAGGAAAACCTGCTTCTCTGGTCCTCGGCAGACATATTAAAGAAATTTTGGTTAATACGGGTCTTTTGGAAGTAATGAGAACAGGCCAAGCCCAAGCAGGTCAGAAACTGACTATCGGGGACCGGACCTTTATTACCAACAGGACCCCAATCTATAAAGACGGGGAAATCATTGGGGCTATCGGTGTCTTTCAGGACATCTCCGACCTGGATTCAATTTCCCGGGAACTCAGGTCGGTGCGGGAAATAAGCGAGGAGTTGGACGCAATAATTGAATCATCCTACGACGGCATCTATGTTACCGACGGTGTAGGTGTAACTATCCGGGTGAATAAAGCCTATGAACGAATTACCGGTGTGTTAGCCAAAGAAGTAATAGGGCGTAACATGAAAGATTTAGTCAAAGAAGGTTTCTTTGATCAGTCTGTTACCCTCATCGTCCTGGAAAAGAAGCAGCCCGCCACCATCATGCAGGAAATAAAGAAAACCGGGAAACAAGTGATTGTCACGGGAAATCCTGTCTACAATTCCGAAGGAAAAATTGTTCGCGTAGTAACAAATGTTCGTGATATTACGGAACTTAACACTTTAAAAAGTCAACTGGAAAAGACCCAGAATCTTTCCCAACGTTACTACTCCGAACTCCAGCACTTGAGAAGCCAGCAAATGGACCTGGAAGGGATGATTGTAGTCAGCCCCGAGATGAAAACTATTATCGAAAAAGTGAAACGGATCAGCCAGGTTGAATCTACCGTCTTAATCATGGGAGAGTCCGGTGTGGGAAAAGAAAATATCGCCAAACTCATTCACCGTTGCAGTCCCAGGTTTGAGGGGCCTTTTATTAAAATCAACTGCGGAGCTATCCCGGAAAACCTATTAGAGTCTGAACTCTTTGGTTACGAAACGGGCGCTTTCACAGGAGCCAAAAAAGGTGGCAAACCAGGACTAGTTGAACTGGCCAACGGGGGTTCTTTGTTTCTTGATGAAATTGGTGAGTTAGGCTTAGCCATGCAGGTTAAACTCCTGCGCCTTCTGCAGGAAAAGGAATTTATCCGGGTAGGAGGCACACAAACCCAGTTAGCCAATATACGGATTATTGCTGCAACCAATAAAGATTTAAAAGCCATGGTCCAGGAAAAGCATTTCCAGGAAGATCTATATTATCGCCTCAATGTGGTCCCTATTTATATTCCTCCCCTCCGGGATGAGATTTCGGAGAACGACCTGCCGGAACACATCAAAGGGCAAATCTCTCCGGGCGAAAAAAAGGTGAAAACCCTCGAACAAATAGTGGCCGAGATCGAAGAGGACGCTATCTCCAAGGCCTTAGAACGCAACAAAAATATGGAAAAAGCTGCCCACGCTCTAGGGATTCACAGGACTACCCTTCTCCGCAAAGCCAGGAAGTATGGCATCACTATTAGCGGTTCCTAGTTATTAGCAGCAAAGTTACTATTTACTAGCGAGGAGCTGAACAATGAAAAAAATCGGTATCAAATACTGCGGTAATTGTAACCCACATATTGACAGTCCTGCTATCATCAACTATCTTAAAGAACACAGCAAAGGAGAATGGGAGTTTGTCTCCTGGAATGACAATGAGATGGCCCTTTTAATTATCATGAGCGGTTGCCCTGCCGATTGTGCTACCCGCCCTGATTTTCAAGGTAAAGTCATTTCTGTAAGCGGCCTGTATGTAGACCTACATCCCGTAGAGGAAAAGGTCCTTAAAGAAACATTATTAAAGAAAGTTTATGAAACTCTAAATAAGACAGAATAAGAACGCAGGCTTAGCCTGCGTTTTTTTAACGTATAGGAAAGTATAAAAATTTTTGTGGTTCTCAGCCCTTGCTAAGCAAGGGTTTTTTCAACGTATAGGAAAGTATAAAAATTTTTGTGGTTCTCAGCCCTTGCTAAGCAAGGGTTTTTTCATTTTTTACGGCCCTGGGCTTAGCAGCTAATATAGGCAGATAGTGTTCCAGTTTCATGATCTTTTCGCCACGGTCGTAGCAGCGGTCATGGATGGCTACCAGCTTGGTTGAATCGTAAATCTCTAATCGGTCGACGAAGGCCTCAACACGTAACTTTCTATGGGCATATTCTATGGGGACAGAATAGTAATTACGGCTGAATTGGAAGAGGAGCAGCTTACTTACTGAAATCATATGAGTGCTGGAACATTTAAACGGGGCTGATGGTAAGGGCCTTAGTTCTTGACGTTCCTGCTCCCAGTCTTTAATACGCAATTGCCGTTGTTTTTCGCACCAGTTCAGGAGCATACTGTTGAGTTCATCTAATGAGTTGACTTCGGGTACTGGTACTAGGGCATTTTGCCGGACATACTTGACCAGATTCTCCACCGTCCCCTTCTCATTACCACTGTGGGGATTACAGAACTCGCTGTCAAAAAGATAGTGGGCGCGGAGACTGGAGAAATGCTTATGTTCTTCTCGGTAAGGTCCCTTTAGGATCTTAGTTACAGCCGTCTTAGGGTTATCGTAGACAAGATTCCAAGGGATTCCTCCCAGCCATTCAAAAGCCCTTCTATGGCCTTCTAAGAAACCTTCTAGCTTTTCTGTGGGGGAGGCCCATACAAAGGAGACTAGACTTGCTTTAAGTCTTAGGCAGAAGAGGGATACTTCAGTTAACTTACCATTTATGTAGACCTTGGCTCTCCCCCAATCAACCTGGGCTTGTTCGCCCCAGTCTGCTGTTAGAGGCACATAGGCTTCATTGAGTTCATTTTTCACTATTCTGACATATCTCCGTACTGTTGTTTCGCTTCCTGTATAGTCATATTCTTCACAAAGGCGGTGATATATCCTCCTGGCTGTATGTTGTTGTTTTTCGGGTTGGGTTTTATCTAGTTCTAGCCATTCCCTAATTATTTCTTTATATGGGTCTAATACGGGACAGGGCTTTTCTTGGGATAGTTGGTATTTCGGTATTTCTGAGTTTTGAAGGGCTTTTCTTACTGTCTGCCGGGCCACGTGTAGATTCCGGCTAATCTTTCGTATGGACCACCCTTCAATGTAATACTTTTTTCTGATATACTCTTTATCGACCATTCCGATCATGTCCTTTCCTCCTGTACGATGTTGTCTTTGCAACTTCAATCATACAGGAATTGGCTCTCGGGGTGGTCAATTTTTTCATTATCACAGGCTATGAAAGTGGTCAACTTTTATGTTATCACTACCAGTATCTCACGGATCCTGAGGTGGTACAACTAAGCCAACGGCTGGATCAATTGTTGAATAAGTATTCGGGAAAGCAGGGCTGAATAAATTGGGAGTTAATTCTTGTTTTGGATTAACTTAGACATGTTTTAAACTGCACGGACGTAGAGAAATATGTTACCATAGTGGCAGGACTCTCCTTTCGGTAAGTGTGGTCGCAAACATAGCATTTCACCGACAAGGTTCAAGAGTCCTTTTTCCATTTCAGGATTTTTTTAACGTATAGGAAAGTATAAAAATTTTTGTGGTTCTCAGCCCTTGCTAAGCAAGGGTTTTTTCAACGTATAGGAAAGTATAAAAATTTTTGTGGTTCTCAGCCCTTGCTAAGCAAGGGTTTTTTCAACGTATAGGAAAGTATAAAAATTTTTGTGGTTCTCAGCCCTTGCTAAGCAAGGGTTTTTTCAACGTATAGGAAAGTATAAAAATTTTTGTGGTTCTCAGCCCTTGCTAAGCAAGGGTTTTTTCAACGTATAGGAAAGTATAAAAATTTTTGTGGTTCTCAGCCCTTGCTAAGCAAGGGTTTTTTCAACGTATAGGAAAGTATAAAAATTTTTGTGGTTCTCAGCCCTTGCTAAGCAAGGGTTTTTTCAACGTATAGGAAAGTATAAAAATTTTTGTGGTTCTCAGCCCTTGCTAAGCAAGGGTTTTTTCATTTTTTAACGAAAGCAGGAAGTAGTTGTTAGAAAGGTGAGAACATATGGGCCAGGATAATATCTTAAGAGAGATATTTTTTGATGAGAACAAGCATTGGGAAAAGTTTGTTAATAAATACGAAGACAGAATACGTCCTGTTGTGATAAAGGAAATCAATAAATTTAATCGATGTGGACAAAAAGAAGCAGGATTTACTCTGTTCGCATGTCCGGTATGTGGAGAAATGAAAATAGTTCCTCACACGTGTAAGGGACGTTTTTGTACATCGTGCGCAACCGGATACACCCAAGAATGGAGTCGAGAAACCAGTAAAAGAATGTATCCGGTTCCTCATCGCCACATCATGTTTACAGTGGACGAACGTTTGTGGGAAATATTTACCCGTCATAGAGAACTCTTGAAAGATCTAATGGACCTGGCAGTAAAAATACTATTAGAATGGCTGAAGAAAAGAGGAAAAGTCAAATCCGGCGCCATGGTAGGAATACATACCTTTGGAGCAAGAATGAACTTCAATCCCCATGTACATATCCTAGTAACTGAAGGTGGTTTTGACGGAGCGGGGAAATGGGTTGTTAAAGACTTTATCCCATATGTAATGCTGAGGAAAAGGTGGCAGGCGGCAGTAATGGAGATGTTGAAGAAAAAACTGCCGGAACAAGAAGTTAAACGATATAAGAAGTTGTTTCAAAAGATATGGGATGATAACCCTGAAGGATTTGTAATCTATGGTCCGCCCAATAAAAAAGGACAAGGGTCAGTAGAAGCCCAAGTAGGATATATAGGGCGGTACATGAGAAGACCTGCCATGGCGTTAAGCAGAATTGTAGACTATGACGGGGAAAATGTAACCTTTAAATACTTTGATAAAACAGAGCAAAAAGAAAAACAAGAAACCATCACCGTAGAAGAATTCATATCACGGATAATAAGGCATATACCGGATGAGCAATTTAAAACAATCCGGTATTATGGAATTTACTCCAGAAGGAGTAAAAGATTGGCTGACAAATTAATGGAAGCATACCTGGGAAGGCAGAAAAGAAGGAAAAACGGCCAAAGAGGAAAGCAACGGATAGGCTGGAGAAATAAAATAGAAGAATTCACAGGAAAAGACCCGTTAGAATGTATGAGATGTAAAGAGATAATGGAATACAAGGGGAAAGTGTGTCTAAAATCAGGGATATTGAAAGTTGTTGATGCCGTAGATGACTTTGCTAAAAAAAGACTAAAGGAGTTGGCAGGAATAGATGAGCCCAGTAAGCAGAAAAAGAAAGAAACACGCAAAGAAAAAGCCGCCTAAAGTAGGCGGCAAGGCAACCATCAAATTTGTTTGTTTGCAGTGTAACATAGAAGAAGACATTCCGAAGGAAGTGGTGGATTACTGCGATATGATGGATGACGGAGATATTTCAGTTCCACCAAGGTTTAGTTGTGAGGTTTGTGGCGGTGAGATGCGCCCAAAAGAATACTTAGGTGTGCATGGTATTAAATATGAGTTATAGGAACCAAAGAGCGCGCGACCTTGGTCGCGCTTTTTTTATTCTGCTGTCCAGCCGCCGTCAATAACCAGCGTCTGCCCCGTCATATAATCAGAGGCCTCCGAGGCCAAAAAGACTGCTGCCCCCGTCATATCTCCCACTTCCCCGATTCGGCGCACGGGGATTTTACCGATAATATGGTTGTAAATCTTCTCTTGACTCAATTCCTTTTCATTCATGGAAGTTTTTACATAACCCGGACACAAAGCGTTGACCTGGATATTGTAACGGGCCCATTCTAAAGCCAGGGCTTTTGTTAACTGGATGACACTGCCCTTGGCTGCGCAGTAGGGAAGCACCTGCCGGTCTCCCACCAGACCTAGGATAGAGGCCACATTGATGATTTTCCCCCGCTTCTGTTTTATCATCTCTTTACCCACTGCCTGGGCACAAAAGAATACCCCTTTTAAATCAACATTAAGTACCCTGTCCCAATCTTCCTCAGTTATATCCTCCGCCTTTTTGGTAAGGGCCGTACCGGCATTATTTACTAAGATATCAACACGACCAAAGTGATTAATTGTTTTCTCAACCATATTCTGTATCTGATCAAGGCTGGTCACATCAGTGGAAACAGGCAAGGCTTCCCTCCCCAATCCCTTGATCTCCGCCGCCGTTCCCTCACAATCTGCCTGGTTCCGGCTCACCACTATAATATTGGCTCCGTATCTGGCCAAAGCCACGGCTAAGCCGTAGCCAATGCCTTTGGTGGCTCCTGTCACGATAGCGACTTTGCCGGACAAATCAAAATGAGTACCGGCCATAAAAACCTCCATCTCGCGCCGCCGGTGCGGGCGACACAAATAGTAATGAAAACAGGTGCACACCCACCCTGATTACAGTACAATCTGTCTGAGGAGAAGGCACACTACAAAGCACGGTGAGGCGAGTTGCAGACTGCCTCTTGGCTTAAATCAGTATAAAAACCAGTGTAAGGATCGCCTTACAAGCACAAATAAGTGGTGCCATGAGGCCGCACGCTAATCATTGTTTTAACTCAGCGTTAAATGTGCGGCGATCCAGTCACTGTCTTCTCCCTCACAATTTCATTGCAAGGAGGGAGAATTCTGAGAATCGTTTATCCCATCTGTTGTGGCGTCGATGTACACAAGACATTTCTCGTCGCTACGCTCATCACAACGCAGGGTATCGTTCCGAGTTACAAAAAAAAGCGTTTTTCTACCTTTAACAAATCCATTCTGGCGTTTAAGCAGTGGCTGATTGACAACAACTGCTTTGACGTTTGCATGGAGAGCACCGGGAAGTATTATGTTCCCATATACAATTTGCTGGAGGACAGCATCCGGGTTACCGTCGCCAACCCCAAGTGGGTTGCTGCTGTTAAGGGCAACAAGGATGATGTCAAGGATTCCAAGTGGATCGGCGATCTTTTTCGCCTCGGTCTGGTTCCCGGTAGCTTTATCCCGTCCAAGAACATCCGCATTTTGCGGGAGTATACGCGATACCGCTTCAAGCTCGTTTCCTGTAAATCCAGCGAAAAGAACCGCTTTCAGAACGCTTTCACCGTTTGCAATGTCGCCCTTGATGCTGTCGTTTCCGACATGTTTGGCAAATCTGCCTCTTCCATCACGGACTACCTTGTAAACTCGGATTCTTTCGATCCAAAACATTGCGTTTCCTTGCTGCAACGCTCCTTGAAGAAGAAAGCCGACGAGGTCATCGAATCTATTGAGGGTTTTCAAATGTCTGCGGAACAGAAGACACGCATCCGTTTCGTCCGCAAACACTTGGATTTCGTGGAGCAGCTCATTGCCGACCTCGACCAAACCATCGCCCGGTTGGCTGCACCCTTGGAAAGCGCCATTGCCCTACTGTGTACCATTCCCGGAGTTGACCGTAACATAGCCATTACGATCCTCTCCGAAATTGGTACGGATATGTCTCAGTTCTCATCCTCGAAACGCTTATGCTGCTGGGGGGGACTAACGCCCGGCAACAATCAATCCGCAGGCAAAAAGAAGTCCGTTCGCATTACGAGGGCCGGGGTTTATCTCAAGCCCACGCTCGTGCAAGCAGCCCATGCCGCTGTAAAATCGAATTCTTCCGCTTACTACCGTATCAAATATGAGCGGATATCCAAGCGCCGAGGGAAGAAACGAGCCATAATCGCCATTGCCAGAATGATACTTACAGCCACTTATCATATGCTCCAATCAGGTGAAGTCTTCAATCCTTGTGACCTCTACCATGTTGATATGCCGGTGGAGCTTCGCAATAAGCAAAAGGAGAAAGCTTTGAGGCAAGCTGCTAAACTCTTGGTTGCCCATGGTATCGTAAACCCCGAACATATCACGCTGCCTGCTTAATCTTTCTGCGCTCTGCTTCCGTTAGGGCTTGTTTGCTATACCCTTTTTTAAGCTCAGGGGTCTTCGACGCTTGTCGAGAATGTTTTCACGCTACTCCCCCTCAATATATAGATATAAAACAAAAGCACAAAGTAAACGGTCCCCTAACATCCCTTATAGAAATTATATCTTTTCCTGGACATAAATAGGAGCAGGCGTTAAACCTGCCCCTTTTTTATTAACCTACTTTACAGGCTGTCTTTTTATTGCTTTTTTCCTTAACCACTTCTGCCCCCATGGCCAGGGCCTGAGCATTCAAGGGGAGTAAATGGTGCTTGTTCTCCGGCAGCACTTTCTTTAATGATTCCATGACGGAAAGGGGCTTGATGAGAGGCTCTGCCTGTAACAGGGCTCCCAGCATCACCATATTGGCTACACGGGATTCACCCAGGACACCTGCTTTTTCGTTGACGGGAACATAATAAACAGTAATGTCAGTGCGCTTGGCAGGCCGGTCAATCAATGATGAGTTGATGAATAATATCCCCCCGGGTTTGAGCAGGGGTTCAAACTTATCCAGGGATGGCCTGTTCATGGCTACCACTATATCAGGTTCTGTTACCAGAGGTGAGCTGATGGGGGAGCTGGAGATGGTTACGGAACAGTTGGCCGTTCCGCCTCTCATTTCCGGGCCATAGGAAGGTATCCAGGCTACTTCTTTTCCTTCCAGCATTCCTCCATAAACCAGGAGCTGACCCATGGACATAACACCCTGGCCGCCAAAACCGGCCAGTATCATTTGCTTCAACATCTTACTTCGCCTCCTCTGCAGATTTAAATTTTCCCAAGGGATAATAGGCAATCATCTCTTTTTTTATCCAGTCAAGAGCTTCCACAGGCGTCATATGCCAGTTGGTAGGACAGGCGGAAAGCACTTCTACCAGCGAGAAGCCTTTGCCTTCCACTTGCACCTGGAAGGCCTCTTTAATGGCTTTCTTGGTTTCCCGTACATGCTTGGGGTCATGAACAGATGTACGGGCAATATAGGTAACACCGGGGAGCGTGGCCAACATTTCACTCATCCGGATAGGATAACCTGCGCTCTTGGGGTTACGTCCCTGGGGTGACGTCGTGGTTTCCTGCCCGATGAGGGTAGTGGGCGCCATCTGTCCTCCCGTCATGCCATAAATAGCGTTATTCACAAAGATTACGGTGATATTTTCGCCCCGGGCGGCGGCGTGAATGATTTCCGCAGCTCCGATGGAAGCAAGGTCACCATCCCCCTGGTAGGTAAAAACAATACTTTCCGGGCGAGACCGCTTGACACCGGTAGCCACCGCAGGAGCACGGCCGTGGGCCGCCTGGATAGCATCCACATCAAAATAGTCATAGGCGAACACTGAGCAGCCAACGGAAGCAATGGCAATGGTTTTCTCCTGTAATTCCAATTCATCCAGGACCTCGGCCACGAGACGGTGAATAATGCCGTGGTGACAGCCGGGGCAGTAATGGAATTTTTGCTGGATCAGGGATTTGGGACGTTCAAATACTACTGCCATCTTACTTCACCTCCCCGTAAGTTTTGGCTAAACGTTTAATTTCTTCATATATGGCACGGGCCGTAGGTACCATGCCGCCCACCCGTCCGTAAAACTCCACCGGTAAACGTCCATTTAACGAAAGCCGAACATCTTCCACCATTTGGCCTAGGCTCATCTCTACCGTTAACACGGCCTTAGCCTGGACTGTCGCTTGGTTCAGCTCTTTTTCAGGATACGGCCAGAGGGTTATGGGCCGGAAAACCCCTGCTTTGATTCCTTCTTCCCGGGCCATATCCACAGCGGCTTTAGCCACTCTGGCGATCATGCCATAGGCTGCCACCACTATTTCCGCATCGTCGGTAAGGTACGATTCAGACCTTGTTTCTTTAGCCTTAATCTCCTGGTACTTTCTCTCCAAATGGCGATTGTGTTTCTCCAGTTTTTCCGGGTCTAAATAAAGAGAGTTAATGATATTTTTGGTACGACCCATTTTCCCTGTTACTGCCCATGGTTTCTCCCCGGCTTCCAGGGTCCTTTCGCTACCTAAATCCACTGGTTCCATCATCTGGCCCAGGATACCATCACCGAGAATCATTACCGGTATGCGATACTTTTCGGCCAGGTCAAAGCCTTCTTTTACCAGGTCCACAATTTCCTGTACGGAAGCCGGAGCCAGTACAAGGAGGCGATAATCGCCATGGCCCCCGCCTTTAGTGGCCTGAAAGTAATCGGACTGAGAAGGCTGAATGCCTCCTAAGCCGGGACCACCCCGCATGATATTGACAATGACACAGGGGAGCTCAGAACCCGCCAGATAAGAGATACCTTCCTGTTTTAAGCTGATTCCCGGACTGGAAGACGAAGTCATCACCCTGGCTCCGGTACTGGCTGCACCATAAACCATATTGATGGCGGCTACTTCACTTTCCGCCTGGAGGTATACACCCCCTACCTGGGGTAAGCGGCGGGAAAGATATTCCGGCAGCTCACTCTGGGGAGTAATAGGATAACCAAAGAAATAACGGCAGCCTGCCTTTATGGCCGCTTCACCTATGGCTTCATTCCCTTTCATTAAAACCTTGCTCATGCTTTCCCCTCCTTCTCCACAGTAATGACCACATCAGGGCACATCCAGGCACAGAAAGCACAGCCGATACATTTTGTCATATCGGTGACCTGAGCAGGATGATACCCCATAGCATTAATGTGACTACCCATTTCGATAATCCCTTTGGGACATGCCTGCTTACATAATTCACAACCTTTGCACAATTCCTCCCGGAAACTAACTTTAGCCATCACAACACCTCCTAAACATTGAAAACTCACATCAGGCCGAAGATTCTGGAATTAGATTACCCTTTACTACATCACCAAACTGTTTTATAAACTGTACTAGTAAAGCACCACTTCCTCCCTTTAATATAACAGGTGTTATATTTTGAAAATATAATATAACAAGCAAAAGTTTAGGGACGACCCTTGGCGGATCGTCCCTTTTTTAAAAAAGTAATGGAGTTTTGCAAGCCCGTAATCCAAAGATTTGCGGATATACACAGGCAATACCCCCATTTAACTATATAGCTTCACTATTAATATATCATAAAACACTCTGAAAAGTTCAAAATTATACAGAATACATTTCGACAGATTTAGTTGGTAGTTGTTAGTTGTTAGTTATCTTCCTTAACTCCTTTCTCACGGCCTCGCCCATGGCCCGGGTCCCTACCAGTTGAGTGCCGGGAGACCAGATATCGCCCGTACGCAGGCCCTGATCCAGGACGTTGCTGACGGCCTTTTCAATGGCCAGGGCAGCTTCTCCCCGGTTAAAGGAAATGCGCAGCATCATGGCCACAGAGAGTATGGTAGCCAGGGGGTTAGCCTTGTCCTGACCTGCTATGTCAGGAGCTGAACCGTGGGCCGGTTCATACAACGCGGGTCCTTCCCCAATACTGGCGGATGGCAGCATCCCCAGGGAACCCCCTAAGACAGAGGCTTGATCTGAAAGGATATCACCAAACATGTTTTCCGTCACAATAATATCAAACTGGGCGGGATTGAGGCATAGCTGCATAGCGCAGTTATCCACATATAAGTGATTAAGATTTATCTCCGGGTAATCCTTCGCTATTTCTTCCACAGTTTTGCGCCAGAGGCGGGAAGTATCCAAGACATTGGCTTTATCTACAGAAGTAACTATCTTTCTTCGTTTACCGGCTAAAGAAAAGGCGACCTTAGCTATCCGGGCAATTTCCGGAGTGGAGTACTCAATAGTATCATAAGCTTTGATTCCGCCCAGGATAGCTTCCTGACCCCTTTTCCCAAAATAGGCGCCTCCGATCAATTCCCGAACGACGATTAAGTCTACCCCTGCAAGTTTTTCATTCTTCAAAGGTGATTGTTGAATGAGCTGAGGCCAGCATTTGACGGGGCGCAGGTTAGCATAGAGGTTCAGTGCCTTACGGATACCCAGGAGGCCTTTCTCCGGGCGCTTCTCCCCCGGCAGCTGGTCCCATTTGGGACCTCCCACTGCTCCTAAAAGCACAGCATCACTCTGCAGGACCAGTTCTTTGGTTTCCTCCGGGAAAGGCTCACCGGTGGCATCAATAGCCGCCCCGCCTAACAAACCCGTTTGCGTGGTGTAAGTAAAGTCATATTTATCCTTGATGACTTCCAGTACACAAAGAGCCTGTTCAATAATTTCCGGCCCAATACCGTCACCGGGAAGGACCGCCAGTTTAACCACGGTTCTTCACCTTCTCTCTCACATAGGGAATGAGCCCGCCTTTTCCCAGAATTTCTAACATAAAGGGCGGAAAAGGCTCTCCCCGGAAGACAGTACCTGTCGTAAGGTCTTTTATCTCACCGGAAACCGGGTCTACTCCAAGTTTACTCCCTTCTTGCACGGTCCTGGAAACTTCCGGAGCAACAATAATAGGCAGGCCGATATTAATGGCATTGCGGTAGAAGATACGGGCGAAGCTTTCGGCAATGACACAACTGAAACCGGCGGCCTTCAGGGCGATGGGTGCATGCTCCCGGGAACTGCCGCAGCCAAAGTTTTTACCTGCTACCAGAATATCTCCCGCTTTAACCCTTTCCAGCAGATTTGGTATTAAGTCTTCCAAACAGTGCTGGGCGAGAAACTCCGGCTCCGACCTGTTGAGGTAACGGGCAGCAATGATCAGGTCCGTATCCACATCATGGCCTACTTTCCAGACCTGCCCGCTGATTTTATTCCCTGCCATCACGCCACCTCCTCTGGAGAACCAATCCGGCCCAGTATGGCCGAGGCAGCGGCAATGGCCGGACTGGAGAGATACACTTCACTTTCCGGGTGACCCATCCTGCCCACAAAATTGCGGTTTGTGGTAGAGATGGCCTTTTCTCCTTTAGCCAAAATCCCCATATAGCCCCCCAGGCAGGGACCGCAGGTAGGTGTGCTCACCACTGCACCGGCATTGACGAATATCTCTACCAATCCTTCCTTCACAGCCCGGAGATAGATTTCCTGGGTTCCGGGTATGACAATGGCCCGGACTTCCGGGTGAATCTTTTTACCTTTAATAATCTCCGCTGCCACCACCAGGTCTTCCCAGCGCCCGTTGGTACAGGAACCGATCACCGCCTGGTCAATCTTCACCTGTGTGGCCTGGGAGACAGGACGGGTGTTGGAAGGAAGGTGGGGAAAAGCTACCTGGGGTTCCAGGTTGGTAACATCGATTTCTATGACCTCACTGTAAGCAGCATCTGGGTCACTGGTATAAACCTTCCAGGGCTTTTGGGCCCGTTCTTTCACATAAGCTAAGGTTTTTTCGTCCGGTTCAATGATGCCATTTTTGGCCCCGGCTTCAATGGCCATATTGGCCATGGTCAGGCGGCCGTCCATGGATAAGTCCCTGATGGCTTCTCCCGTAAATTCCATGGCTTTATACTGCGCACCATCTACACCAATTTTTCCGATAATGGCTAAGATATAATCTTTCCCTGTCACCCATGGGTTCCTGGGTTTCCCTTTGAGAATAAACTTGATGCTCTCGGGTACGCGGAACCAGATTTCTCCTGTAGCCATACCTACGGCCAGGTCTGTACTTCCCACCCCCGTGGCAAAGGCGCCCAGGCCCCCGTAAGTACAAGTATGGGAATCGGCGCCTATCACCACGTCCCCAGGAACGACCAGGCCCTGTTCCGGTAAAAAGCAGTGTTCTATGCCGTTGCGCCCAACTTCATAATAATGGGTTAATCCCTGCTCCCGGGAAAACTCTTTAATTTCCAGGCACTGCTGGGCCGAGGGTATATCTTTGGCCGGGGCAAAATGGTCGGGAATCAAGACCACTTTGTCTTTGTCAAATACCCTGTCAACGCCGATTTTTCTAAATTCCTTGATGGCCAAGGGTCCTGTAATATCATTGGCCAATACCAGGTCCAGTTTTACGTTGATCAGTTCTCCCGGAGAAACTTCGGCTAAACCTGCATGGTCCGCCAGGATTTTCTCCGTGATTGTCATCCCCATTGTATTCTCCCCCTTCATTCGTTAACAGCAGGCAGGGCTACCATTTCTTTATAGGTCGCGGCAATTTTGTTGAGGGCATTGATATAAGCCCGGGCGCTAGCTTCGATGATATCTACGCTTAATCCCCTGCCCATAAAGGTTCGGTCACCGATTTCCACCCGTACTACCACTTCACCCTGGGCATCGGTTCCTCCCGTAACGGCGCTGATACTGTAGGAATCAAGCCTCACAGGCAGTTTGACAATTTTATCGATAGCCCGGTAGGTGGCTTCCACCGGTCCATCGGCACAGGCAGCCTCCTCTACCAGGCGGCCCTCAATCTCCAGCCCCACAGTAGCTGTGGGCGAGATATTGGTACCAATGGAAACCTGCAGGTTAGCAAGCTTATAAATCTCTTCACCGCTCCCGACAACCTGGCTATCCACCAAAGCAATTAAGTCTTCGTCCAGTATTTCTTTTTTGCGGTCAGCTAGCTGCTTAAATTCCCGGAAGGCTTTGTCCAGAGCTTCCCCTTCCAGGTCATAGCCCAGTTCCTGGAGCTGCAGCTTTAAGGCATGCCGCCCCGAATGTTTGCCTAAGACCAGTTTATTGCTGCTGATTCCCACCAGCTCGGGATTCATAATTTCGTAGGTTTCTCTTTCTTTAATCACGCCGTCCTGATGAATACCTGATTCATGGGCAAAGGCATTTCTTCCCACAATGGCTTTATTGGGCTGGATCAACATACCCGTTAAAGTACTCACCATCCGGCTGGTACGGTAAATCTCCCGGGTATTGATGCCGGTGGTAAACCCTAAATAATTTCTCCTGGTGTATAAGGCCATCACCACTTCTTCTAAAGAAGCGTTACCGGCCCTCTCACCGATACCGTTAACAGCAACTTCTACCTGCTGGGCGCCATTACGAATGGCGGCCAGGGAGTTAGCTACAGCCAAACCTAAATCATTATGACAGTGGACACTAATAATGGCTTTTTCGATATTGGGAACACCCTGACGGATGGCTTTGACAAATTCTCCGAACTCCCAGGGAGTGGCATAACCAACGGTGTCCGGAATATTGATGACATTCGCCCCCGCCTCTATCGCTGCGGTAAAGACCTCGCACAGAAAAGGTATGTCACTGCGGAAGGCGTCTTCCGCCGAAAATTCCACATCCTCCACCAGGCTTTTGGCTAATTTCACACCGGCCACAGCCATTTCCTTCACTTCTGCCTTGGTTTTACGCAGTTTATGCTTCATGTGGATATCCGAGGTAGCCACAAAGGTGTGGATACGGGGACGTTCGGCGCCCTTTACGGCTTCAAAAGCCGCCATAATATCCTCCCTGTTGGTCCTGGCCAACCCGGCGATAATGGGTCCCCGTACCTCGTTGGCAATGCGCTTCACGGACTCAAAATCACCCGGTGAGGCAATGGGAAAACCAGCTTCAATAATGTCAACTCCCAAACGGGCTAACTGGTGGGCTATAGCCAATTTTTCTTCAAGATTAAGACTCACACCAGGGGACTGTTCCCCGTCTCGCAGGGTTGTGTCAAAAATATAGATGCGCTTTTCCGCTTCTCCCATCTCATACCCTCCTTTACTCCCTACCAATCATTTCTGCTAAACCGCAACCGGCCAGCACCATGGGATACACGTTATCTTTAGCCGTAACGATAACCTCCAGTACAGCCAGGCCGGGATGTTGGAGAAATTCACTTACTTTTCCCCTGATTTCTTCCCGCCGGGTGATCTTTAAGGCTAAAGCCCCATAAGCTTTGGCCAGATAATGAAAATCGGGATTCTTTTTAAAATGCACAGCCGCATACCTTCCACCACAGTAATGATCCTGGAGCTGTTTAACCATGCCCAGAGTCTGGTTATTAATGATTAATACCTTAAGGGGTAAGTCCTGCTCCAGAGCGGTTCCCAGTTCAGGCATCCCCATCTGGAAACTCCCGTCTCCTGTGATAACCAGTACTGTATGTCCGGGGCAAGCCACCTGGGCCCCTACAGCGGCAGGAATGCCATAACCCATGGTTCCTAATCCCCCGGAGCTAATGAAGGTCCGGGGTTTTTTCACTTTTAGGAGCTGGGCTGCCCATATCTGGTGCTGTCCCACATCGGTAGTAAAGATGATATTGTCTGGGGCCAGCTCATTGATGGATTTCATGATCTCTGGTACCGTGATTTCGGGATTTTCCCCCTGGTCTTCACCGAAGATAGGCGGAAAAGAAGCAATCTCTTCCCACCACGCTGCATTTTCCTTATTCACTAACCTGCCAACCAACTGATTTAACACGATTTTTAGGTCTCCTACCAAAGGTATATCCACCCGAACATTTTTACCTATTTCTGCCGGATCAATATCGATATGCACAATTTTGGCCCCAGGAGCAAATTTGGCCGTATTTCCGGTAACCCGGTCATCAAAACGCATCCCCAAAGCGACGAACAAATCACAGCGGCTAACGGCCAGGTTTGCCCTGGCTACCCCATAAGTACCCAGCATCCCCAGGGCTAAGGGGTGATCACCGGGAATGGCGCCCAAGCCCATCATGGTACTTACCACGGGTACATTGAGGATTTCCGCTATTTTCGTTAGCTCCTGGCCTGCTCCGGCGCTGATGACCCCACCCCCTGCACAGATTAAGGGGCGTTTGGCATCCATCAAGAGCTGGACTACCTGCTTGATCTGACCGGCATGCCCATTGACATTGGGTTTATAACCCCGCAATTCAATATGGTCACAGGCTTCATACTCCAGAAGACTGGCCGAGACATCTCTGGGAATATCGATGACAACAGGACCAGGGCGGCCGGATCTGGCAATATGAAAGGCCTCTTTCACAATGCGGGGTAACTGACGGGGGTCCTTGACCAGGTAATTATACTTGGTAATGGGATCGGTAATCCCCGTAATATCCACCTCTTGAAAAGCGTCAGTGCCCACCATACTGGTGGAAACCTGCCCTGTAATGACTACCAGGGGAATAGAGTCCATGTAGGCGGTAGCAATACCCGTTACCAGATTAGTTGCCCCCGGCCCGGAAGTGGCCAGGCATACCCCTACCTTACCACTGGCCCTGGCATAACCGCTGGCCTCATGGGCTGCCCCCTGCTCGTGTCGTACAAGCACATGCCTGATCCCCTCTGACTTCATCAGGGCATCATATATCTCCAGGACTGCCCCTCCTGGGTATCCGAAGATAACTTCCACACCTTCCTTTTCCAGACATTTTACCAGTATCTCCGCACCCAGCAGCATGGCATCACACCTCCGATTTCTATCTTCTCTTCAACCAGGGCATATAACTTCTTAGTTCTTTACCAACTGTTTCCACCAAATGTTGTTCATCCATACGTTTGATGGCATTATAACGGGGCCGACCCGCCTGGTTCTCCAAGATCCATTCCTTGGCGAAAGATCCATCCTGAATTTCCCGTAATATCTTTTTCATTTCTTTTCTGGTCTCTTCGTTGATAATACGCCGTCCAATCACCATATCACCATATTCAGCCGTGTCGCTGATAGAGTATCTCATGCCGGCAATACCATCCTCATACATCAGGTCAACAATCAGCTTTAACTCATGGAGGCACTCGAAATAAGCGGATTCTGGCTGGTAACCGGCTTCTACCAGGGTATCAAAACCTGCTCTTACCAGTTCGGTGAGGCCACCGCACAGGACACACTGCTCGCCGAAGAGGTCAGTCTCTGTTTCCTCTTTAAAGGTAGTTAAAAGGACTCCGGCTCTGGTGCAGCCAATGCCTTTGGCGTAAGCCAAACCCAGTTCCATGGCTTTACCGGTAGCGTTCTGGTGTACGGCAATTAAACCGGGGATCCCGATTCCTTCCTTGTATAACCTTCTTACCATATGACCAGGACCCTTGGGGGCCACCATAAAGACATCCACATCAGCAGGAGGTTTAATTTGGCCAAAGTGAATGTTAAAACCATGGGAGAAAACTAAGGCTTTACCGGGAGCCAAACCGGGAAGAATTTCTTTTTTATAGGTTTCCGCCTGTTTTTCATCAGGAATTAAGATCTGGATCACATCAGCCATTTGGGCCGCCTCAGGTACCGTATAAACTTTAAGGCCATCCTCTTCGGCCTTGGCCCAGGAAGCGCTATCCGCTCTTAAGCCAACAATAACGTCAACGCCGCTATCTTTAAGGTTCTGGGCCTGGGCATGACCCTGGCTGCCATAACCGATAACCGCCACTTTTTTCCCTTCCAGGTAACTTAAATTAGCATCGTCATCATAAAACATTTTTGCCATGAGAATCTCCTCCTTCAATTTATCCTTTGTTTTTTTGTGTTTTTCTGTTATTTTTGTCCTCTTACCATAGCCACTTTGCCGGTTCTTACCAGTTCCTGGATGCCAAAGGGCTGGAGAGATTTAATAATAGCCTGGATTTTTTCCTCGTCTCCGGTAGCTTCAATAATGAGAGAACGCCGTCCAATATCGACAATGCGGCAACGGAAAATCTCCACAATCTGCATAATCTCCTGGCGCACCGGGGGGTCAGCCGCCACCTTTAGGAGCAAAAGCTGTCTTTCCACCGTCTCCTCGTTGGTAATATCATTTACCTTGATAACATCTACCTGTTTATTCAGTTGTTTGCTCACCTGCTCGATGACCTTTTCATCACCTTCAACTACCAGGGTGATCCGTGAAACCGTTTTATCTTCAGTTTCACCCACTACCAGGCTCTCAATATTATAGCCTCGGCGGGCAAAAAGTCCTGCAACCCTGGATAAGACACCGGGGTGGTTCTCAACTAATACGGCTAATGTGTGTCTCATCCTGCCACCTCCCTAACATTTCATTGGGTTTTCCTCCAGGAGGCACCATGGGAAATACATTCTCACCGGTATCAACCATACATTCCACAATCACAGGGCCTGGTGTACGCAGGGCCTGGGCTACTACACCTGTGACCTCTTTGGGTTCTGTAATTTTTAAGGCTTTAATGCCATAAGCCTCCGCTAGGCGTACAAAATCCGGGTTGTAGTTAAAAATGGTATGCGCATAATGCCGGTTAAAGAACAACTCCTGCCACTGCCGTACCATACCCAGGCAGGCATTATTTAAGATAAAGATTTTTACAGGCAGCTGGTGTTGAGCCAGGGTCGCCAGTTCCTGGATATTCATCTGAATGCTGCCGTCACCGGTAAAGAGCACCACCATTTCTCCCGGCCGGCCCAGGCTGGCACCGATAGCAGCCGGTAAACCAAAACCCATGGTACCCAGGCCCCCGGAGCTTATAAAGCTGCGTTTCCCTCCCACCGGGTAATACTGGGCAGTAAACCACTGGTGCTGTCCCACATCCGTGACCACAATCACTTTATCCCCGGCATGGTTGGCCACTTCTTCTACTATATGCTGTGGTTTCAGGTTAGGACATTTTTCATATTTCATGGGATATTTCTTTTGCCAATTCTTAATTTCATTCCACCAGTCTTCAGTCTGGAAACGAATATTTCCTTCTTTAAGCACTTTAAGTAAATGGACTAAAAATTTCTGCGCATCACATACGACCGGTATATTGGTTCTTACATTTTTACAAAGTTCAGCGGGGTCTATGTCCACATGGATGATTTGGGCATGAGGTATAAAATTCTGGGGTTTGCCTGTGACCCTATCACTAAAACGGGTCCCGATAGCCAATAAAACATCACATTCACTTAAGGCCAGGTTAGCAGCAGGTAAACCGTGCATTCCCACAATACCTAAACATGCAGGATGGTTCTCAGGCAATGCTCCCTTACCCATAAAGGTAGTTACTACTGGAAGATTGGTGTAGCGTACTAACTGCAGCAACTGCTCCCAGGCCTGGGAGGCTATAACCCCTCCTCCCGCCAGGATAAGGGGCTTTTTGGCTTCAGTTAAGCTTGCCATTATTTTAGGCAGTTGGTTCTCTAAGCCGTTTTTATGATTACCTTTACGGGTAGTAATCCCCGGATAGGCCTTGGTTAAATCCACAGAACCCGTAAAGATATCTTTAGGTATATCAATTAATACAGGCCCTTTCCTGCCTGTGGTGGCCACGTTCCAGGCCTCTTCCAGAACAGGGGGCAAATGTTTCATATCTTTTATCAAATAACTATGTTTGGTGATAGGCATGGTAATGCCCATAATATCAGCTTCCTGAAAAGCATCCCGGCCAATGCTGTCCAGTCCTACCTGTCCGGTGATAGCCAGCAAAGGAACTGAATCCAGATAAGCATTGGCAATCCCTGTGACCAAATTGGTAGCACCGGGACCGGAAGTAGCAATACATACACCGGGTTTACCGGTGGCACGGGCATAGCCGTCTGCGGCATGAACCGCTCCCTGTTCGTGCCGGGTCAGGATATGACGGAGAGAAGAACGCCCCAGCACATCATAGAGGGGAATAACCACTCCCCCGGGATAACCAAAAACTACATCCACACCTTTATTTTCCAGAAACTTAACAACATACTGCGCTCCATTCATATTAATACACCTCCGGATATTTTCATGCCGGAGAGATTACAGCTCCTTTATCGGCTGAACTGACCATGCGGGCGTAACGGGCTAAATAACCCGTGAGGCCTTTTTGGGGAGGTCCAGCCCACTTCTCTTTACGCTGTAATAACTCTCCCTCATCAACTAATAATTCCAGGCTCCGTTCGGGAATATTAATACGAATCATGTCGCCCTCTTCAACCAGGGCAATCACCCCCCCTGCTGCCGCCTCCGGTGAAACATGGCCTATGGAGGCCCCACGGGAGGCGCCGGAAAATCTACCATCAGTAATTAGGGCCACGGAAGAATCCAAACCCATACCCGCCAGGGCAGACGTTGGAGTAAGCATTTCCCGCATGCCGGGGCCACCTTTGGGCCCTTCGTAACGGATCACAATAACATCCCCAGATTTGATGCCTCCGTTTAAAATGGCTTCCGTCGCTTCTTCCTCACTGTTAAAAATGCGGGCAGGTCCCTGGTAGACCATCATCTCTTCGATGACTGCCCCCTGTTTAACGACTGCACCGTCAGGGGCCAGGTTACCTTTCAAGATAGCAATCCCTCCCTCGGCACGATAGGGATTTTCTATGGTGCGAATAACTCCTCCTGTTTCGTTACGGGTTACCTTTAATACTTCTTCCAGGCTGACCCCGGACACAGTTTTCACCGTCCCGTCAATGAGCCCACCCCTGGCCAATTCCTTCATCACTCCCATAATGCCGCCTGCTTCTGCCAGGTCCTCGATAAAACTGGGACCTGCAGGGCTAAGTTTACACAATTGTGGGGTGGTGCGACTGATTTGATCTATCTGTTCCAGGTCCAGCTTAATCCCTGCCTCATGGGCAATGGCCGTAAGGTGCAGGACGGTATTGGTGGAGCAGCCTAATGCCATATCTGTACGCAGAGCATTAGTAAATGCCGCCTTGGTCAGGATGTCGCGCGGTCTTAAATCCTGTTCCAGGATGGCCATGATCTTTTCCCCCGCCTCCTTGGCTAAACGCCTGCGGGCCGCGGTAACGGCAAGAATAGTACCATTTCCCGGTAATCCCATACCCAAAGCCTCGGTTAAACAGTTCATGGAGTTGGCCGTATACATGCCGGCACAGGAGCCACAGCCGGGACATGTACAGTCTTCCATCTCTTTTAATTCACTTTCAGTCATGGTCCCTTTGCTATACTGTCCTACCGCCTCGAAAATATCGCTGAGGGCAATGCGCTTGCCTTGAAATTTTCCCGATTGCATAGGCCCGCCACTTACAAAAATGCTGGGTAGATTCAATCTGGCTGCCGCCATCAGCATCCCTGGAACCACTTTGTCACAATTAGGTATGAAAACCAAGGCATCTACAGGATGGGCCATCACCATGGTTTCGATGGAATCGGCAATAAGTTCCCGGCTGGCTAAAGAATATTTCATGCCGGGATGGTTCATGGCAATACCATCGCATACGGCAATAACGGAGAACTCAAAGGGAACTCCGCCCGCATTACGCACACCGGCTTTTACAGCCTCGCCAATCTCCCGCAAGTGCTGGTGTCCCGGTACAAAGTCATTTTGTGAATTGACGATGCCGATAAAAGGCCTCTTCATTTCCCCATCGGTAATGCCCAGGGCTTTTAGCAATGAACGGTGGGGCGCCTTGGTAGCCCCTTCCTTAATTAGACTGCTGCCCACTTCTTTTCTCTCCTTCCACTGTGTAACCTATATATAAAAACCCAAGCGCATAAGTTCTAAACGAGTAGAACCTATCCGCTCGGGTCTTTTATCCCCACGGTGTAGCAATTTCTGCCTGTACCGCTCGGTCGCGAACACCGCGTATTAGTTACTAGTTACTAGTTATTAGTTACTAGTTACTAGTTGGTGGTTGGTAGTTGTTGGTATATTCCACTAACAACTATCAACTAACAACTACCAACTACCAACTAAATCGCGGCTGGAACCCTAGGTACACTTCTCTCGTATGGTTGAAGTACTGTTAAAGATTGTCGAATTTATTATAACAGACGCAACAGTTACCTCTTATTGTATAACAGCTTTGAGTATTATGATATAAGGTAGAGCGTATGTTGTCAACAGTATTTTGCAATGTTGTATGCAGTATATTGTGTTTTTTCTCCTAAAAAACCCGGATAAAAATTTGCGTAATTAATACACGTACCAGAACGGCCAGGACCAGGATAGTACACGTCCCCAGAAATAGTTCAATGACAAAGGCCACAAAATATTCTGTCCGGTTTAATTCTTCCCTGCTGTAACGTTCTTTCTGGGTAAGATAAACCGGTACAAAGGAGATACCTGCATAAACCATCAGTTTCCAGGGCCCGGCCGCCCAATACCATAAACCCAGGAAAAGATCACACAAGACCACCGTCATCACGGGCAAAACTAGTTCCTTCAATACTCGTTCGTACTTCATACTAAACCTCAATGAATGTTACTCATGAATTAAGTTTTACCACATGACAAAGGAATTTCCTGCGGGTTTTTCATTAAAAATTAACTCATAATTTATTTTTTAAAAAATAAGCACTACATGGGACCCGATCGTAGGCATAAAAAATTTTTAAAATGGAATTTTAAGAAAAAGTATTGCATGCGCAGGGGATAATTGTTATTATACCCCTAACGGGTATTGCCAGTCTGTTCCCGAAAGGAGGATGTTACTATGAAGTTGTCTGTTACAGAAGAGGCTAAAAAACAGTTGCAAGATCAGCTTAAAGAGAACGAGAATCCCTATATACGGGTGCTTGTTAAAGGTTATGGTTGAGGTGGCCCCCGTTTGGGATTGGCTCTGGATGAGCCTAAAGAAGACGATGCCCACTTCCAGGTTGACAAGCTTAATTTTATTGTGGAGAAACACCTGGCTAAAAGCTGGCCGGAAGTACGCATTGATTACCGCGATTCCTGGATGGGTAAGGGTTTTGTGGTTTATGCCGGTAGTGGTGCATGCTGCTAACCTAAGGTTTTATTTTAGAGACTTTCTAATTATGGAAGTCTCTTTTTTTCATTAATAAGAGATTGGCTTCTTGGGAAAAACTAGCTCGTAACCAAAGCTAGGCCCATATTAATAAGAAAAGAGCAGAAATGGGTATTTAGCTACTGGTCTGGCCCCCCCTGTGGGGCGCTTTTTTCTACTAAATAAAAAACCTCTCGCCACTGACATTTATGTCAGGGACGAGAGGATATTCACGCGGTACCACCCTGTTTACCTATGGGCAAAGTGCCTCTGAGAAAACGCTCTGCAGGACACTCTTATAGGTCACTCCTTAGCATGTAACGGCTGCCACCGGTTTATCCTACTTGCTT
The DNA here is from genome assembly GCF_000746025.2 of Thermanaerosceptrum fracticalcis. Lineage (NCBI taxonomy): Bacteria > Bacillati > Bacillota > Clostridia > Eubacteriales > Peptococcaceae > Thermanaerosceptrum > Thermanaerosceptrum fracticalcis. The sequence continues at coordinate 1,989,323 of NZ_CP045798.1, forward strand.
TCAGATAAACAGCTCGGGGACGAGAAATTATATTTCTGTGTACCGGTTCCCAGCAAAACCCGGCTCTCTGCAACACATCTTATATAACAGTTTCCCTTCACAGCTGATATTATATAATTAGGATTAGTTATGTATAGTATAATGGGGTGAGTTTTACTTGTCAATTATAAATTGGTAAAATTTATAATGAAATTAGTAATATAATAGACAATAAGATAATACTTAAACAGAAATACCCCTTATGGGGTATTTCTGTTAATTTATTATAATTACCAGCGCCTGGAGCTGCCTCCTCCTCCGCCGGAACCTCCACCCCCGCCAAAGCCACCGCCTCCACCGCCTCTTCCTCCGCCGCGCATGAGCATGCTAAGGATTAGGCTGAGGAAGAAGCCGTTCATAAAACGGTAATCAAGCCACAAGAGGAGTAATAAGAAGATAATACCGGCGGTTTTAGCCCAGCCCGGCAGAGGCGCACTTTCCCGTTGGGTGCTGCGTACTTTCTGAGGATTTTTGATTTCAAGATTCACCTGGTATTCTTTGGCCGTTTCCTGAACCAGAGCCAAATACCCGTTTAAAATACCCGTATCAAATTCCCCTTTTTGAAAATAAGGGATCATATACTCGTCCTGAATACGACCGGTCTTACCGTCAGGCAGAGCGCCTTCCAGCCCATAGCCCACTTCTATCCTGGATACTCGATCCTGGAGAGCCACCAGTAAAAGAACGCCGTTATTCAACTGCTTGTCCCCGATTCCCCACTGCCTGAGGATAGCCAGAGCATACTCCTCCGGAGAATAGCCCTCTAATGTGTTGACAGTAACAACAACGACCTGGGCCTTAGTCTTCCGCTCCAGCTCAGCAGAGGTTTGTATAATGGTTCGTTCCGTGCCCTCACTCAAGATGTTGGCTTTATCCAGTACATAGAAATTACTACCGGGACTGGGAATAGGCGGGTTAGCCGGCCAGGCGGGAAGAGACCAGACTATAAGGCTGAGTAAAACCAAAACCAGAAGGGTTAATCTTTTCATCCGGTTCATTCCCTTCTTTCAAAAAAATTCTTTATTTGCCAAAGTTAACCTTGGGCACGGCTTTAGCGTCCTCGGCAGCTCTAAAGTATTCTTTGGCGTCAAAGCCGAAAATACCGGCATAGATATTGGTAGGAAAACGTTTAATCCTGGCATTATACACCTGTACTGCTTCGTTATAGTCTTTACGGGCTACGGCTATCCGGTTCTCCGTACCGGCCAGTTCATCCTGTAAAGCCCGGAAATTGGCATCAGATTTTAATTGGGGATAGTTTTCGGCAATGGCTAACAACCTTCCCAAAGCGCCTGTCAGCGCCTGATCGGCCTGGGCGGCCTGTCCAACAGTCTGGGCACCGGCCAGTTTAGCCCTTGCTTCGGCTACCTGTGTAAAAATCTCCTTTTCCTGAGCGGCAAAGCCCTTCACCGTCTCTACCAGATTGGGAATCAAATCGGCACGGCGCTGAAGTTGGTTTTCCACCTGGCTCCATTTGCCGTTAACATTCTCCTCCAAGCTAACCAAACTATTATATCCGGAAATCATCATCATCCCTAAAACAACAATAATCGCTACGGGAATTAACCATTTCTTCATGGTTTTCAGCCTCCTTTAGTATAAACAACTTTTTTGTCCATCTTTGACCTTTCGGGCCTAATTAAAGAGTACCATTACTTATTGTATTGTGCAAGGAAAACCTCCAGTCTCCGTACAGGTTTTTCAGGTAGATATATGGGCAGCGAAGCCATGAAACAAGAGGCTGGTTATGATTGGTAATAGAAAACTCCCTACAAGTAGGGAGTTTTCTATTAGTATCCTAATTCCTCACCAACTACCAGAACTGTCATATCCGTTTGACTGGGTTTTTTCCGAATAATAGTTGTTACATTACAAATCCTCGTAGCCCCCTGACAATCCATGCATACACCGGTTGTTGTACAGGGATTAGGCAAGCCAATACGTTTATTATTCATAGGCGCCGCCCATAACTCGATTCTCTTCAGGGCGCTATCCACGTTTTCCACCACTTTGTTAATCCCTGCCACAACAATCACTTTTTGGGGACCATAAATCATGGCAGCCACCCGGTTCCCTACACCATCCACATTTACCAGCTCACCATCTAAGGTTAAAGCATTGGTGCTCGCTAGAAAGCAATCAGCTGTCAACTGCTGTCGGCGAAGGGCTGCATTCTCCTCCGGACTTAAGTGCGGTAAATTGTGAATAAAAAGCTTATGACCCCTTTTTTTCAGGTCATCCGTGATATTGAGCTCATCTCGTATAGTGACCGTGCCACCGATACCTACGCTTGCTCCCGTAGGAATCAACTCCAGAATTCTTTGACGGACTGCTTCTTTGTCAGGTAGATATTCCGCAGCAAAATGATTCTTTTTCAATGCCTCTACAACCTTTTTCCCCAGCGTCTCCCGGTGCCACTCCTTAGGTGTTGTCATAATCTTCACTCCTTCGTCCATCGTTAGTTGTTCAAAGAAATTATAAGCAAAGCAACTCAATTATTTGTTTATTTTCTTTCTACACTTTTTGCCCTACTCCTCTAGGTTGGAAATATTTTAAAGATTTTTTGTCATATTTTCCCGGGAAATATCTAAGTTTAAATAATACCATTCTTGGCGTATAATCATAAGTGAAAATTAGCAACAAGAGGTGTTTGTATTGCTAAAGTCACTCCTCTACTTTCTGGGAATTTTGCCTTACCGCATACGAGTAAAAATCGTGCGCTTTCTAACTAAAAAATTAATAGACTATTATGCCGACCTCAAGATAACGGGTCTGGAAAATATACCGGAAGAAACTGTCATTTTTGTCTGTAACCATCTCTCTAATGCCGATGGTATTATTTTTCGCGATATCCTGGCTCACCGGCATGTGGTTTTTATGGCAGGAGTCAAACTGCAGGGCGAATACCTGACTAACCTGGTTTTAGAGACGATAGACCATATTTCCATTCACCCTAATCAACCGGACCGCAAGGCCTTAAAAGAAGCTATTGAGGCTTCCCGGGGAGGTAAGGACATCTTTATCTTCCCTGAAGGTACACGAAGCCGAACCGGAAAGATGATTGAAGGACGTTCAGGGGTTTTGTTGATTGCTAAGCAGGCGGGAGTACCCCTGGTTCCCGTTGGTATCTGGGGGTCAGAAAAACTTCTCCCTATCCAAAGCGGCAAAATGGACCAGGAATGGTTCCAAAAAGCTCAAGTGAACGTTGTCTTTGGCCAGCCCTTTACCTTAACAGAACTGGATGAGGAAAAAGCGATTGAAAGTCTCATGAAAAGAATTGCCCGGCTGCTGCCGGAAGACTACCGGGGGATATACTTATAGTTGGTAGTTGATAGTTGGTAGTATGTTTAGCAAAATATCGGAGAAATACACAAAAAAAGGCGCTCCCGAAGAAGCACCTCTTTTTTATTCCCTGGTTTATCTGCGGTCACGATTGCCAATACGGTTACCCACACGGTTGCCCAGGAGGAAAGTAATAGAATAAAGTCCTGCTAAGCCCACCAGGGAGTAAACAATCCTGCTGAGCAAAGAAGTCTGACCTCCAAACAGGGCTGCCACCAGGTCAAAATTAAATAGACCAATGAGTCCCCAGTTTAAAGCGCCGATGATTACCAACAATAAAGCTATGGTATCCATCTAATTCACTCCTCAAAATTAAAATGATGTTCTAACCATAGCTTGCTTAATTTTTTTGCTTTTTATACCTATTTTTTCCTCAATATAAAGACACTGCCCATGATTAAACTGCTTCCCAGCCACTGAGCCCCGGTAAGCTGTTCTTGAAGAAATATAAAAACCAGGAACAAAGTGATGGGAATCTCTGCAACTGCTACGATAGATGCTTTAGTGGCCCCCAGATAAGCTATCCCCTTTAAAGCAAAAAAAGTTGGCAGTAATGATGTTATGATGGTTAATAAAAGACCCAGCAGCCATACAGTAGAAGTAATATCCCTCCACTCCGCTAACCTACCAAAGACGATAAACAAGGTTAAAGCCAGTGCAGCTGCAAAATGCTCTGCTAAAGCAAGATCTAAAGGGTCATTGTTCCGGACAAGCCTTTCGCTTAAAAGTGTTAAAACAGTAGCACCTGCCGCAGCAGCCAAACAAAGAATCACCCCTGCTCCCCGGAATAAGCCGAAGCCTGTTTCAAATACCTGGCAGGTAAGGACTACCCCCGCTATGGCTAGATATAAGGCTATGGTTTTAGACCTGGTAAATTTCTCCCCATAAAACCACCTGGCGCCCAGAGCCACAAAAATGGGATAAGTAAAAAAGATTAAAGTAGCAAGACTGCCTGGTAAGTATTGTAAAGCCAGGGTATAACAAATAGCCATGGAGGTGTAGCCGAAGATACCGATGGAACATAACAACGGCAAATTCTCTTTTAATTCTAATACCCTTTTCCAGCGCAAGAAAAGAAGAAGGAGGATAAAACCCAAACTGGTAGTACTCTGGGCTAAGAGTACTTGCCACGGTGTAGCTCCTGCTTTATAGGCATTGATGACAATTACGGCCGTAGAACCGTATCCCAAGGCAGAAAGAAGTGTAAACACAATACCCAATTTGCTTTGCATATTTCCCCCAGCCTTATGTCTTAAAAGGATGAACCTCGATAGGACTCCCAATCTTCAGGTGTATTAATATTTAAAAAATATTCACTTTCCCCCAGTTTTTCCGCTATCTCTTCATGGGTGACGGCGTTAACTTTCAAATAAGGATAAATGGCCGTAATCTTGCGCTGGCCTGCTTTGAGGACCTCTTCAATTACACTGAGGCAACTCTGATGATAGAGGGCCAGCAGCGGTTCATAACAACCTCTCACCTGAGGTACCACCACCTGATACCCCGGTGCCCTCAGGGCCAGAATCTTGACCAGTTCCCCTTTAAAGCGGGGCATATCACAGGCCATACAAAAATTGTATTCAGTCCTGGAGGCCCGTAAACCGGCATATATTCCCCCCAAAGGCCCTCCATCCGGGTAGATGTCCGGAATTACCAGGCAGTCCCTGAAGTCATATTCATTCTTCCCGGCAACAATAATTACCTGGGTGCATGATTTACGCAGTTCATCCACTATCTTTTCCAGCATTGTCACCGGGCCACAGGGAAGCAAAGCTTTGTTAAAGTTCATACGTGTACTTTTGCCCCCTGCCAGGACAATTCCCGTTACCTGCACAGTCATCACTCAATTCTTGTATAATGCGTATACACATTGGCCTTATTGCCCCGGGTAAACCCCACCAGGGTTATGCCTACCTCTTCCGCCAGTTGTATGGCTAAAGAAGTGGGCGCTGAACGGGAAACGATAACCGGCACCCCCATCCTCCTTGCTTTGCCGATGATTTCCGAGGAGATACGCCCGCTCAGATAAAGAATTTTTTCCCTTGAATCGAGTTTATTAAGTACATAGTAACCGAATAGTTTGTCTACGGCATTATGCCTGCCCACATCTTCTCTGAATATGAAAGAACCCGGTATTTGCAGGGCTGCACTGTGCACACCGCCCGTTTTTAAGAAAACCTGAGACTTTCTTTGCAGTATATTCATGGCAGAAAATATTTCTTCCACTTTGACCTTCATTAAAATAGAGACAGAGTCGTGTTGTCTAACATCATTAAGCTGAAAAAAGCTGGTTCCTTTACCACACCCAGAAGTGACATAACGCTTTCCCCAGGCCTGCAGGTTTACCAGATTGGCGGCAGCAGTGCTTATGCTGGCAATCCCTCTCTTTTCATCCAAATTAACCTCAAGTTCTTCCCCCTTGTGCATCAGTCCCTCTCCCAGCACATAACCAACAGCCAGTTCGTCAAGATGAGAGGGAGAACATAATAAAGTGACTATCTCCACGTCATTGAGGACAATCGTGAGAGGTCTTTCTTCCGCCACCCAGTCCACTGTTTCACTCTTTTTTTGAGAAATATACTTTCTGATACCAACTTCTTTAATCATTTACTCTCACCCAAAAACCTTTCTGATACCAACTTCTTTAATCATTTACTCTCACCCAAAAACCCGCCTTATCCTTTGTGCACATCAGCAAACCACTTATCTTCCCGCGTAAACCCTTGATAATTTTCGATATAGTTAAGGGTATCATTCACATCCCCTGTGACATAGTACAGGTTACGGCTTTGAGGTTTGGCAAACTTCTCATGAATGATCTTTTCAAATAACTCTACCAGGTCATCGTAGAAGCCGCTAACATTAAGTATCACAATGGGTTTGTCATGATAACCCAGCTGTTTCAAGGTAATGATTTCCAATAACTCCTCTAAAGTGCCGAATCCGCCGGGCAAAGCAATAAAAGCATCCGCACGCTCATCCATGATGGCTTTTCTTTCACGTAAGCCTTTAGTGATAAAGATTTCATCACAGGTATCGTAAACGATTCCCCTAATATTAAGGGCTTCAGGAATTACTCCTATTACCTTCCCCCCTGCTTCATGCAGGGCTTTGGCCGTAGCGCCCATCAGGCCCACAGTACCTGCACCAAAAATCAGGTCATACTTCCTCTTCCCCATTTCCCTTCCCAACTCAGCTGCTGCGCGAAAATACTTTTCGTCAATGGCACAACTGGATGAACTATAGACACAAATTGCTTTGGCCATAATTTTTCCGCCTTTCTTTGAAAACCTAAGCAACATCCTGAATCATTAATACTTTTTAATTCTACCACATACTGCATCATTTTCTTTTTGATATAATGTTTAATAAATCATCTTCAAGGATGTGTTGTTCTTGCAGCACTTTAGAATTAAGCTGGAGCATCGACAAGCAAATATCCTGGACCACCAGACTGCCATAAAATCAGCAGTCATTCTGCCCCTGGTCATTCATGAAGGCCAACCTTCCCTTTTGTTTGAAGTGCGCTCACAAGATTTAAAAGGACAGCCGGGTGAAATTTGCTTTCCCGGCGGCCATATTGAAGAAAATGATGCTTCGCCCCAGGAGGCCGCCCTGCGGGAAACCTGCGAGGAACTGGGGATCAAGAAAGAGCATTTGGCAGTATGGGGACCTCTTGATGTGCTCGTTACCCCTTTTCAGTTGATACTGTATCCTTTTGTCTGCGAAATTAAAGAGGGTACCAGGATAATTCCTAACAGTGAAGTAGACCATGTATTCTACGTTCCCTTAAGTTTCCTCCTTAACACCCAACCTTTAATCTATCAAATGGGGGTTAAAATCATCCCCGCTGAAAACTTCCCTTTCCAACTCATCCAAAATGGCAAAGCTTATAACTGGCGTACGGGAAACTACCCAGTCTACTTTTACCTCTATGAAAACTATATCATTTGGGGCCTTACAGCTCGCATCGTGGCCCACTTCCTTGAGGTCATAAAGAGTTCGTAGTTGGCAGTTGATAGTGGTAGTAGCGAGTGACGAGTATTGAGTAAAAAAATGGACTTTTTTCTTGCAACCGGTTAGATGATACCGGTCGACCTTTATGGTTTTTACAACGGTCGGGCCAATATCGAAAACCGAATTGATGAACTCAAAGAAGGTTATTTAGGGTCAGCATGTGTATTATCTCATCTCCTGGTTGTTTTCAAGAGCCGGAAAGTCTAAACTTCCGGCTTGTAATTTTTGATAGATAATTTCAACTGCCCGCTTAATTTCAGTTGATAAAGGAAAACCAAATGCAACCACCCGGGGCTGAATGCCGATAAAGTAAACTGCCGGAACTATTTCCTTGAGAGCACCGATAAAAAACGAGAGAGGCAGGTTATGCGTAGTCATAATAAATTGCCCGGCAATATCTTTTTCAGAAAGAAGCCGAATGCTCCCCGGTTCAAGCCCCATTTCAGCGGCATCCACAACCACCACCACATCCGGCCTAAGTTCATTGACCACGTACAGGTAATTCTCAGGCGCCGGCCCGCCATTGATAACCTGCCAGCCCTGAAGCGGCGATTGCTCCAGGGTCCGGGCCAGTAGTGGCCCGGCCCCATCATCCCCCATCATGTCGTTGCCCACCGTGATAACAAGTCTCTTCATAAAGACCGCACCACCAGATAGATTGCCGGTTCCCTTTCCATGGACCACAGGAGCTGCAGCAGGCAGTCGACCCATTTTTTCTCTTCCGGTAGAAATACGGGAGCAGCGCTGGTCAAGGCTTTAATTAACGGCCGCACATGCTCTCTAGTTATTTCTACTTCTCCCCACTTGACTACACCTTCCATCTTACGCCTGGCCTCTGTTTGAGGAAGCTTCGCTATCCATTTTAAATACTCCTCCCGCGCCATATTCATAACGGGAGAAAAGCAGTCTACCACTCCCACATGATGACCGATGGCCAAGGCATAATATTCTAACTGCTTAACTTGGGGAGGGGCTTCCTTTTCGTCAACAAACTTTTTACTCAGCCGGTAAAATTCAACTTTACCCGACATTACCAGTCACCCTCTCCATTCTAGCCGTAAAAATCTGGTGTAACTTCAAATAAACCTCTACCAGTCGCGGATCTTTTTCTTTCTTTAAAAAACCCTTAACCTTCCCGTCAACCGCCTGTAGATCACCTTCTTCAAGGAACTGCAGGTACTTATCCGCTATCTGCTTGCCGTGCAAGTACCCACTTAAACGGCGAGCTTCCCGCTCAATGTCTTTACGCAAGTCAGGATGGATATTCGGGTGCCTGGGTTGAACCCGGCTAACCTCGTCTTCCACATGGTGCTCACCTTTAATCTTTTGCTGGAGAAGGTCAAGGGCAACTCCTATCCCGTAGAGCGTCGCACCGGGTGTTGGGGGGCAGCCGGGAATATAAACATCAACCGGAAAAATACTGTCAGTTCCACCCCAGACGGAGTAAGCATCGTGAAAAATACCACCACTACAACCACAGGTTCCATAAGCGATTACAATTTTGGGATCGGGAGTCGCTTGGTAAGCCCGCAACGCCGGCAGGCGCATAGGCCTGGTCATAGGTCCGGTAAAAAGTAGCACGTCGGCATGCCGCGGTGAAGCAACCACTTTAATACCCAACCTTTCCGGGTCATAGACCGGCGAGATAGAAGCAAAGATCTCGATTTCGCAACCGTTACATCCTCCACAATCGACCCGGTATACATTCACCGACCGCTTGATAACCTTCTTAAGCTTTTCCTTAAGTTCTACCAGCTTTGTATCCCGATTGTCGTTAAAATCTCCTTTAACGGTTATCATTTTATCCCCTCCCCTGCTGTTGGCCAACTGCCCTGGGCAGGGATTTAACAGCTGTCTTAATTCCCTGCCGACGCTTGCACTGAGGGCATACTTCCATAACCTGCCTGGTGATATGGGAAGCTGAACCCGGTTGCCCGGCCTGTTCCAAAGCTGCCAGTATATATTCCAGTTCTTTGGCCGGGACAAAATATTCACCGCACAAATGGCATCTGGTCAAACGGAAGTCCGCCTTACAATAGAGATCTTCCTTTGCTGTAGCCGCCAGCTCAAAATCCGGTGACAGTGTGATAGCCCCGGTCGGGCAAACTTCCTCACAACGGCCGCAGAAAATACAACGACCGTAAAAAACCTTCCAGGATTTAATTCCTTTTTCTAAATTATAATCCATAGTAATAGCGTTGGCGGGACAGGCAATCGCACACGCACCGCAGGCTATACATTGCTGAAAATTGTAAATAGGTTTCCCGCGAAAGCCAGGAGCAACTTCCAGCGGCTTGAAAGGGTATTCAACAGTAGCCTCCCCCACCTGCAGCGCTTTCTTAAGCAGTTTAAACATCCTCTGACCCCCTTTCAGTAATTAAACTAAAGTTTAAGCGGCGAATACTTCCGCTCCCGGCAGTAGTTTTCCAGTTCATTATAAGAAACGGTTTTTACATTCTTTTTCCGCACATCTACCACGGTAACCCGTTCGGTACAGGAATAGCACGGGTCAAGACTGGCCACAATGAGTGGTGCGTCAGAGATGGCATTGCCTCTAAACATATACCTGAGGGACGGCCAGTTGTTATAAGTAGCAGCCCTAGCTCTCCAGCGATACAGTTTCTGGTTATCCCCGGTCATCACCCAGTGAACATTTTCACCCCGGGGAGCTTCGGTAGCGCCGAGGGCATAAGTGTAGGGCTTATAGGAGAACCCTTCAACCAGGATAGGCCCGGGAGGCATTTCCTGGAGACACCTCTCGATGATATTGAAAGCTTGATAGAGTTCCCCTGCCCGAACCAATTCCCGAGAAAGTACATCACAGCCGTCTTTACTAACTACCTCCCAGGGTACCCGGTCATAGGCAGCAAAAGGATGATCCGCCCGGTTATCCCTGGCATATCCGGAACCCCGCATGTTGGGACCCACCGGACTGAAGTCACGGGCTACGTCCCGTTCCAGCTTGCCCACACCACGGGTCCGCATTAAAAAGTTAGGAGTATTTATCAGGATATCCAACAGTTCATCCAACTCTTTACGCAGTTCTGTAATCAATCGTAGAATTTGATCTCTCTCTTCTTTTAAAATATCCCTGCGTACCCCGCCGACCAAGTTCATACCATAGGTTTTCCGGCCGCCTGTAAGGATCTCGGCCATCTTCATTGCTTTTTCCCTCACGCGGAAGAAGTGCATAAAACCGGAATCAAAGCCCACCAGGTGAGCAGCCAACCCGAGATTTAAAAAGTGGCTGTGCAACCTCTCTACTTCCAGTAGAATGGTTCGGATATACTGGGCTCGCAGAGGTACTTCAATCCCGTTGGCGCTTTCCACCGCAGCGGAATAAGCCACACTGTGGGTATAGCCGCAGATACCGCAAACCCGCTCGGCCAAAAAGTTAACCTGATCGTAATCCATACGGTTCTCCGCCGTCTTTTCCATACCACGGTGAATGTAGAAAAGGCGGTAATCAGCGTCAACGATATACTCCCCGTCTACAAACAGGCGGAAATGCCCGGGCTCATCAGAGGTAATATGAAGTGGCCCCAGGGGAACCTCCACAATTCCCTCCCCTTCTACCTCGATGAAATCGTACTTTTCTTCCACAGACTCAGGACGGTAGCGATAATCCATGGCGTCCTTACGCAAAGGATACAGGTTATCCGGCCAATCATCGGGCAGTACCAACCTCCGGGCATCAGGGATTCCCTCTGGCTCCAGGCCGAACATATCACGAACTTCCCGTTCGTACCATACGGCAGCCGGAACCCGTGGGGTGACCGATGGGAACTGGGGATCGTTTTCAGGAATCAAGGTCTTTACCGTTACCCACATGTTATCTTGAGGGTTTTGATTGCCCTCCATGGAGAGAATGTAATACAAAGCATAACACCCGTTAATACTGCGCTCGTCATTGCCAATCATGTTGGAAAGCCAGCCGTTATGACCGTAATAAAGCTCGGTTACCACATCCGGAAGATTGTTGCGGTCTACCGTAATGGTTAGCTGCTCGGGTGTTTGATAGGTCTCTTCCAAAATAACAGCAGTGCCAAATTTATCCTTCAAGGCGTCCGGATATTTCTTCCCCCGCTTCATCTGGCTGCTAAACGACATATTCATCAACCTCCCAAGATAATTTCAACAGATCGCTCCAGTAGCTGGTTTAGAAATTCAGGAATACCGATACCCAAGGTTAATACAATTATCAATAGTGCTACCAGAGGAGCCAACATCAGTAAATTAAGGTCCCCTTTTTCTTTTCCTTCCAAAGGAGCCCCAAAAACTGACTTAACAATGAAGTTTAGCATAGCACCAAAAACAACAGCCAGTGCAGCCAGAAAGATGATGGTCACTACCAAATATCCTTCCTTGAGAGCCGCCGCCACTGTCAGGAATTCACTAACGAAAATAGCAAAGGGTGGAGAACCTCCCAGCGATAGTGCACCGGCAATTAGGAGGACACCAGTAACCGGGGCAATCTTCAGCACACCTTTAATCTTATCCGTATTCCGGGTACCGAACTTATGGACTATGTTTCCTGCCGCACCAAACATAAGAGCCTTGGTAGCGCTGTGATTGACCGTATGGATGAGGGCAGCCATTATGCCCGCCGGGCCGCCAATACCCAGACCAAATGCGATAATACCCATATTTTCAATACTACTGTAGGCCAGCATCCGCTTGAGGTCCTTCTGCACCAGGATAAAGAAGGCCGCAATCACAACAGAAGCCAGACCCAGGAACAGCAATAAAGTACGCGGGAAATCAAATCCAATGGCCTGCCCGGTCAGAGCATAATACCGGATCACCAGCAAGAGACCGCAATTGAGCAGAACTCCTGAAAGGAGTGCGCTGGCAGGGCTCGGCGCTTCGCTGTGCGCATCGGGAAGCCAGGTATGCATGGGCATCAGGCCAGTCTTAGTACCAAATCCAATCAAAATAAATACAAAGGCTATTTTAAGAGCGACAGGGTCCAATTCCCCGGCAACCTTGAGCACTTCGGTCCATAAGACGGCTTCGTGCACCTGTCCAATCAGCTGATACGCATTGGCAAAGATGAGTACCGTACCGAACAGCGCAAAAGCAATTCCGGCACTGCAGATCAGAACGTACTTCCAGGCGCCTTCGGCAGACGAACGATGCCGGTAGAAGCCTACCAAAAAAGCAGAAGCAAGGGTAGTAGCTTCTACTGCCGCCCACATTATAAAGACGTTATTGGATAGCACGGTAAGCAACATAGTAAACAGGAACAAATGGTATAGGCCATAGTAAAGACCCAGGTCGCTGGGTTTGATCTCGCCCTTATTAATATCATAACCCAGATAGCCAATTGAGTATACGCCTAGTATAAAGCCGAGACCGCCGATAATCATAAGCACGATGAACGAAAGTTCATCCAGGTAAAGGTTTCCTCCCAGGGCGCTAACCGGCCCTGCCACAAGTACCTCTTTGATCAAAAGAGAAGCAACAAGCAGAATCCCGGCAGTAGCGGCAACTTGAATAAACTCCAGGGGACGTCGTAACCGAAAGGTAAAAGAAGCCAACGCCGCCACCAGGGGAATAGTCAGTATAACCAGGAGCAATAATTCCTGGGACATGAAATCACCTACCCTTTCAGCATTTTTAGCTGACTAGCATCCATAGTGCCGAAAGCTTTATAAAGTTTTACGGCTATCAGGGACATAATCAGCACAGCAAATACGGCATCGGTAAGAATACCTATTTCCGCAAGTTCGGGCACATTATAGGCCATAATGGCAAGCGTCAGGTGTGAACCGTTCTCCATTAAACAAAATCCCAGCAGTTGTTTCAAGGCATTTATTCTCGTAATCATGCAGTGAAGTCCCAGTAGGAAATGGGCCAGAGAAACCGCCAGCGCCGTTTTATAATCAAGCACCGCCAGCATGTGAAACGGCTGTACCAAAATAAAGGCAAGTCCGACCATTAATGCTGCCAAAATCACCGACCAGGTGGTTCCAACAAGCGGAGGCTCTTCTTCAACTATACCAGTAGCCTTAACTGCCCGGAGCAAGATAAACGGCACCAGAAAGACCTTGGTTATTAGTGAAGTAATAGACCAGAGGTAAAGTTGTTCGGCCTCGTTTATTACTGCAAGCGACAGGAAGATGCTAATTAACACCAGTGATTGTAGACTGTAAAAATAAGCCGAAACCTTCAGCCGGCGGCTTTCTACCACCAAAAGGGAGGTCAGGATAAGCAACACCGCCAGGCTGTTTACAATTGCTGTAGCAGTCATCTTAAAACCCCTCCATCTTTACTTAACTTAACGCCAGATAAAACACAAAGGAAATCAGGGCGATGCCAAATGATAACGATGTAATAACCGTCACATCAGTAATTCGGTACCTAGCTACAGCATTTTCTATCAGCGCAACCAAAGTATAAAAAACCAGCAGCTTACCCAGGAAGATGATGCTCCCCAGTATCAATGAGCCTGAGGTAATATCAACCGCACCGCCAAACGGCAGGAAAAGGGCTAAAAACAGTGCAACCACAATCACTTGTTTCATTAACAGGGCAAGTTTCATGAGAGCCATGCCGCGCCCTGAATACTCAGTCAGAGGCCCTTCCTGCAGTTCCTGTTCTGCTTCGGCCAAGTCGAAGGGAAGTTTTCCCGTCTCGACAGCAGTAGCAATAAGAAACGCGAGTAAGCCGATGATAAATGCGGGATGCAAAAAAGATATTTGTCCGGAGGCCACCTGAACACTAATTGACCCCAGATTAGTTGACCCGGCTAACAAAGCCAGTGTAAGCAAAACCACTACCATGGCAGGCTCAATAAGCACAGCCAGCATCATTTCCCGGCTGCTTCCTGCTGCAGCAAAGGTACTTCCGGAATCCAGCCCCGATAGCGAGAAGAAAAATCGCACTAAAGCCATCAGATATATTACCGCAAATAAGTCGCCAACTAATCCCAGCGGCGACATTAGCGTAATGGATGGAATTATCATGGCCAGCAGCAGAAGAGTTGCCACCAGGATATACGGAGTAGCAGCAAACACCCAACTGGCTTGGGGCGGAACGGTTTCCTCCCGTTTCAACAATTTAAAAAGGTCGTAATAAGTTTGGAAAATACTGCCCCCTCGACGGCTGTGAATTCTAGCCCGGAGCCGTCGGGATATGCCGTCCAACAGCGGGGCGGCCAGCATAATCAAGGCTGCCTGCAGCAGTCCTACAAGGATTAATTTGCCGTAATCCATATCTGACACCCCCCTTATCTCGTGGCAATAAGCAAGAAGCTCACCAGAATAATGATGATGTAGAGCAAATACAGGTGAATACTGCCAGCCTGAAGCTTCTGGATATAAGTTCCCGTTCTCATGACGGCAGCCACCAGTGGCTTGTAAAGGTAGTCCTCCCATAGCGATGAGGCATGAGACTCGTAATGTACAGGCCCTTCAAAGTAAGACTTAGAAGTATAACGCGGCCCCTTAACATGAGTTTGAGGCCGGTAAATAGCCCGGAAAATTACTCTAAGGGGTTGGGCAAAAGATGAAGCGGTATAACCCATACGGGGGTTGTAGGCATAACCGCACGCCCACGGCGCTTCATCCACCCGCCTACCTGTGCCAAACCCGCCTCCGAGGGCCACCAGCAGCAAAGGTAAAGTAACTAGACCTACCAGCAGGATGGCCATCAGCGGAGTAGAGAGGGTACCTTGAATTAAAAAGCCAGGATACATAATCATCCCTGCAGCGGCCGGTACCGCCGGTTGGTTCAGCAAAGACGCTGCCACGGAAGTAAAAGCAGGAACCAGCCAGGGTGCGCCCACCCCTAAAATAACGATGGCGACCACCAGAACAAACATGCCTGCCACCATGGTTGGCGGAACCTCTCTGGCAGTCTCAGCGTGGTGACTGCGGGCGGCACCGGCGAAGGTGACGCCATAAGCCTTAACAAAGCACATGGCAGCCAACGCACCTGTAATGGCCAGCATTACGATAACAACAGAAGCAACCAGGGTCACCCACCAGCTGCCTGACTTAGCAGCCAGGAACAGTGAATGATAGGTATACCATTCACTGACAAAGCCGTTCAGCGGAGGCAAAGCTGAAATAGCTGCCGCGCCAATAAGAAAAGCAAATGCTGTAAAGGGCATCCTTTTTACCAACCCGCCCAGTTTCTCCATATTTTTGCTATGCGTACGGTAGAGGACCGAACCTGCCCCTAGGAAGAGCAGCCCTTTAAAAGTAGCGTGATTAATCAGGTGGTAAAGACCTGCCATTAATCCGAGCACGGCCAGCATCGGTTGCTCTAAAGCCGCGCCCAACATGCCAACCCCTACCCCCATTAAAATGATGCCGATGTTTTCCACGCTGTGAAAAGCCAGCAACCGTTTTAAGTCATGCTGTGCCAGCGCGTACATTACACCCAAAACAGCCGAGACGGCGCCAGCAAGAAGAACTATCACACCCCACCAGTAGTTGGTAGCGCCCAAAAAGTCCACTCCTACACGGATAATGCCGTAAATTGCCGTTTTGATCATGACACCGGACATCAAAGCGGAAATGTTTGAGGGAGCAGCCGGGTGAGCCTGGGGTAACCAGATATGCAAAGGAATAATACCTGCTTTAGCCCCGAAACCTAAAAATGCCAGAATGAAGGCCGTCGTTTTTAAACCCTCAGAAAGAGGCGCCTCACTGAAGGTTGCAAAGTCAAAACTACCGGTCTTGCTGACGAAAAGGAGAAATGATAGCATAATCAAAGCCGTACCTACGTGGGCCATGATCAGGTAAACCAAACCGGCACCGGTAGATTCCTTTTTCTCCTGCTCAAAACTTACCAGGAAAAACGAAGCAAGAGTCATGAGCTCCCAGAAGATCAGAAAATAAAAGGCATCTCCTACAGTAACCACCAGGATCATAGAACCGATAAAAATATTCATAAAAAATCCCAGCAGGCCCTTACCCTTCCCGCTGTACTCCTCCAGGTAAGACAACGAATAAAGGGCTGTAGCAGCAGTCAGCAGTGAAATGACCAGTGCCATAAAGGCAGACAGCTGATCTACTCGGATAACAAATTGTGTAAAGGGAATAAATCCGGTGAAATTCAGCGTAAAGCCCGCCCCGCCGGCCAATACCGGGATGGCCCACGCCATCCCGGTAACAGCCGCAAGGAAAGCAGTTATAGCAGCAACGTAGTTGGCATGCCTGTCCATTTTACCTAATAGCAGCGAGGCACCGGCTCCAGCCGCATAAAGGAGTATGGACATTATAAAAAGCTGTTCAGCAACCATAGGATTTACCTCCCACTTCTAAGGATGGAAACCGCACTTTTGGTGTTAGCGCCCCTCTTAAGCTTACTGAGCCGCTCTATCTCCTCACCTTTAACCTCTTTCAGCGCTTTGGTCGGGCAGACTTGTACACAAGTGGGGCCACCCTCTGTGAAAGAACAAAGATCGCATTTTGCAGCAATGGTTTTCTGTCCGATATCCCCGGCTAGCAGAGGAATTAGGTGAAAGTTAACCAGACCGACTTCTTCAACCGAGGGAGCTCGGGTGCCCTGAATCTCAATACAACCAAAGGGGCAGGCCAGAGCACACATCTTACAGCCAATACAGAGACCTTCGTTTAATTGGACCATCTGGTCCTTAATCTCGATGGCTTTAACGGGACAAACTTTTGCACAAGGAGCATCCTCGCAGTGCCGGCACTGAATGGGCATCGTTCCTTCAGAAGTATGGGTAACAAAAAGCCGGGGGAAAGGCTGCAGCCCGTAATTTTTATGGATAAGGGCACAGCCGGCCATACAAGTATAGCAGCCCAGGCAGCGGTCAGGATCAGCAATTATAAAACGATTAGGCATCTGCTTTTCCTCCCTTCCCCATCGCCGGTCCGGTAATCTCCTTTTCCAAGCCGACCAGGTACTTTTCTTTTTTCTCCTGGCGGATGGCCCGGGCTTCTGTTGGTGATATTTTTTCCACTTTGGCAGCCGCAACTTTTAATTCGGGCGTACCGGTAATATTATCGGCGGCTGTATTGGTCAGCTCATTACTGCAAGCCTCCCAGTAGTGGAATGTCATAAAGACGGTGTTTTCCGGAACCCGCTCGGTTACCCAGGCCCGGGCCACCACCGAACCCCGTCGGGTGGATACTTTAATATACTCACCGTCATTTATGCCCAGCTTCTTGGCATCGCAGGGATTTATCTCTATCATTTCCCCTGGCGCAACCTGGGTAATAGCCCATGATTTACCGGTCATAGTACTGGTATGGTAATGATATACCCGCCTGCCGGTGGTAAGGGTGAAGGGATATTCTTGGTCGGGTAGTTCGGCAATACTACCCACAATTACCTTTGCCGCGCCTTTCACATTATTGGGCTGTTTGGAATCATGCTTACCGGGATCAAACAGCACCGGATAAAGGTTAGCCTTACCGGACGATGTCAGGAACTTACCTCCCCGGTACAGGATTGGCGTCCCTGGGTGGTCCTCAGACGGACATGGCCACACAATCCCCCGTTCCTTTTCCAGGCGTGCGTAACTGATACCGCCAAATTTTTCCGGAACCAGCTTCCGCAATTCATCCCAGATTTCCTGGGGATGGCGGTAATTCATCCCGGGATAACCCATTTTTTGGGCCAGCATCCCGAAAATCTGCCAGTCGGGACGTGCCTCACCCGGCGGGTCAACAGCCTTGCGCACCCGCTGTACCCGGCGTTCGGTGTTGTGAAAAGTACCATCTTTTTCTCCCCAGCAAGCGGCAGGCAATACCACATCAGCCAAGCGTGCAGTCTCAGTAAGGAAGATATCCTGGACCACCAGCAGATCTAAGTGCTCCAGAGCGTGGCGCAGGTGCTCCGAATCCGGATCACTCATAACAGGGTTTTCTCCGAAGACATACAGGGCACGAACACGATGCTGCAGAATAGCGTCGGGAACCTCTGTCAGCTTAAGTCCGGGGGTTGACGGCAACTTGACCCCCCATACTTTTTCAAACCGAGCACGGTTATCTTCTTTTGTTACATCCAGGTAACCAGGCAGGACATTAGGCAGGCCACCCATGTCACAAGCCCCTTGAACGTTGTTCTGACCTCTCAGCGGATATAACCCGGCCCCGGAGCGGCCCAGGTTACCTGTAATCACAGCCAGGTTGGACAGGCTTACCACATTGCCTGTACCGTGGCTGAACTGGGTAATTCCCATGCAGTACAAAATAGCCGCTGCCTGCGCCCGGCCGTAAATGCGGGCCGCCTCGACCAAATCTTTTTGGGGAATCCCCGTTAGCTCCTCAACATAGTCCGGAGTATACTCCTCCACCGCTTTAGCCAGTTCATCAAAGCCCACAGCATGCTCCCGGATAAAGTCGGTCTTAGCAAGTCCTTCCTTGATGATTACGTTAATCAGCCCGTTAATGAGCGGAATGTTATATCCGGCAGGTACCCTCAGCCAGATATCTGCTTTGTTGGCCATTTCCGTCATCCGCGGATCCGCCACAATCAGCCTGGCGCCGCGTTCCTTGGCCTTCAAAACATGCCGGGCTATCAAAGGATGGCACTCGGCAGTATTAGAACCAATTATAAAGATAACGTCTGAATGGGCACTAAGTTCAGGAATTGAATTCGTCATTGCCCCGCTGCCCAAGGTCATCGCCAGACCGGCGACGGTAGGGGCGTGTCAGAGACGGGCGCAGTGGTCCACATTATTGGTCCCCATTACCGCTCTGGCAAACTTCTGAGCCATATAGTTGTCTTCACTAATAGACCTGGCTGAAGTAAACAAAGCAAAGGCATCAGGCCCGGACTCCTGCTTGATCGTCTTTAACCGCTCGGCAACGTAGTCCAGCGCCTCATCCCAGGAAACGGAAACAAAACTTCCGTTCTTCTTAATTAACGGTGAAGTCAAACGGCGGGAATCCTGAACATATTCATATCCGTAGTAGCCCTTGACACACAATTCCCCTTCATTGACAGGGTGAAGCTTGTCAGGCTCGGTACCGGTAATTTTTCCATCCTCGATATTCAGGTAGATGCCGCAACCACCACCGCAGAAAGGACATATTGTCAAAACCCGTTCTTGCTCTTTCTTTACCATGGACAACTCCCTCCTTAACTTTTGGCGCTCCGAAACTTCTATCATGGCGGCACGCTGGCTACTGGTGAGTTCGCTGTCTCGCACCAGCATCACCGTCATTTTAACAATTTCTTTAGGAAGAACTAACTTTTGCTCTATCCCAACGCAGTTCTTCAGGCACCTTTGGAGACCCTTGCAACCTCTCCCTTTTCGGCCTTCAGATATACATACCAGTAAACCATTGCAACAAATAACCCGGCACCGACGATATTACCCAGGGTTACCGGGATGAGGTTGTTCAAAAAGAATGTTTCCCACGTAGCCTTTAGGACAGGAGCCTGGGCAGCAATCCCTTGCGCAGTCTGGGTAAAAGCGACATAGGTTGGATCGCTTCCGGCAAAGATACCTAGGGGAATGAAAAACATGTTGGCCACCGAGTGCTCAAAGCCAATAGCTACGAAGGCCATGATCGGCCACCAGATGGCAAAGATCTTTCCGACAATGTCTTCTGCGCTGAAAGCCATCCAAACTGCCAGGACAACCATCCAGTTACATCCAACTGCCCGCCAGAAAGCCTCCCACCATGTCAGTGCCGTTTTGGCATTAGCAACCTTAACGATATATGCCGCCCAGGGCATTTTCGTTACTACATCGCCAGCCTTTACAGGTTCCATAATTAACCCTGTCAAGTAAGAAAGTACAAAGGCCACAAAAATGGAACCGATAAAATTTCCCAAGTAAACAAAAGTCCAGCTTTTGATAACCCCACTAATTCCAATTTTTCTGTCCAGAAAGGCTATAGGCTGAGTCATAAAGTTGCCGGTAACAAGTTCAGCCCCGGCGATAATAACCATCATCAGGCCAACCGGGAATACGCCGGCAAAAATAAATTTTTGCAGGCTGCCCCACACATCATTAGGTACTGCACCACCCACTCGAACAGCAAGGAATCCTCCTAAGGCAATGTAGGCTCCAGCCAGGAAACCGAGGATAAGCATTTTTTTGACAGACAGGGCAGCTTTTTTAACCCCTACTTGTACCATGCCCATAGCTATATCATTTGGTGATTTGAAAGCCATAAAACTTTATTTCCCTCCCCGTGAATTTTGTTGAAACCTGCAGATTATGCTCGCATTCAAGCCACAACCCTAAGCATACCGGTTTCAATATCAATGATCAGACCATGAACGGGAACCTGAGATGGAATAACAGGAGACGCCTTGATTTCTTTAACCATTTCTTTAACATTGCTCTCCTCATCAGAAATTGCCCCGATCCACTCCTTTAAGTTGAGCCCCGCGATCACCTCCTCTGATATCCCATTTTCCCGCATGCTATTGGCCAGTTTCTGTTCATCCACATGAGCCATTCCGCAGTGGGTGTGACCCACAACCAGAACTTCTTTTACGCCCAGCGAATAAATGGCAGCAGCCAAGCTGCGAATAACTTCTGCCGGGACGGTATTGCCTGCGTTTTTTATAATTTTCGCATCCCCACGTTTTAAGCCCATGGCAGGTTCCAAGAAATCAACCAATCTTGTATCCATACAGGTAACCACAGCTATCTTTTTACGGGGATGGTGACTTAATTTGACAGGCTGGAACTGTTGAATAAATTTTTGATTAGCTTCAAGAATTTCTTTTAAAACAGACCCCTTTTCGAGGCTTTCAGTTTGCCCAACTTCAGCTTTTGCGTCGGATTTCACGTTCACTTATAATCCCCTCCTCGCCGCAAATTTGTAAATACCAAACTAAAGAACCTCTGAAACCACTCGGCTTGCTCAACCGGACTAACAAAGAATACCCACGGTCCCTATAGATTTCACCTCCTTTTTTCGATGATATTCGACATTTATCGACACATAGCTAACACAGCCAGTATAACATGCAAATCTCATGCCAAATTTCATAGCAATAACTGTGCTCCTGAATATACAATGGTTTTCACATTTACTTTAGCACCGAACTTCAGTTTATGTGTTCGTATTTTTGAACACATAACAACAAAAAAGCTACGGCAACCTTATCCGTAGCAGAAATTTTCGGTGTTCGTTTTTTTGTACATGTTCGTTTTTTTGTACATGTTCGTATTTTTGTACTTCTAGCATTATACATCTATATTAAGCTTTGTTTACCAACCAGATGCTCATGACTATAGAAGTATATCAGGAGTTATGCAGTTGGTGGAAATAAATAGAAAATGATAACTCAAAAAATATTTTAAAAAAGATCCTAATTTTCGACAAAAAAGGCTTGACTTTTTCGGAAAGCCCCCATAATCGCTTTGGATGGTATTTTCTACCATCACTCTAGCGATATGGGTGATGCTGATGAAGAAACTGTGTAAACCAACTTTCGAAAAAAAGGATCACGGTCAAGGTGCCGGAATCCCGGTACTCAAGACAATTTGGGATTTATTTGACCTGTCTCTGCTGTTTTCCCAGTCCGGAATACGCAAACACTCCGGAATTCCAGCGTGGCTCCTGGCTTTTGCCTACATCTGCGGCCTTGTTAATCATTCAAGTTCTGCAAATCAAAATGCTAAGTTTTCAACGGAAGCTCCATTTTTACAACAACTGCTTTCCGGGCAAATCATCTCTCAAAGTGCCTTCAGCCGGTTTCTCTCCAAGCCCTTTCAGTGGCTCCGGTTCTCTTTGGGCAGATTTGCCAGGTTACAAGAAAATACGGATAGCAGGCTGACCGACGGCGATATCATTGCCTTAGACGATACCAAAATTGAGCATCCTCACGGTAAAAAAATCCCCTTTCTCTGTTGGCTCTTTGACAGTTCGGATAAGCGCCATGTATGGTGTATTAATCTTGTGTCGACCCTGGCTATCTTAAAGAATGGTCTTGAATATCCCATGTTATGGCGCTTTTGGGTTAAAACCGGTCAGGAGAATGAAAAACAAAGCAAGCTTGATCTTGCTAAACAGATGCTCGCAGAGGCTCGTCAGCTGAACAAGGCCAGACTATGGGTAGCCATGGATCGCTGGTTTTTGTGTAAAAAGTTCCTGAACTGGCTGATGGGTCAAAATTTTGACTGGGTTACCAAAGCCAAACGTAACACAGCGCTATTCAGGAAAATCTACGACCCGGTACTAGGAAAGGAACGCTACATTAAACTTAATCCGAAGCAACTGCTGCGAGAAGTTTATTCCCAGCTTCGGGTCCTTGGCAAAGAATCGGTTCTCAGTATTCCGGACATTTACATCAAAATGCCCTATGAGACCTTAACACGCAAGGGAAAACCCATTACTAGACAACGTTTTTTACCCATAGCTGCCATTGCAGCCACTTATGAGAAGCAGGCTGTCGAGGGCAGCATAGTTCTTCCGGAGGAAGAATGCCCAGCAACCTTCAAGGATGCGTATCTCCTGATAAGCAATCGCGTAGATACGCCGGAAGAAGCTGCAACTGCCTATGTTAAACGATGGAGAATAGAAGTTTTTTACCGCACCGCTAAACAGAATCTTGGTTTAACATCTTGCTATGCTCAGTCTGAAACAGCTCATTTCGCACATGTGGAGCTCTTGTTTACAGCGAAGACCCTTCTTTGTTATGCCTCTTGGGAGTGCAATAAAGAAGGCGCCGAACAAGCCCCCTCCCTCTGCGAAGTGATAAGGTACTTCTTCAACGCCGGTTGTCGGATCCGCTGTTGCGAGCAGTTGATCCAAGTCTATTTTGACACGGCAACCCAGCGTTTTTCAAGGCTTATTGATAAATTCTGGCCACATTCTTTGGAACTTAGGTTATGGGATTGGGAAAATTATCCTGAAACTGCATAACTACTGGTATATTATAACAATTTAGTTTCATCAATAAACGGCCTCACAACAGCCGATAATCCCGAGTGTCCTAGAATATGGCAGATTTCATGTGCCGTTATTGCCGGATTTTCTTTTTTCTTGCGTGTCCACACTTCCTTAAAGCAGTCATATGTGGCATCAGTGATAATTATCTCCGTATCACTTATTTTTATGGCGATGACATGATCTAAAGATGAGGTTCCAGTACACATTTGCGAAATTCCTCCTTAAATTATATAAATAGAATTCCAAAAAGTAATTTACTAACCCCTGATGTTGTTAACATCTTGCTATTTCTAACATGCAAATCTCATGCCAAATTTCATAGCAATAACTGTGCTCCTGAATAAACAATGGTTTTCGCATTTACTTTAGCACCTAACTTCAGTTTATGTGTTCGCATTTTTGAACACATAAAAACAAAAAGCTACGGCAATCTTATCCGTAGCAGCAATCTTCGATGTTCGTTTTTTTGAACACATTCGTTTTTTGTACTTAAAGCTTTATACATCTATATTAAGCTTTTTAATTATTTCATTTAACGTGCTTCGCCCTATTCCCAACATCTCGGCAGCCCTCGCCTGTACTCCACCCGCCTGCTTTATAGCGTTTCTTACTAATTTTTTCTTATATTCTTCCACTGCCTGCTTGTAATTTAAATTGTTTAAATTGGTTTCATCTTCAATACTTTCCCCATTACGGTACTCTTTACTTATAGAAGGAGGCAGGTCTTCATTTTTAATCTCTGTCCCTTCACAAAGGATTACAGCTCTCTCAATGGCATTTTCAAGTTCTCGCACATTCCCGGGCCAGTCAGCTGCAGTCAGGCTCGTCATTGCCTCCTTAGCAATTGAAATTATTTTTTTAGCATGTTTCTTGCAAAACTTATCCAGAAAATATTTAGTAAGGACAGGTATGTCCTCTTTTCTATCCCTCAAAGTAGGCAAGTTGATGGTCACTACATTTAATCTATAATACAAGTCTTCCCTGAATTTCTTCTTTTCAATAAGTTCCTCAAGGTTCTGGTTAGTTGCAGCAATTATCCTGACATCGCACTTACGGGGTACAGTTTCCCCTATTCTTATAAATTCGCCCTGTTGGAGTACGCGCAGTAATTTTGCCTGCAAATTCGGATTAAGGTCCCCTATTTCATCCAAAAAAAGGTGCCTCCGTTTGCTTCTTCAAATAGTCCTTTTTTATCGCTCACCGCTCCTGTAAAGGCTCCCCTTGCATGTCCAAAGAGTTCACTTTCCAAAAGATTTTCGGGTAGCGCTGCACAATTTATGCTTACAAAAGTTTTTTCATTGCGAAGGCTTTTGTGGTGTAAAGCCTGTGCAACCAAATCCTTTCCGGTTCCACTCTCACCCCTTATCAATACAGTACTGTCTGTAGGTGCCACTTTGTCTATTATTTGATAGACCTGCTGCATGGCAGAAGAATTTCCTATCATATTTTCCATTCCAAGGTAATTTTTTAATTGTTTTTTGAGATGTATATTACTGAATTCCAGGCTTGATACCAAAAATGGCAGGCACATTTTGCTCTCTGCCAAACCCTGAAAGATGGCTATTGCTTTTTTACGGCAGCTGGCATACCCGCAAGCGCCGCAATTTAATTCATCTTCAGGGGTAAATTTGCCCAGTTCTGCAAGAACAGCCCTGATTTGTGCTTCAGTTGGTTCAGGTAATCTTTTGCTGCGATTTATGAATCCCCGGGTAAGATCAAGTTCGGCAGGAATTTCAACCGGATATTCCTCCGCAGCTTGTAAATTTTCCCTGGTATATTTAGTTACCAATTGCTGCCTTTCAAACCTGTTTTCTTCAGAATTTAACATGGGACCGTTGATACAGCCTTCGCAAAACAAAATATCAACAAACTTAGCTTGAATTTTACCGCTGGCAAGGCCCTCCAAAACATCAATACAATTCTCCCTTCCCTCAACGGTCATTACCTCACAATTTAGAGGGTCAATTTTAAAACCGGCAGTCCTCAGAACCCCTCCTGTCACCGGGAATAATCTTCCCAAACGGGAAGGAGGACTGTCCCAACCTTCAGGAGCCAACTTACCGGGTTCGATATTTGCCTCCTGTAACATCATGTCCAACTCCGGAAATGTTAACACCCCATCTATAGCTCCCTGTACCATGGGATCCTGTGCTTCTGCTTTCTTGGCGACACAGGGGCCGATAAATACAACCCTGCATTCTTTGCCGTAACGCAATTTAAGATATCGTCCGAGGGCAATCATAGGAGAAATTATGGGAACCAGAAACTGAATTAATTCCGGATAGTATTTTTCCACCATGTTTACTACAGCCGGACAAGGAGTAGCAATATAATGTTTTTTCTCTTTGGTAGTCAAAACATTTTTCTCATACTCCCTGGCAACTAAGAGGGCTCCATATGCTACCTCCCAAACTTCGTCAAAACCCAGCTTTTTTATGGCGCTCACAACCTGGCCCGGGGCAAACCTGTTATACTGAGCTATAAAAGATGGCGCCAGGCACGCAATTGCTTTATCTGATTTTAGCGCATCAATAGCGCTTTCCCTTCCACTTGCAATCTTTTTGGCGTTTTGCGAACAGACTACCACACAGTGCCCGCAACTGATACACAGTTCGGGCACCACCATGGCCTGTTCGTTCTCAACCTTTATTGCCTTTGCAGGACAATTTCTAATACATGAATAACATCTTTTGCATAGGCCGTTAATGGTGGTTACTATATTCATGGTCACTTTACTCACCTCTGTTTTGAATAGGCTCTTTTTACAAATATTGTAGTTTTAAGAAGCCATTTTGAAAGAGGTAACCGCTTGTTTTTTTTTTACCTTCTACATGATTATAGCCTCTCGGGGCATCCGGTATTCCCTGTAATAGATTTTCTCCCACTTGAGATTCCTGAAAAACCGTTCGGTAATTGCATTATCGGTTACCCGGCCTTTGCCATCCATGCTGATTTGGATCTTATTTTCCTCTCAATTTTAACATAGTTGATAATTTATCAAAAGCATTGTTCTTAGTGAGCTTTTTGCGATGTGCTATTTTTTCGTTTTTCTGCCCGGATGATGGTTTTCACTGGAGCTGTTTTAGTCCCAAGGTGATTGGATTCTTGTCGACTTCTTACTGTTTTGCCGTAAAAAGGATCACTCCAAGTCTCCCAGTTATTCGATTTCATTACATTTAAACAAACAAAGTTGTGGTATAATAGCCATACAGGTGAACCTCCTTTATTGGTTTAGATAGTCGTTTGACCACTACTATTTTGCCATGAGGATGCTCACCTGTTTCCCTTTTTTTACTTGAGGTGAATTCTTTGCTTGACCTTCAATTAGGGGGCTGAAACGACCATTTTTTCGCTATTATTCGGGGTAAATTCTTTTTTCTATGGTTTTTCAACCCTGATCACGTTTGGCTTCTGAGACATCGCAAATAGCTCGCCAGCTAGGAACTGGTAACTATTACTCTAATAAGCTCTGCATTTTTAAAGGAATGGGGAATAATCTAAAATTGATATTAAGTATGTAATATGAGAGGTGATGGTCCATGATCCGTAAAGCCAGCGTTCATGACCTGGACAGTATTATGGCAATCTTAAAAGCCCTAGGCACAAATGATAAAAACCCTACTCAGGGTTTTCTCATGAGTGACTATACAGTAAATGAAGATTTACACCGTAAAAAATATGAAGGGGACTTAAAGACCCTTACCTACACCTATGTTTATGAAGAAGAGACAAAAGTGAAAGGCTTTCTTATTGCTTACCGTAAGGATGAATGGTTGAAAGAAGTACCATCCTGGGAAGAAGATATTTTCTGGCATCCTCAATTTAACCGGCACGCCTTAGAAGATTTCGTCTTAATCAACCAGACGGGGATGTTTCCCGGTTTAACGGGAAAAGGTATTGGCAGCTCCCTTTACCAGGCCCTTTTTGCTGACTTGGCCCAAGCCGGAATCACCAACATTTTTGCAGAAACCATCATCGCACCCACGCCTAATTTTGCTTCACTCCATTTTCGCATTAAACAGAAATATTCCCTGGCCGGTGTGCGCTACGAAAAATATAACGATACTATTTTTACAACACTTGTTTACCATAAAAGGATTTAAAAGATGGCGATTAAGCCATCTTTTAAATCCTTTGTTTTTATATTCTTAAAGGCCGATACCGGTGAATAATAGCTTCCGCCACCCGCAGCCCATCCACCGCCGCCGAGACAATCCCTCCGGCATATCCGGCTCCTTCTCCTGCCGGGTAGATTCCTGTCACATTGGCTTGAAATGTGTCATTTCTCACAATCCGTACGGGGGAGGAACTACGTGTTTCCACTCCCGTTAAAATAGCCTCCTCCCAGGCAAAACCAGGCATTTTTTGATTAAAACTATCCAGGGCTTCTTTTAAGGTAGCAGTAACATAAGCCGGCAAACATTGGCGAAGGTCCGTAAGAAAGACTCCCTTTCTATAGGTAGGAACCACTGCTCCCCAGCAAACCGAGGGCTTCTGCTGGAGAAAATCGCCTACCAGTTGAGCAGGAGCATTATAATTGCTTCCTCCCAATTGATAAGCCTGGCTCTCCCAGCGGCGCTGAAAAGCAATACCGGATAAAGGATGGTGATCACCAAAGTCTTGGGGTGTCACGCCTACCAATAATGCACTGTTGGCATTCTTACCATCCCGTGCATGTTCACTCATCCCATTGGTCACCACATGACCCGGTTCAGAGGCAGCAGCAACAACCATCCCACCGGGACACATACAAAAAGTATAGGCTGACCGCCCGTTTTTCCCATGATATACAAGCTTGTAATCAGCCGGTCCCAAACGGGGGTGCCCAGCAAAGTGTTTATACTGGATTTTATCAATCATGGCCTGGGGGTGTTCAATTCTCACACCAATGGAGAAAGGTTTGGGCACCATCTGCACCTTCCTCTTAAACAACATAAGAAAAGTATCCCGTGCACTGTGACCAACAGCCAGAATCGCCGCCTGGCAGGGAAGTTTTTCTCTGTCATTAATGACCAAACCCCGCAGTTCCTGGTTCTCAAGGACCAGATCGGTAACCTTGGACCGGAAAAAGACCTGGCCTCCCAGTTCCTGAATGCGCCGGCGCAAACTTTTGACCACCTGCCGTAAAATATCTGTGCCAATATGAGGCTTAAAGGAATAGAGGATATCAGGCGGCGCTCCGGCCTGGACCAGTTCCTCCAGTACTTTGCGGCAGCGCTTGTCTTTGATGAGGGTAGTCAGTTTACCATCGGAAAAAGTACCGGCTCCTCCCTCCCCAAACTGCACATTGGATTCAGGATCCAGTTCCCCTGTGTTCCAGAAATGCCGGACCTTATCGGAACGTTTGTCTACTTCATCACCTCTTTCCAGGAGGAGCGGTTGATACCCTCTCTGGGCCAAAAGCAAACCGGCAAATAAACCTGCCGGCCCCGTCCCGATAATAACAGGAGGATGTTTTAAAACTTCCGCCCCCGCTTCCACCTCCTCATAAGCCAGGTCTGGAGTAAGGGAGATATCCGGATCATTCAGTTTGCTAAGAAGAAATTTTTCATCTTTAACCACCACATCAACGGTATAAATAAAATAAATCATCTTGCTTTTTCTGGCATCGACAGACTGTTTATAAATATGCCATTCCTTGATCTCATGAGTCTTCACATGCAGTTTTTTCGCAATTAACTGCAGAAGGCGTTCTTCCCCTTCCTCCAGCGATAGTTTGAGACCTGCCACTCTTATCATGTCAATGAAATCCCCTTATCATTTAATCCAATTTGTACTGCTTGTATTTGGGTTTGCGGAACTTTTTCCTGGCTTTGGCCCTGCCGTCAAGATAGCGAAAAGCAAGGACTATCCCTAAAAGGGAAAAAGCAATGACTATTTTATTAATTAATTCGTTTATTTCCACGGAAATACCTCCTGTCAGTTACTAGTTACTAGTTCTTAGTTACTAGTGGGATGGTTCCCAGTTGGCAGAATCTTTTAGTCACCGGTGACCAGACAATTACTCCACTGGTGACTTATTGACCAAATACTATACAGTAACAAGCTCTTTTAGACCTAAAGCCTCTTTTAAGGAAGCTGTATCAGAAACGGGGGCACGGCAGGCAAAGTGCTCACATACATAGGCCAGGGTTTTCCTTTCTTCCGGTTGATATTCCTGCAGGAAGGGGATGATATCAATAAGCTCCTCCCGGTTTTTGGGGATTAACAGATGGCTGGTAGTGTGGGGTAAAAAGCCGTGCTGGAGAATTTCCACCATCTCCCTGGCTTCTTTTGTTTCTTCTCCGGCAACAATAATGACTTCCTGGGTTCTCTCTGCAGCGAAAAGATAGGCCTGGAGCAAAAAGGTATAACCTGCAGGATTTTCTTTAACATTACCGCCAAAGGCCTGGAAAAGCTCCTGGGCTTTTTCTTCCAGGGTATAGTCAGCCGTCAGGCTGGCCAAGCGCAGGAAATTCCAGGCGGCCACGGAATTCCCGGAAGGCATGGCCCCGTCATATATTTCCTTCGGGCGAGCCAGGAGTTGTTCGCCGTCTTTGCCGTACATATACAAGCCCCCTGCTTCTCCATCCCAAAAGAGCTCCAGCATTTGCTTGTTCAAATCCACAGCTTTGGCCAGGTAAGAGGGTTGATAGGTAGTCTCGTACAATTCCAGCAAAGCCCAGATCAAAAAGGCATAGTCATCGACATAAGCGGGGTAGAGAGCCTCTCCGTCCCGGTAGCGGGCTAAGAGCCGTCCATCAGCACGCTGCAGTTTCTCAAAAATAAAGGATATAGCTTTCTCAGCGGCAACAAGGTACGTTTTATTATCGAGAGCCCGGGCACCTATAGCTAAGGCTGCAATCATCAAGGCATTCCAGGCCGTAAGTATTTTGTCATCCTTATGGGGATGGACCCGCTTTTCTCTGGCCTCAAACAGCTTAATACGGCAATCCGCTAAAAACTTCCTAGCCTGTTCATCAAGCCCGGCCAGGTTGTGTTGAATTAAGTTGGGAATGCTTTTGCCTTCGAAATTACCCTGGGGAGTTATGTCCATCAGGATAGCATACCGTTTACCCTTTTCCTCGCCCAATACCTCATTAATTTCCTCCGGCGACCAGACATAAAACTTTCCTTCCACTCCTTCCGAATCCGCATCCTCCGCCGAATAGAAGGCTCCCTCAGGGGAAGTCATATCCCTAAGGATATAGATAAATATCTTTTCCGCCACTTCCTGGTAGAGGGGCTTACCCGTGACCTGGTAGGTTTCCAGATAAGCAATGGCCAGCAGGGCATTATCGTAAAGCATCTTCTCAAAATGAGGGACCAGCCACTTTCTATCCGTGGAATAGCGGGAAAAACCAAAACCGATGTGGTCAAAAATCCCCCCTTTATACATTTGTTCCAGTGTCTTTTCCACCATCTCCAGGGCCGTCTCTTCCTTTTTAATTCTGGC